>CABXYJ010000006.1 GCA_902516345.1 uncultured Pelagibacteraceae bacterium
GGTATTCTTGAAATAAGAGAATTTCTTGAGAAAAAAATTGATGAAAATAGATTAATCGAAAAAATATCAATAAAGACTAGACAATATGCAAAAAGACAATCTACTTGGGGGCGTGGAAAGATGTCTGACTGGATGAAAATTAACCTAAAAAATTCAAATAAATTTCTAAAAAAAATTTAGATATCTCCTTCTTAGCCTTGACCAATCAGTACAACTTCAGCTAGATTGGATAAATGTCTAAATTATATTCAGGTGCAGAAATAGTATTTAAATGTCTTGAAGACCAAGATGTTAAGTTTATTTTTGGATACCCAGGAGGTGCAGTATTACCAATTTATGATGAGTTAAAAAACCATTCCACAATTAAGCATATTTTAGTTAGACATGAACAAGGAGCAGGGCATGCTGCTGAGGGATATGCAAGATCATCAGGTAAACCAGGAGTGGTTTTGGTTACATCAGGACCTGGAGCAACCAATGTTGTTACTGCTTTAACTGATGCGTATATGGACTCAGTTCCATTAGTATGTATTTCAGGTCAAGTACCGACTCATTTAATCGGAACAGATGCATTCCAAGAATGTGATACCACAGGAATTACCAGACCTTGCACAAAGCATAACTGGTTAGTTAAAGATATAAAAGATTTATCTAAAATTTTACACGAGGCGTTTAAAGTTGCCACTACAGGTAGACCAGGCCCTGTTTTAGTCGATATTCCTAAAGATATTCAATTTGCTAAAACAAATTATTTTAAACAAAAAAAAGAAAAAAAAATTAAAGAAAAAGTACATAATAGATTTTTTGAGAAAGAGATTGATAGTTTAATTGAATTAATTTCAAAAGCAAAAAAACCTGTAGTTTATTCTGGAGGTGGTGTCATAAACTCTGGTCCAAAAGCAAGTGAAGCTCTAAGAGAATTTGTAAGACTAATTGGTTTTCCAATCACCTCCACATTGCAAGGCCTTGGCGCATTTCCAGGTGATGATAATCAATTTATTGGGATGCTGGGTATGCATGGGACTTATGAGGCAAATAATGCAATGCATGATTGTGATTTACTTATCAATATAGGAGCAAGATTTGACGATAGGATAACTGGTAAAATTGATGAATTCTCCCCTAAATCAAAAAAAGTTCATATTGATATTGATCCATCATCAATTAATAAAATTATTAAAGTAGATTTAGCAATAGTAGGTGATGTGAATGAAGTTTTAAAGGCTACAATTAAAAAAATTAATAAAAAACAGAATGGGTTTAAAAACTCTAACAAACAAAATACATCTAAATGGTGGGAACAGATACAAAAATGGCGTTTAAAAAATTCATTAGGTTTTATCAACAGCGATCAAACTATAAAACCACAACATGCTGTTCAAAGATTATATGAACTTACGAAAAAACAGGATACTTTTATTACGACGGAAGTAGGCCAGCATCAAATGTGGGCTGCTCAACATTACAAATTTAATAAACCTAATAGGTGGATGACTTCAGGTGGACTTGGAACTATGGGATACGGTCTTCCAGCTGCAGTAGGAGTACAAATAGCACATCCGGATAAGCTAGTAATTGACATAGCTGGCGAAGCCTCAGTTTTAATGACAATGCAAGAAATGTCTACTGCAGTTCAGTATAATTTACCCATAAAAATTTTTGTTTTGAACAATCAATATATGGGAATGGTCAGACAATGGCAGGAATTACTTCATGAAAAAAATTATTCAGAGAGTTATTCTGAAGCATTACCTGATTTTGTAAAATTGGCTGAAGCTTACGGATGTAAGGGAATAAAAGCTAATAATCCTAACGAATTAGACTCTAAAATAAAAGAGATGATTGATCACAATGGTCCAGTAATATTTGACTGCCAGGTAGATCCTAATGAAAACTGCTTTCCAATGATACCTTCAGGAAAACCTCATAATCAAATGATTTTAGGGCCAAACGACAAAGAAGAAAATAAGATTACTGGAAAAGGAAAAGCTTTAGTTTAATGGCCAATCCCAAATCAGCTTATAGTATTCCAACAAAAATTGGCAAATTTGATACTCATATCTTTGTTGTGTGGGTTGATAATGAAGCTGGTGTATTAGCTCGAGTAGTGGGATTATTTTCAGGTAGAGGCTACAATATTGAGTCTTTGGCTGTAGCAGAAGTTGATGCAACTAAGAATATTTCTAGAATAACTATTGTGACCACTGGTACTCCTCAAGTGATAGATCAGATAAAACTTCAATTGAAAAAATTAGTTCCTGTTCACAAAGTAGCTGACTTTAAAAGAGAGGATAAAAATGTGATATTTAAAGAAATGGCTTTATTAAAAGTTGTTGGAAATAAAAAAAAGATAGAAAAAACCCTTAAAGCCTGTAAAAGTTTTAATCCAGTAATACTGGACAAAACAAAACAATCTGTTGTTATTCAAATAACTGCATTAAGAAGAGAAATTGATAAAATGAGTAAAAAATTAAAACCTCTTGGTTTAACAAGTACCTCTCGAACTGGAGCTATAGCAATGACCAGAGGTGCAGAAGTTTTTAAATAAATAGGAGAGTCAAATGAAAATGTTTTATGAAAAAGATACTGATGTAAATCTTATTAAGGAAAAAAAAATTGCTATTTTTGGATATGGTAGCCAAGGACATGCTCACGCTTTAAATTTAAAAGATAGTGGAGTTAAAGAAGTTGTAGTAGCATTAAGAGATGGTTCATCAAGTACTGCAAAAGCAGAATCTAAGGGCTTAAAAGTAATGAATTTATCTGATGCTGCTGCTTGGGCAGACATTGTAATGGTATTAACTCCTGATGAATTACAATCTCAAATTTACAAAAATCATATCGAACAAAGAGCTAAAGAAGGAACAAGTATAGCTTTTGCACATGGTTTAAATATTCATTATGATTTAATTAAAGCTAGAAAAGACTTAGATATATTCATGGTTGCGCCAAAGGGGCCTGGTCATTTAGTTAGAAGTGAATATGAAAAAGGTGGTGGAGTTCCGTGTTTATTTGCCGTTCATCAAGATGGCTCAGGAAAAGCACGAGATTTAGCAATGTCTTATGCGTCTGCAATTGGTGGTGGAAGATCTGGCATTATAGAAACAACATTCAAAGATGAGGTTGAAACAGATTTGTTTGGGGAACAAACAGTTTTATGCGGTGGTTTAGTTGAGCTGATGAAAAATGGTTATGAGACCTTAATAGAAGCAGGATATGAACCAGAGATGGCATATTTTGAAACAGTTCATGAAGTAAAATTAATTGTGGATTTAATTTATGAGGGTGGAATTGCTAATATGAATTATTCTATCTCAAATACTGCAGAATATGGTGAGTATCAATCCGGTCCAAGAATCATAAATAAAGAGGAAACAAAAAAAAGAATGAAAGAAGTTTTGTCAGAAATACAATCAGGAAAGTTTACCAAAGAGTGGATGGATGAATGTAGAAATGGTCAAAAAAAATTCTTAGCTACTAGAGCAAAATTAGCAGAACATCCTGTTGAAAAAGTGGGGGCAGAACTTAGAGCTATGATGCCTTGGATTGGTAAGAAAAAACTTGTAGACAGTGACAAAAGCTAATTTTAAATAAACCCAAAAAAATCAATTAAATAAACAAAAAAACTGACATTTATTTTGCAATATCACTTATAGATTGTATTATGTTTTTCTAAAAAAACTAGACATGAGCAACAAAGATAAAGTTTACATATTTGACACAACAATGAGAGATGGTGAACAGTCACCGGGTGCCTCTATGAGTGTGGAAGAAAAGATTCAAATTTCTAGAGTCTTTGATGAAATGGGAATTGACATTATTGAAGCGGGATTTCCTATTTCTTCTCCAGGAGACTTTGAAGCTGTAAGCGCAATAAGTAAAAGTGTGAAAAACTCTATTCCTTGCGGATTAGCTAGGGCTACTAAAAAGGATATTGATGCTTGTCATGAATCATTAAAATTTGCAAAAAAATTTAGAATCCACACTTTCATTTCAACAAGCCCTGTTCACATGAAACATAAACTTAATATGACGGATGAACAAGTACTAGGAGCTATTAAAGAAAGTGTAACCTATGCAAGAAAATTTACAGATGACGTAGAGTGGTCATGTGAAGATGGCACAAGAACAAACTTAGATTTTATGTATAAAACTATTGAACTTGCAATAAAATGTGGTGCAAAGACTATAAATATTCCTGATACAGTGGGTTATTCTATACCAGAGGAATTCGCGAGAACAATTACTTCAATAAAGAATAATGTCCCAAATATTGATCAAGCTATCATCTCTGCACACTGTCATAACGATTTAGGATTAGCTGTAGCAAATGCACTTTCAGGTTTATCAGCAGGTGTCAGACAAATCGAATGTACAATTAATGGAATAGGTGAAAGAGCCGGCAATGCTGCGCTTGAGGAAATAGTAATGGCAATAAAAACTAGAGAAGATTTGTTGCCTTATGAAACTGGTATTAAAACGGAATTAATTAGTAAAGCATCAAAAATTGTATCTAACGCGACAGGTTTTCCAGTTCAATTCAATAAAGCGATAGTTGGAAAAAATGCATTTGCTCATGAATCGGGAATTCATCAAGATGGAATGTTAAAGAATAGAGAAACTTATGAAATAATGACACCTGAAAGTGTTGGGGTAAAAAAAACATCCCTTGTTATGGGCAAACATTCTGGTAGACATGCCTTTAAAGATAAATTAAGCGATTTAGGTTATGCGGACGTAACTGACGATGTAGTTCAAGCAGCATTTGGTAAATTCAAAATATTAGCAGATAAAAAAAAACACATATATGATGAGGACATTGTAGCTTTAGTCGATGATAGTTTAATAATTGATAATAAGATCAATGCAATAAATCTTAAATCTTTAAAAGTCTTTGCAGGAACAGGCGAACCACAAAAAGCTGACATGACTTTAGATGTTTTCGGCGCTGTTAAAAAAACATCACAAACTGGAGATGGTCCTGTTGATGCAATATTTAAATGTATTAAGGAACTATACCCTCATGATGTAAAATTATCTCTTTATCAGGTCCATGCAGTCACAGAGGGAACTGATGCCCAAGCAACAGTTAGTGTGAAGATTGAGGAAAATGATAGGACTACTGTGGGACAATCTGCAGATACAGATACACTCGTTGCATCTGCAAATGCTTATCTAAATGCATTAAATAAGATGTTAATAAAAAGAGAAAAAAAATCATTATACAAAGACATTGCAAAACAAAAAATTAAAGGAGGAGTTTAAGATGGGAGTATTTGAGAGTTTAAAAAAGATTTGGAGCCAAGATATGGCGATAGATTTAGGTACTGCAAACACACTTGTAGTCGTTAAAGGTCAAGGCGTTGTTTTGAATGAACCATCTGTTGTTGCAATCGTAGATCAGGCAGGAAAAAAACAAGTTTTAGCAGTTGGTGATGAGGCTAAAACAATGTTGGGACGAACTCCAGGAAATATTCAAGCGATAAGACCTTTGAGAGATGGAGTTATTGCTGATTTTATTGTAACTGAGGAAATGATAAAACACTTTATAAAAAAAGTTCATAAAGGAAGAAATTTCGCTAATCCTAGAATATTAATTTGTGTTCCAACTGGTTCTACTCCAGTTGAGAGAAAAGCTATTCAAGATAGTGCTTTAGCGGCTGGAGCAAGAAGAGTTCAGCTTATTGAAGAACCAATCGCAGCTGCGATTGGTGCAAATCTTCCAATATCTGAAGCGACAGGTTCTATGGTTGTAGATATTGGCGGTGGAACTAGTGAAGTAGCAGTTATGTCTCTTGGAGGATTAGTTTACTCTAAATCTTTAAGAGTTGCAGGTGATGCAATGGATGCTGCGATGGTTAATTACATGAGAAGAGAATATAATTTAATGATAGGTGACAGTACTGCAGAAAAAATAAAAAAAGAAATTGGAACCGCGATACCAACTAATAGTAATACTTATGCTGTCAAAGGTCGTGATTTAAGATCTGGAACTCCTAAAGAGGTAAATATTACTGAAGAGGACACAGCAGAAGCCTTGAATGATATTTTAAAAGAGATGGTAAATGGAATTAAAGATGCATTAGAAAGCACACCTCCAGAACTTTCTGCAGACTTAGTTGATATGGGTTTAACTTTAACTGGCGGAGGGGCATTATTAAAGAATATTGATAAAAGATTTTCAAAAGAAACTGGACTACCAGTTCATATTGCTGATGATCCTTTATCATGCGTTGCTATTGGAACAGGAAAAGCTTTAGACCAAGAACAAACATTCTCGACTATGCTTACTGAATATTAAGAGCGATGGCTGAAAGCAGAGATGATTTTATTATTGCAATCAGATCTGCTTTTTTAAAAAAAAGTACAAAACAAAAATTCTCACTTTTAACACTAGCTTTATTTTCAGTTTTAATAATTTCATTATCAAGTTTTGATTTTAAAATCATAAGATATTTAAAAATTGGAATAAATGAATTTGTTTACAGATCATCATTCATAGTTTCTATTCCAGAAAATTTTATAAAAAATAGTTTTTTTGAAGTAAAAAGTTACACATCATTTTTTAAAGACTATAAGAAAAATAAAAACGAATTAGAAAGTTTAAAATCTAATTATATTTCCAATGAAATTATTCAGTTTGAAAATATAGAATTAAAGGAACTAATAAATGACTATGTATCTAGCTCAGACAAAATATTGGCAAAGATTATAGTTGATCATGATAGTCCATATTTGAAAAGTATTATCATTAATAAAGGTAGCAAAGACAACATAAGAATTGGAACCTCTATATATGATCAATCTTACTTGGTAGGAAGAGTAATTGAGGTTAATTATAAGACATCAAGAGTTTTGTTATTATCAGACTTAAATTCTAATGTTCCAGCTACTATTGCGCCTCAAAATATTCAAGCAATTATCACTGGATCAGGTGATTACTACGGGGAGATTAAATATACCAAGGAAAAAATTGATGATGAATTCAGTGAAGAGAGCATCATATATACTTCAGGCACAGGAGCAATTTTTAAAAGTGGTGTTCCAATAGGGAAATTAAAGGCAAAAAAAAATGTGACAAACAAGTATTTTGTAGAATTTTTTTCAGATTTTTCACAACTTAAATATGTTTTTGCTGAAATTGAGACTAGGTCTCCTGTAATTAATTTAGATAAAGAGTTAAATGAAATAAATTCTAGAAATTTAGATACTACTTTGGAAACTAAGTTAAATATTCTTGAAGATGAAATTAAAATTATAGACGAAAGTAATTTAAAATTTAAAGAAGAAAATGAAAAATTAAAAGGTGAGTTAAATTTTCTTAAATCAAACATTTCTAGAATGAAAAATGAGATTTTTATTCAAAAAAAAAAGATTAATCAATTCGATGTAGATAAAGATGAAATAATTTTTTTAAGACTTAATTTAGAACACGGTCATAAGTGTAGAAAAAGTTTTCTTAATAATAAAGGTTTTGAAATTAACTCACCTGAATATAGAAATTGTGTACTAAGCAAGGAAATTAATAATGAGTAAATTAAAATCAAAAAGCTTACTGTTTAAATTCTATGGTTTGATGCCACTGATTGTTTTGTTTATATCAGTCTTAAATGAATTTGATTTTAACTATTTAAATCTTAAGTATTTTTCATTTAATTTTCCTTTTATCTTAATTTTTTTCTTCACTTTAAAGGATTTTAAACATTTTGATTATCTTTTGGTATTTATTGCAGGATTAATAAATGACACAGTTGTTGGTTTGCCTTTAGGTATCAGCAGCCTGTCATATATATTAATATGTATTGCAACGTCTTATATAAGGAATATTACAATTAGACCAAATCCTATTAAGGATTGGTTTTATTTTTTATTTATTATTTGCTTAATCAGCTCAATTAATTATTCCATATTATCATTATTTTTTTCTTATAATCTTGAACTAAACAGTTTTTTAATAAATATTTTTTTTACTTTCATATTTTACATAGCCTTTGTTTTTATTTTTAAATATTATATAAAAAGTTTAAATGATTAGTTCTTCTAGTGATAATGTTACAAAACTTAATTCGATAAACAGAAGAATGTTTATTACCAGCTCACTTAAATTTTTTATAATGGTGGGTATAGTAAGTAGGTTATTTTTTTTACAGGTTAAAGAAAACAAAAAATATTTAACTCTTTCAGATAAAAATCGAATTCGTGAATGGAAACTTGCTCCAGTAAGAGGGGAATTTCGTGATTATTTTGGCAATGTGATTGCTGGTAACTTTGAAGCTTATCAATTACATGTAATTCCTGAACAAGTTGAGGATTTTAGATATGTTATTTATCGACTAAAAGATTTGCTAGAGTTGTCAGACAGACAATTTAATAAAATATTAAAAAAAAAGAAAGAAAATAAACCTTGGGAAACTTTAATTGTTTCTGATAATTTGAGCTGGGAAAAATTTTCAAAAATTAATAACCATTTATATGATTTAAATGGTGTTAAACCTGTCATCTCAATTTCTAGAAACTATCCTTATAAAGAGGATTTTACCCATGTTATTGGTTATGTCAGTCAAGCTAATGAAGTAGATATTGAAAATACCAGCATAATAAAGAAAAATTTTGTGCCGGGTCTTAAAGTTGGAAAAATTGGCTTAGAAAAAACTTTTGAGGAAAAACTAATTGGTTCAAATGATATAGAAAGATATGAAGTAAATGCCTATGGAAGAAGAATAAGTCAATTAGAGTTTCAAAAAGGTGAAAGAGGCAAAACCTTAAAATTAACTATCGATACCAAAGTCCAACAACTAGCTAATGAATTATTAAAAGACCAAGCTGGTTCTATTTGTGTCATGGACATTTATACGGGATCCATAATTGCTATGCATTCTTCACCGTCTTTTGATCCAAATTTATTTGTTTTTGGAATAAGTCAAGACGAGTGGCAAATGATTAGAAACAACCCTATGAAGCCCCTGTTAAATAAAACTTTACAAGGAAACTATTCTCCTGGATCGACAATTAAACCAATTGTTGCACTTTCTGCTTTAGAAAACGGAATCATAAATCCAAATTTTACTGTTAGATGTACAGGAAAAACAGAAATGTATGACCAAACATATCACTGTTGGAAAAAGGAGGGCCACGGTTATATGAACTTGAGAAATGCAATGAAACAGTCATGTGATACTTATTTTTATGAGATTGCAAGAAAACTTGGTGTAGATAAATTAAGTGAAACAGCAAAAAAATTTGGCTTAGGTAAAAAGGTTTTTGGAAATCTATTTGAAATTGAAAAAGATGGCTTAATACCAAATACTCAATGGAAAAAAAATGCTCTAGGCAAAGGCTGGCTGTTAGGAGAAACCATGATTACAGGTATTGGCCAAGGTTATATCCAAACAACACCAATTCAATTATGCTTAATGACTGCTCAAATAGCTAATGGAGGATATAAAATTTATCCTAATCTTGTAATTAATGAAAATAATTCAAAAAAATTAGATAAATTTATCCCATTATATAAAAATTCAAAAAACATAAGAATTATACAAGATGCAATGTTCAGTTCAACGAATGAAGTCATGGGTACTTCTTATCGTTCAAGGATAGATAATATAAAATATCAATTTGCTGGTAAAACAGGAACTGCACAAGTAAAAAAGATAACCGAAAAAGATAGAGAGTTAGATTTAAAGACTTTTCAAATTCCTTATGAGGAAAGAGATCACGCTTTATATGTTGCTTTTGGTCCTTACAAACAACCAAGATATGCACTTAGTATATTGGTAGAACACGGTGGAAATGGAAGTACCACTGCTGCACCAATGGCTAAAAAATTATTTAAACTAGTTATTGACAGGCATGAATTAAGACAATCGATTAAAAATAAAAGATATATGGATATTTAATGTACCAGCATTCAAGACTTAACAAAAATAATTTGGATATATTACAAAAAGTTAAAAATTTTGATTATATATTATTGATTTGTATTTTGTTACTTGGCTTTATTAGTCTTGCTACAATGTATTCTACTGATGGTGGTCAGATATTATTTCACACAAAAAGTCATTTTATAAAATTGGCTGTTTTTACAGTTATGATGATATTTTTTTCATTTATAAATATTAAATATTGGTTTTCCATCGGATATTTATCATATTTAGGAATTGCTATATTATTAATCTGTACATATTTTTTTGGAATTTCATCATCTGGATCAAAGAGATGGATAGATTTATATTTCATCAATTTACAACCTTCAGAACTAATGAAAATTTTTATTATTTTATGTCTTGCAAAATACTTTCATAGAATGAAGTTACAAAATGTGAATTCAATTTATACGATTTTAACTTCTTTGATTATTATTCTCTTACCAATGGGTCTAGTAATTGTCCAACCAGATTTAGGAACCTCAATTTTAATTGCAATAAGCGGTATTGCAGTTTTGTGGTTTGCGGGTGTGAATTATAAGTACTTTATTTATACTTTATTAGGTTTTGTTATTTCATTACCTTTTATTATAGCATTTTTAAAACCTTATCAAAAATTGAGAGTTTTAAGTTTTTTAAATCCAGATAGAGACCCCTTGGGCGCTGGTTACCAGATTATTCAATCGAAAATTGCTGTAGGTTCAGGAGGGGTATTTGGAAAGGGTTTTTTAAAAGGAACACAAAGTTACTTAGAATTTTTACCTGAAAAACACACTGACTTTATTTTTACACTTTTTTCTGAAGAATTTGGTTTTATTGGTTCAGCAGTTTTACTTTTAATTTATGCAATAATAATTTATCGAATTGTTGTAATTGGAGCTAATTCAAGAAGTTATTTTGCTAAAATATTTTGTTATAGTTTTGGTGCTTCAATCTTTGTTTATATCACAATAAATATGAGTATGGTTTTAGGCTTATTGCCTATTGTTGGATCTCCATTACCAATCATGTCCTATGGAGGCTCATCAATGTTAGCAACCATGACTGGTTTTGGTATCGTTATGAGCTCAAGAGTTCATAATCAACAATCCATTGCTTGAGTATAATTTGTCGCTTAAATTATTTAATAAAATAATTGTATACATTTTTTATGAATAATAATTTAAAAGTAGGAATTGTAGGAGCTGGAATACAAGGAATTTCGAATGCACTATTTCTTCAAAAAAAAGGATTTGATGTAACAATTTTTGATCGTGAGAGCCCGGGCAGTCCTGCAGCATCTTACGGTAATGCGGGCCATTTTTCACCCTATGCATCTTTATCTCTCAATAGAACAGATATTCTAACAGATGTGCCAGCAATGCTAATGAGTTCAACTGGACCTCTAGCGCTTAAATGGAATTATGTTCCAAAAATGATTCCATGGTTTATTAAATTTATTTTAAATACTTCAAAAAATAAAATGATGCATACTGCAAAAAATATGCACCAAATATTAGATTTAGCATTACCAGCATACGATGAATTATTTGACGAAATAAATTTGGATGGTTTGGTTGAAAATAAAGGCATTTTATATATTTGGAATAATAAAGATTTAAAAAGCAGAGAACTTGAAATTAAAGTTAGAGACGAGTTAGGTGTTAAGCAACAATTAGTTAACAAAAGTGAAATACATGACTTAGAGCCTAATTTAAAACCATTCTATCATGCGGGTGTTTATTACCCCTATGCTAGACATGCAAGAAATCCAAAAAAAATTTTACTAAAGTTTTTTGAACTTTTTCTAAATAAAGGTGGAAAATTTAATAAGGTAAATATTAAAGATATAAAATTTGAGAACGAAAAACCAATTTTAATCAGTGATGAGGATGAATATTTATTTGATAAAATGGTAATAGCTTGTGGTGCTTTTTCAAAAAGATTGACTGATAATCTAGGAGAAAAAATTCCGCTTGATACTGAAAGAGGTTACCATATACATTTTAAAGATTGTGATCATTTATTAAGCAGACCTGTAATTTTTTCTAATAGAGGTTTCGGTATTACGCCTATGGAACAAGGTTTAAGAGTGGTAGGTACAGTTGAGTTTGGAGGATTAGAAAATCCTCTCTCAAAATCAAGAATTAAAAATTTAATAGAAAATGCAAAATATATGATGGGAGACCTGCCAGAACATGAGGATGAGTGGTTAGGATTTAGACCAACTTTACCTGATTTTTTACCTGTAATGGGCCCCTCGAAAAATCACAAAAATGTATTTTATTGTTTTGGTCATCATCATTTGGGATGGACATTAGGACCAATATCTGGGAAAATTGTATCCGGAATGATTGCAAAAGAAAATACTAATCTGAACTTGAACCCTTATAGCTCTGTAAGATTTTCTTGATTTTGTGTCAAATAAAAATTATTTAGCTTATTTATTTTTGGTACTAGCCACATTGTGCTGGTCAGGTAATTTTATTGTAGGAAAATTTGCAACATTTTTTGAAATTCCACCTTTAACTCTTAATGTTTTCAGGTGGATTTCTGTTTGGTTTATTCTATTACCTTTTACTTACAAAGAAATTTACAGAAATTTGCCATATATAAAAAAAAACTGGCTTGTAATTAGTTTTATGGGAGTAATTACGATTAGTACATTTAACTCGGTTGTTTACTTTGCACTTAATTATACGCAAGTTATAAATGCTGTTCTAATGCTTGCTGCTATTCCTGCTGCCACAATAGTTCTTTCTTCATTAATGAAAATTGAAAAAACAAATATTTTTCAACTATTTGGATTAATACTTTCAATAATAGGAATTGGATCAATAATTTCAAATGGAGACATTCAAAAGATAATTTCTTTAAATTTTAATAAGGGGGATATGTGGATGCTAGTTTGTGTAATTACTTGGTCGCTTTATTCAACTTTACTTAAAAAAAATAAATTTAAACTTTCACAGTTTACTTTGATACAATTAATGGTTTCAGTAGGAGTACTTTTTTTGATACCTCAATTTTTTTACGAGAAATCAATTGGATTAAAGCTAAATTTAAATAAAGAATTTTTATTAATACTTATTTATGTAGCAGTTTTTCCAGCCATAGCTGCGTATTACTTTTGGCAAAAGGGAATTGAAATAATTGGTCCAAATCGATCAACTATGTTTATTCAACTAATGCCTTTATTTAGCGCCATTATGGCAATTATTTTTTTCAAAGAAAAATTTGAATTATATCATTTTGCAGGAGCAATCTTAATATTATCCGGTATCTATTTATCTAATAGGAAAATTAATGCTTAAAGTTGCTATTTTAGATGATTATCAAAATATATTTCAACAATTTATTGATATTGAAAAATTATCAGGAAAATATGAGTTTAAAATTTTTAGTGAACCGTTTTTAGATGAAGCTGATGCTATTGATCAACTATCTGATTTTGAAGCATTACTTGTTATGCGTGAAAGAACTCCATTAACAAAAAATTTAATTGATAATTTAACTAGGCTTAAATTCATAATAACAAGTGGACTAAGAAATAAATCAATCGATCTTGAGACTGCAAAAAAAAGAAAAATCATTATTTGTGGCACCGAGATGAATTCTAATCCTACACCTGAGTTGACATGGTCTTTGATATTAGGTTTAGCAAGAAATTTAAAAACTGAGATAGACAACATGTATCAAGGATATTGGCAGACAACTGTTGGTGTTGAACTTAAAGGTAAAATTTTGGGATTGATTGGCTTAGGAAAAGTAGGCAGTCAAGTTGCTAAAATTGGAAAAGCTTTTGGAATGCAGATAATGGCATGGAGTGAAAATCTAAATCTAGATACTTGTAAAGAATTAGATGTTCTTCCTTGCTCAAAGGAAGATTTAATAAAAAATTCAGATTTTTTGTCTATTCATGTTCAGGGAGGTGACAGATACAAAGATTGTATTACGATCAAAGAGTTTGACAAAATGAAGAAAACATCTTTTTTGATTAATACTTCTAGAGGTCCAATTGTTAATGAGGATGATTTAATTATAGCTCTTTCAACAAATGAAATAGCCGGAGCAGGCTTAGATGTTTATGAAAAAGAACCCCTACCAGAAAATAATAAACTAAGATTTTTACCTAATGCTTTACTGACACCTCATATTGGATATGTGACTTCGGAAAATTATGAAATATTTTATAATCAAATGATCGAGGCGCTAGAGAGTTGTGTAAATGGGAAACCTATTCGGGTGATAGAATAATAATGGATTTGCCAGTTGTTAATCATAAGGATTATTTTGCTAAGATTGGCGATGATCATAAATTTCCTATTTATAAATTTGGTGATTTAGCAAAATTTTTATTAGATAAAAAAATTATCCAAAAATTTCACTTACCTTATCCATGTTCTAATAAAACTTTAAAAAGAGCACATTCTGAAAAATATATTAACGACATCAAAAATAAAACATTAGATCAAAATGGAATAAAAAAAATTGGTTTCCCTTTAGTTGACAGTGTAATTCAGCGATCTCTAATTGCTACAGGTGGCACAGTGCTAGCTTCAAAATTAGCCTTTAATTATGGAATTGCATGCAATACTGCGGGTGGCAGTCATCATGCAAACTTTAATAGTGGAGCTGGTTATTGTGTATTTAATGATGTTGCCGTTGCTACACAATATTTATTAAATAAAAAAATTGTAAAAAAAATATTAATTTTAGATTTAGATGTCCATCAAGGAAATGGTAATTCTGATATTTTTAAGGATAACAAAGATGTTTTTACTTTTAGTATGCATTCCAAATCAAATTATCCTGCAAAAAAATCAATAAGTGATCTTGATATAGAACTTGAGGATAATATGGAAGATAAAAAGTATTTAAGTTTATTAAAAGATAATCTTAAACAATTTGATGATAAGAATTTTGATTTTGTTTTTTACATAGCTGGAGTTGATATTCATTTTAATGATCGATTGGGCAAAATAAAAATTTCTGACGAAGGTATAAAACAAAGAGATGAACTAGTGACACAAAATTTTTTTTCTAAAAATATTCCACTTTGTGGTGTTCTTGGGGGTGGTTATAATAATGATCCCAAAAAACTTGTTGAATTACATTCTTTTTTACATAGCTCATGTGCTAAACTAATTTAATTTTATGAAAAAGAAGAATCCTAACCTTTCTGCAGAACAAAAGTTAGTTATGTTTGAAGAAGGGACCGAACGACCAGGTAGTAGTGAATTAAATAACGAAAAAAGAGATGGAAGTTATCATTGCGCAAATTGCGATATAAAACTCTTCGACTCAAAAACAAAATATGAAAGTGGTTCAGGTTGGCCATCTTTTTACGAATCGTTACCCGATGTCTTTGAAACAAAAACTGATCACATAATTGGTTACCCACGAACGGAATATCATTGTAAAAATTGTGGTGGTCATCACGGTCACATCTTCGAAGACGGACCGCAACCTACAGGAAAAAGATATTGTAATAATGGAATTTGTTTAGTTTTTAAGGAAAAATAAGAAAAGTTTTTCTATACATATATAACTAATTATTTTAAAAGGATTTAATGAAAAAAATATTATCAATCATTTTTACTTTATTTTTATTTTCTTCAGTAAACGCTGAAGATATTTCAAAAAAAGTTTCAGAATATGTCAGCAATATAATTCCGGGTGAGGGTGATACAGAAGTCAGTATTGATTTAAGGGAAAATTATGAGCCTGACTATAGTATTTTAGCTGTAAGAGAAATCTCAAATACAGATAATGGAAACCTTTTTACACAATTCTCATTATTTAATGCTGATAAGAATAATGATGAGAGAATAATTGGAAATCTTGGTTTTGGTAAAAGAATATTAAATGGTGATAAAACTACGATGACAGGTTTTAATGCCTTTTTTGATTATGATGATATTGGTAATGCTAGATCTAGTTTAGGCTTAGAGGCTAGAAATGCAACTTTAGATTTTGGATATAACTATTATTTTAAAATTGATGATGGAACGGATGAAAAAGTTTTAGATGGGTATGATTTAAGATTAGCTTCACAGATACCATTCATGCATTGGGCCAATTTATTCGTAAATAATTATGAATGGGAAGGAAGAGATCGAGACGATATTAAAGGTATGAAAATAGGTTCTGAACTCTTGTTATCACCAACCTTGAATTTAGAATTGGCATTTGACGATAAAGATAAAGATGGTCTAGAAGATGAGTGGTACGCAAATATTACATTTGTGCACCCACCAAGGTCAGGCCCTTCATTGCAAGATGGTTTTTTAAGTGATAGCGCATGGAAAGAAGAGAAAGATATGTCAGGAGAACTATTAACAAAAGTAAATCGAAATAATAAAATAGTGGTCGAATTTAAGGGACTCTCAACAATCTCAAGAACTGATTAATATGAAAAATATTTTTAATATCATTATTCTTTCTTTAATTTTATGGGTTGGTTCTATACAAATATCCTTTGCAGCAAGTGGCCCTGCAGATATTTACAAAGTTACAATGAGAAAAGTAGAATTATGCACAGCGAGCACAGGAGTTACGAGTTGTGAAAATGCAGTTGTAATTGGAAGTGGTGATCGTACTATAGACATTGCAGCCGTTGGTGAAGGTGCAGTTGCAGCAGCTTATGGTGATCCAGCTTTATTACCTCTGGGAACAACTTACACTCATATGAGAGTTACAATTGACAGAAAGTTTTCAGTTAGATCAAAAACTGCAATTAGTGGTGGGGATGGAAATACAGATGAATGTGTTACAATCGCAACAACCGATGACATGTACGCAGGTGATCAAGATGCAAATAAATACACTCATAAGCCTGCGGTAGCAGAAGGTGGAACAAGAGCTGAAATGAATATGTATTTAATTAACGATCAATTTACTAGGTGTAACAATGCAGATTGTGACGATGTAGACGCTGATCAAAGTCAAGAGTATGATCAAGGAGTTGGTACATCAAAACATCAAACTCAACATGCAGATGGTAGTTCAGATGATGATCATATACTTATCTACGAATTAACATCACCCTATACTGTAGCACTAATTGCACCAACGATTGATATATCTTTTGGTACATCTGAAGCGATCTCTGTTAATAATAATGGCAGTAATTTATGTCAAATATGGGCTGAAGAACCTGTAGTAACTATTACTCTTAAGTAACTTTTCTAAAACTAAATAAATCTGTTACGCTAATTAATAATGTTAATTAAATATATTAGTTTTTTAATAGGAATTATTTGGTCATACTCCATAATAAAAACTCAGTCAGTATTTAGCAAAAAGGCTGGTATTCTATTTAAAATATTTATTACCAAAGTTTCTTGGCTCACTTTTGTAGTAGCTTGTTACTTTGGTTATAAAAATTTCACAATTAAGTCTGTTATTATCGGTGTTGTAATTGGAATTTTGTTAGTAAATATCGGTTTTTATTTTCTAAAAAAATATATAAATCAAAAGTTTAATGAAAAACAAATAATAATTTTCAAAAGTTTTTTCGAATATACCTTGATTTTTTTAGTAATTTACTTCGTTTTATTTTAAGAGATCTTGTAATTTATTTTCTTTCTCTAAAGCCCTTACTTCATCATAGCCACCAATATGTTCGTCATTAAAAAAAATTTGTGGAATAGTTCTTTTTCCATTTGCTTTCTTAATCATTTCATCCATTGCACCATCTACTTTACCAATATTAATTTCATTATATTGAGCGTTATTTCTAGTTAATAATCTTTTAGCGGCATCACAGTAATTGCAAAATGGCCCAGTATAAATTGTAACTTTTTTCATATTTTATAAATAATCACCTTTTCGAATTTTACCAGACAATTGTTTTCTAGAATATTCAAATTTTTTTCGGTGTTTAATACTTTTTTGATGTACTCTTTTTCTCCATAATCTAAAAGAGGAAGGTTTAAGAGATCTTCTCATGATCTTAATAACATCAGACTCTCGATATCCAGTTTTTTTCTCTATTTCCTCAAAAGTGATCCTATCGGCCCAGGCCGCCCAGATGACCCAGTCTGGATCTTCGATATTTGGCTGTGGATTTTTGACACGGGTAATAGGCCTGTGACCTTTTTTTTTCATAAAATCCTTATATTTGAAAAAAATCAATAATGCATTTTTTTTTGATTCTGTTATATTACTTTAGATAGTCCTTCTTAGCCATCTTTAGCTCCCGGTTTTTAAGGACTATCCTTTTCATGCTCCCCCTAGATTTTATCCTCTTTTTACAAATCATTTTTTTTCTTTTTATTACTCCAGGGACACCAAGGATAGTGATTATTTCTTATTCAATGAATTATGGGGTGCAAAAGTGTGTGTGGACAGCTTTAGGAGATATTACTGCAAATATTGTTCAAGCAACTTTAGTAATCTTTGTATTAGGAGCTTTTTTATCTAATAACCCAATTTTTTTAAATGTGATCAAATGGGTTGGAATATTTTATTTACTTTATTTAGCTTACGACGTTTATAAATCAAAACCTAAATCAATTAATTCAAAGAAAGTTTATTCAAAAAGTATTTTTTCATTTTTTAGAGATGGTTTTTTAGTTGCAGGCACAAGCCCCAAAGCATGGTTATTTTTTCCACTAATATTCCCACAATTCATTGATTTTAATTCAAATTATATAATTCAATTTTTTATTTTAATCGGTACTTATGTTGTTTTAGATTTTCTATCTTTGATTGGTTACGCCATACTTGCACAAAAATTAATCGTATGGATAAAAGCTAATCCAAAAACTATCAATACAATCTCAGCGAGTGTTTTAATTATAATTGCTCTAATTATTATTGTGTCACAACAATATTAATAGAATCGAATGTCTTTTTGTCACTTGCAATATTTTTAAATTCTTTATTTAATTGCTTATTAATTAATTAATCAAAGAGGAAATAAAATGAAAATAAATAAAATAATCTTGAGTTTTATTTCTGCATTAGCAATATTATTATCTACGTCTGTAACATCTTTTGCAAAAGTAGTTGGAGATAAGATAATTTTAGGATCTGCTATTTCATTAACTGGAAAATATTCTTCCAATGGTGTTCATACTCAAAATGGCTATAACATGGCCGTTGACAGAATTAACAGCATGGGCGGAGTTAAAGTTGGTGGAAAAACTTATAAGTTTGAAATTATTTATTATGATGATGAGTCAAACCCAAAAAGAGCAGCGCAACTTGCAGAAAGATTAATCTCACAAGATGGTGTTGAGTTTATGCTTGGTCCATACAGTTCTGGATTAACAAAAGCAATTGCTCCGGTAACAGAAAAATATGGTGTACCAATGGTTGAGGCAAATGGTGCTTCTAGATCTTTGTTTACTAAAGGTTACAAATATCTATTTGCAGTTTTAGCTCCAGCTAACTTATATCTTGATGTAGCAATTAGAACAGCAGTTGAGTTAAATGGTGGAAAAGGTGTTAGAATTGCACAAGCATTTGAACAAGATGCTTTTTCACAAGACGTTAGATTAGGTATTTTAGATGCAGCAAAAGAGACTGGATCTGAAATCATAATCGACGATAAACTGCCTAAAGAGCTTAATGATATGGCTGCTACATTGGTTAAAGTAAAACAAATGAAGCCAGACGTTTTAGTTGTTTCAGGACATACAAAAGGAGCATTAACTGCAGTCAGACAAATTGCTGAAATGAAAGTAGATGTTCCGATGTTAGCGATGACACACTGCGATGCTGCGAAATTATCAAAACAACATGGTAAAAATTCTCAGTACTCATTATGTGCATCTCAATGGCATAAAACACTAACTTATAAAGATGATTTTTTTAAAGATGGTATGACTTATGCGGCAGACTTTACAAAAGAGTTTGGCTACGATCCGCCATATCAAGCAGCTGAGTCGTCAGCAGCATTGTTAGTTTTTAAAGACGCTTTTGAAAGAGCAAATTCTTTCGATCAAAAGAAAGTAAGAGATGCTCTTGCAGCAACTAACATGCAAACTTTCTATGGAAACATAAAGTTCGCACCGGGTGGTCAAAATGTTGACAAGCCGATGGTTCTTTTCCAAGTTATGTGTGACGATGCAGGAAAATGTGAAAATAAAGTTGTAGCTCCATTAAAGTGGGCTTCTGCTGAATTAATTCACCCAATTCCTAAGTGGTCTAAAAGATAATAACTAATCTATAAATACCCCCTATACTCTAGGGGGTATTTTTTTTTAAGAGAACATTATGGATTTCATGGTTTTTCAATATCCAATGATAAGTGTTCAAGCTTGCTTGGATGGAGTCCTTCTTGGAATTTTATTTGCACTAATTGCTTATGGTATGGCTTTGCAATGGGGTGTTATGAATATCATAAATATTGCACAAGGTGATTTAGTTATTCTTGGAGGATACATTGCATATTTTATGTATCTTTATGGAATTCATCCAGCATGGGGTGTAATCGTTGCGCCAATCATAATGTATTTTGTTGGTGTAGGTCTTTATAAATTAGTAATTAACAAAGTTGTTGATAGAGATTTATTCATCTCAATTCTTGCTACATTTGGCATAAGTATTCTTTTTATGCAGTTAATGAATTTTGCATTTGGAGCAGACGTTGTTTTAGCTAATTCAGGTTATGGAACAACATTCTTATTTGATAGTGCAGTAGTTTTACCAAATTCAAAAATATTTTCTGCATTTATTAGTATTTTATTTGCAATTTGCTTAGTAATTTACATGAAAAAGTCTAAGCTTGGTCGTGCAATTAGAGCGACCGCACAGAATGCAAGAGCAGCAAAGATTCTAGGAGTAGATACAGAGAAAGTCTATGCAGCAACATTTGGCATTAATGCAGCTCTTTGTGGTGTTGCCGGAGCATTAATTTCTATTACATTTACAATTCATCCCTACATGGGATTACCCTATACAATTAGATCTTTTATGATTGTAATAGTTGCTGGATTAGGAAATTTACCAGGAGTAGCATTATCAGGTATGGGATTAGGAGTTTTTGAGGAATTCGCGGACTATATTTTAGGCACTGAATTTAGAATAGGTGCAGTATTTTTATTATTAGTTTTAATTTTGGTTTATAGAAGATTTAAATTATCAAGAAAAAGAGAATATTTAAAATGATAAGAAAAATTATACTTTTAATTTTATTTTCAGTGTTTGTGTCATCGACAGTTCTTGCTTGCGAAGGTCGTGAAATAAAGAAAAGTGGATTTTTATACTATAAGGACGGCAAAGGTAAATTTATTGAAGGTTATGACATTGAAAATCCTCAAGATAAAATAATTATGGTTTTTAATCGTGGATCATGGCATGTAAAAAAAGGTTCTCGTTTTTGTATTCAAAAAAACAATAGTATGCAAAGTGTATTAGCCCAACTTTCAGGAACAATTATAGATGGTAAAGAATTAGTTGTTTGGATTAATATGGAATTATGGAAAGCTGGTCTTTATACACATGAAAACAAGTGTGTAAAAGGGGAGCATATGTATAAGGGTAAAAAATTATATTTTACTCCACCATATTGGAAATGTATGTGGGGACCACCAACTTATATAAAAAAAGTAAAAACCTCTAAAGATGATATTTTACAAGTTCCAGAATATGTTAGTAATTTTCCCTTAAAAAATAGAGCAGCAATAAATAGTGCAATTGCGGATATATTTGTTAAAAAAGGAACACCAAGAAACCAACTTTTTATTTCAGGCCATTCATGTGGGGGTATTGGAAGTTTAAGAATGGAGGCTGTGTTTCCAGAAGTTTATAATGCTGCAATTTCTCTTAATCCGAATTGTTGGGATAATATTGATAATGATTTAATGAGAGAGTTTCAGTTAGATGAAATAAGAGGTGCAGAAAAATTAGACGCTTTAACTTTCCATGGAGAAATGGATGGAGCAAGTAGCTATTTAGGAATTTCAAGTTATATGAGGTGGATTGGAGATAAGCCTGGTGCTGAATGGGTTGAACTTCCAGTTCACAACAGTCCAAATGGAAAGGAATTTATAATTAATGGAGTAGAATGCAAAATAAAATATAGAATGAACAGTGGTTGGAAAATAAAGCATAATTGGGATTACGGCCATAAATCGAAAGCTTGGACTGTAGTAGATCCTAAAGAAAAAGCTGAAATGAAAAAAAAAGCTGCTGGACACAATATTGCATCTGATATGTGTTTTACGCCTTATCTAGAGGACATCAAAAAATTTATAGCAAAAAAATTATAATATTATGAATAAAAATAATTTAATTTTGGTTTATAGAAGATTTAAATTATCAAGAAAAAGAGAATATTTAAAATGAGAAAAATATTACTAATGATATTATTGTTAACATTTCCAAATTTATCTTTGGGAAATGAAAGATTTATACCACTAGAACTTTTTACTGGCGGAGAGATAAGAGATGATACTGAAATAAAATTTACTCCTGCTGATAAAATTTTTGGTGAAAAACGTAGAAAAAAAATTGTAGGTCCTATTGATTGGAGAGCTCCAGGATCTAAGGAAATTATCAAAGTTTACAAGAGAACGCAAAAAAATAGAGAGGGTAGAGTAAAAAAAACTCAACTTTTTACGGTTACTAATGACGGTCAGTGTATGGGAAGAGTATATGATCAAAGAAGATCAGGGACTAAATATATTAAAAATGGATGCAAGTTTCCCTTAGGTTTTTGGAAAAAAGGTGAAACTAGAACATTCTCAGTTACAGATCGTGGAGCAAGAACTGTAGAACTTAAAATACTAAGTTTAGGAAAAAAACCAAAAGATTGTGTAAAATATAATTGGAAACTGTTTGACGATGCGACTGGAAAAAAATTAGGAGATAATGACTATAAGTTTTGCAAAGGTAGAGCTATGACATATTTGAAAATAAGAAAGATTAAATCTAATTGATGTTTGAAAATGATAAATAAAAATATTATTTTATATACTGCAATATTAGTTTTTGGAATAACAGCACCATTTATTTTTCCTGCTTTTAAAGTTCAATTATCAATACTTTGTGTCTTAATTGTATTAGCTCTTACGTGGAATATTCAAGGTGGAGAAATGGGATATAATACATTTGGAAATATTTTATTTTATGGTTTGGGCATGTACTTATGTGCGTCTGTTCAGGTTGGAATGTTTTTCCCTCTTGCGGAATGGACTGAGAGCGGTGGAGAAAAAACATTTGTACACACTCCTGCTCAATTTTTTCAAGGGATGGCGGTAGGTTTAGTAGTTGCTGCAATAGTTCCGACAATAGTTGCAGGATTGATTGGTTATGCAATTTTAGGATTAAGAGGTCATTATTTTGCAATTTGTACTTTAGGTTTAGGAGTAGCTGCAGGAGAAATTTCTGGAGGAATAGAAATTATTGGGGCTGGCCAAGGTTTTACAACACCCCCATTTCCAGACGTAGGTGGCTTAGAAGCAAGAGGAGAATTTTTCTACTTATTAAGTTTTGTAGCTCTTGTACTAACATTCATTGCTGTAAGAGCAATTTATTCCACAAGATTTAAATTGATACTAAATGCAATTAGAGACAATGAAGATAAAGCTGAAGCAATGGGAATTCAAACAATGAAGTATAAAATTATTGGGTGGATGATATCAGCTTTCTTCTGTGGTTTAGCAGGAGGTATAATGGGAGGATTAGTTGGCTACATAGACTCAACAGATGTTGCATTTGATGGAAGAGAAATGGGAGTATTTATGGTCTTGATGGCTATCTTAGGAGGTAAAGGAACTTTGTGGGGCCCTGTTATTGGAGCTACAGTTTTTCATATTTTTAAAGAAGGGTTTTGGACTTTCTTCCTAGGTTGGCAGTATGTGGCTCTAGGAGTTCTTATAGTTGTAATAGTAATTTATTTCCCTGAGGGAATAATGGGATGGTTAAGAGAGAAATTTCCAGAAAGATTTGGTGAAACAATAGATGAAGCGGACCGAAAAGCACAGGTAGAATTAAAATGAGTATATTAGAAGTAAGTAATGTCAGCAAATCATTCGGGGGAGTAAAAGCAAATGTTGATATTTCAATGAATGTTGAGAAAGGTAAAATTGTCGGATTAATAGGACCAAATGGTTCGGGTAAGACAACTTTATTTAATTCCATTGTAGGAACTTACCCAATAGATAATGGATCTATTAAATTTAATAATAAAGAGGTTTCAGAATTACCGGTTCCAGTTATAGCAAAACTTGGTTTGTTGAGAACTTTTCAACAAACAAGAATTTATGGAAAATTAAATTGTGTAGAAAATATGCTTATTAGCCATAAAGGAAGTGATGCAAGTATATTTACAATATTTTCTAAAATACCAAAAGACCTTACAGAAAAAGCAGAAAATTTATTAAATTTTGTTGGTTTGTACCAAAAAAGAAAATTACGAGCAGGGGATTTATCTTTTGGTCAACAAAAGTTATTAGAACTCGCCATGGCATTAATGAACGAACCAGAAATGTTATTATTAGATGAACCTACTGCTGGAATAAACCCAACGTTAATCAATGGAATTATTGATAGATTGATCAAGGTAAATCAAGATTTTGGCATCACACTTTTAGTAATTGAGCATAATATGAAAGTAATCATGCAATTAGCTGAAGATATTTTTTGTTTAGCTCATGGAAAAATGCTTGCCAAAGGAACACCAGATGAAATCAAAAATGATAAGCGTGTGATAGATGCTTATTTAGGAGCTCAATAATGTCAAATCAATATGAAGTCTTAGGTAAAGCGCCAGCAGCGGAAGATTTAAAAAATTTGTCTTCCAAAGATGTTCATCTAACAATTAAAAACCTTAACGCAGGTTATGGGAAAATGGAGATACTTCATAATTTTGATTTATTTGTTAGTAAGGCTCAATCGTTATGTTTAATTGGACCCAATGGTGCTGGTAAGTCAACAATACTTCACTCTATATATGGGTTTACAAATATTTTTTCAGGAAAAATTGAAATTGATGGTAAAGAGATAACGTCTTTAACACCTGCCGAAAAATTAAAATCAGTTGGCATAGCATATATTTTGCAAGATAACTCTGTATTTCCAGATATGACCGTTGAGGAAAATTTATTGATGGGAGGTTTTATAAAAGATAAGACAGAAGAATCTTTTGAAGAAGCTGAAAAAATCTTAAAAAAATATGATAGATTAGGCAATAGAAGAAATCAACCCGCCAAAGTTTTATCAGGTGGTGAAAGAAGATTATTAGAAATTTCAAGAGCCCTAGTCATGAAGCCGTCAGTCTTGCTAGTCGATGAACCATCTATTGGACTAGAGCCAAGATATATAGAAATGGTATTTGAAATTTTAAGAGATCTTCAAGAAAACGAAAAAAAAACAATTATTCTCGTAGAGCAGAACGCAAAAAAAGGATTAGAATTTGCTGACATTGGTTATGTTTTGGTATCAGGGCAAACTGCAATAGCCGGTAAGGGAGATGAACTTTTAGATAATCCTGATGTTGGACGCCTATTCCTAGGCGGATAATGATTGATTCAAAATATTTTTTTAAAGGATTTGCTTCTATAAAGGGAGTTAGAAGTCCAGCCATAGCTTTAGGTGCGAGTTTTATTGCTATTGGAGCACTTTTAAAAAATATTGGATTTACAATTCAAGAAAGTATTTTTTCTACTTTTTTAACCTACGCATTACCTGGTTCATTGGTTATGGCAGAGTCTATGATCGTGGGAGCATCATTATTAAATATATTTATCGCCGTATGGTTAGTTAATGCAAGACTTTATCCAATGACAGTTTCTTTAATGCCATTGTTAATGCATAAATCACAACCTAAATGGAAATATTACTTATCGTGTCATTTCATAGCCGTTTCTTCTTGGCTAATAATGAAAGATAATTATGATCAAATAAATAAAAAATCTAGAATTGATTTTTGGATTGGAATCGGGGCCGCGACTTGGTCGGTGGCAATTATTTCAACTGTTATAGGATATTTTGCATCAGATTTTTTAAATAGAGAAATATTAATTGGATTAGCAATAATTAATCCCATTTACTTTACCTGTATGATGGTTGGAGCTATGAAAACCATAAAGATTAGTTTATCAATTATTTTAGGAACAATTCTTGGACCGGCTTTTTATTTTATATCACCTGAATGGTGCATTTTATTTGGAGGTGTAACAGCTGGCACTATCGCTTTTTTTATTGGAGAGATAAATGACCAGTAATATTTTTTTTATAATTTTAGTTACTTCAGCAGCGACATTTTTATCCAGATTTTTAGGTGTTGTGAGCGCACAGAATATAAAAGAGTCTTCAAAAATATTTAGATGGTTTAATTGCTTAGCTTATTCGACCCTTGCTGCCTTGATAGCAAGAATAGTTATTTTTCCATCAGGTCTTTTGTCTGAGGTAGATTATTTTGTTAGAGTAATAGTAGTAGTTTTGTCTATAGGTCTATTTTATATAACAAAAAAAAATTTGGTTTACCCTACAATTTTCTCTGCTATCATATTAACACTATTTAACACTTACTTATGATAGATGAAATCAAAGGTTTTGATATAAAATTTAATGAAAAAACATCCAGAATTATAAATATAGATATTTCTGATGATATTATTGGTAAGTTAATTTTTCCTTTTAATAAATTTGATTTAACCGCATTAGAATATAAACCTTTTACAAGATTTACAATTGCTAAAAGTTTAGACGACTTAAGCAATAATAAATTATCTAAATTTCTAAATAACATAATAAAAGATAGAAACACTGGATGTTTTATTATTAAACCAAAAAACATTACTCCTAAAATCAATGATATTTTTTTAGTAAAACTCTCAACCGCAGTTGCACATTTGATTGGTAACCCAAATCATGATGCGATGGCAGGGAAGTATTATGCTAGATTTCATGTTAAACATGTAGATAAAAGTGACTCATATTTAAGAAAAGCCTATACAAACATGGATCTTCATACAGATGGTACATACGTTAAAGAAAAAACTGATTGGCTTTTAATGTCTAAAATTGAAGAAAAAAATGTCGAAGGAGGTGAAACAGCAATGCTGCATCTTGATGACTGGGAGCATTGTGAGAAATTATATAATGATCCTGTTGCAAAAGAAGATTTTGTTTGGAGTTCTCCGAGAAGCAAAAATATAGATTATAAAGTTGAGCATCCAGTTTTTTCTTCAGATGATAAAGGTAGAGCGCAAATTTCTTACATAGATCAATTTCCTGAACCTAAGAATATGAAACAAGGGATTTTCCTTCAAAAATTGTCTGATAGTTTAGAGGAAAGTTCTAATAAAGTCATAACAGAACTACCTGTTGGCTCTGCAGTAGTTGCAAATAATTATTTTTGGCTTCATGGCAGAAAACCTTTCAAAGAAAATAAAGAATTAAGTAGAGAGTTATTGAGAATAAGAGGCTCTTTTTTTATTAATTAATACTAAAATATTCATTATAAAGGGTTAGTTTATGAAATTAGGTTTTATAGGAACAGGTAAAATATCATCTTCAGTCATTACTGGGATATGTGGTTCTTCCATTAAATATAATAAAATATTTATTTCATCACGTAACAGTGCAAATGCTAAAAAATTAAAGTCAAAGTTCAAAAAAATATATATTGAAAAGAATAATCAAAATATTATTGATAAATCTAACTGGGTTTTTCTCGCAGTCACTCCAAAAGTGGGTGAAAGAATTATAAAACAATTAAATTTTAGGTCCAACCAGATAATAATTAGTTTTATATCAACAATAACAATTCCAAATTTAAAAAGAATGATTAAGGTCAAAGCTCAAATTGTAAGAGCTATTCCACTTCCTCCTATATCACTTAAAAAAGGACCGGTTCCTATATGTCCTCCAAATAAAAAAGTTAAGAACTTTTTTAATAAAATTGGTTCAACTGTAGAAATTAAAAATGAAAAATTATCAATTAATTTTTGGTCAACTTCTGGAATGATGGCAGCTTATTATGAAATCTTAAGAACTATGAGTGAGTGGTTGGTTATAAGAGGTATTAAAAGGGTTGACGCTCAAAAATATATTACTTCACTATTTTTAGCTTTATCAGAGGATGCGGTAGTAAATTCTAAAAAGAATTTAAAAAATTTGGTAAAAGAGTCCCAAACTCCAAAAGGACTTAATGAACAAGGCCTTAAAGAAATGTCTAAAAAGGGTATTTACAAAAATATTATAAAAACACTTAATACGATCTATAAAAGATTGAATTAATCTAAGATGTCTCAAAATATTTTAGAAATAAACAATTTATCTAAATATTTTGGGGGATTAGCTGCAGTCTCTGATTGTTCCTTAAAAGTAAAAAAAGGAACCATTACTGGAATAATTGGACCGAACGGTTCTGGTAAAACAACTTTATTTAATTTAATTGCAGGAAATTTAAAATCATCATCTGGAAACGTTTTATTTAATAATGAAAACATTACTAATATGGAATCTTATGAATTATTTTCCAAAGGACTTCTCAGAACTTTTCAAATTGCACACGAATTTACTAATCTATCTGTATTAGAAAATCTTATGATGGTTCCTGGAAACCAATCTGGTGAGAAATTAATGAATACATTTTTAAAACCCTCATTAGTAGCTAGAGAGGAAGAAAAAATTAAAGAAAAAGCAAAAGAAGTTGTAGAATTTTTAAATTTAGGTCATCTGTCTAATGAGTTAGCTGGAAATCTCTCAGGAGGTCAAAAAAAACTTTTAGAACTTGGTAGAACAATGATGGTTGATGCAAAACTAGTTTTATTAGATGAAGTTGGAGCTGGAGTTAATAGAACATTACTTAAAGATCTAGGTTCAGCAATTGTTAAATTGAATAAAGAAAAAGGATATACTTTTTGTATGATTGAACATGATATGGATTTTATTGGAAGATTATGTGATCCGGTAATAGTTATGGCCGAAGGATCAGTTTTATTCGAAGGTACAGTCGAACAGGCAAAAAAAGATGAAAAAGTTATTGAAAGTTATTTAGGAAGAGGTTCGAGATTAAAAGATAATTGATTATGGCATTTTTTGAAGGGACTAATATGACTGGTGGTTATGGTAATGGTCCCGATATTATTAATTCATGTTCTGTGAAAGTAAATAGAGGTGAAATAGTTTCTATACTTGGACCCAATGGAGCAGGTAAATCAACCGCTATGAAAGCAATGCTTGGATTATTAGATTTAAAAGCTGGTTCAGTAATAATTAATGGAAAAGATATTTCGAACCTATCACCCCAAGATAGAGTTAAAGAGGGTATTTCATTTGTACCTCAAACAAAAAATGTTTTTGCAGGCATGACAGTTGAAGAAAATTTAGAGATGGGAGCATTTTTAATAGATAAAGATTATAAAGATGTGATTGATGAAATTTATGACTTGTTTCCAATTTTAAAAGAAAAAAGACGTCAGCTTGTTGGAGAATTATCAGGAGGCCAAAGACAACAAGTTGCTCTTGGTAGGGCTTTAATGATTAAACCCTCTGTTTTAATGTTAGATGAACCTACAGCTGGGGTGTCACCCATTGTTATGGACGAATTATTTGATCATATTGTAAAAGTCAAAAGAACAAATGTTGCAATATTGATGGTAGAGCAGAATGCAAAACAAGCATTAAGTATTTCAGATAGAGGCTATGTTTTAGTAACAGGTGAAAATCGTTATTCTGGCACTGGCCAAGAATTATTAAATGATTCAAGAGTAAGAAGCTCTTTTTTAGGTGGTTGATATGGATTTTCTAAATGCAATTATACTCTTATTAAATTATATTTTTGTACCTGCATTAGCATATGGTTCCCAATTAGCTCTGGGTGCAATTTTTGTTACTCTAATATATGGAATACTAAGATTTGCAAACTTTGCAACTGGAGACATGATGTCTTTTGGAACTATGTTTACAATTTTGTTTACTTGGTATTTTCAATCCTTAGGTATTAGTCTAGGTGTTTTACCCACTGCGCTTTTAGCAATTCCTTTCGCTATAATATTCATGAGTGGCTATATGCTCTTAGTAGATAAATTTGTCTTTAAGTATTATAGAGTAAATAAAAGCCCACCAGTTCAACTAGCAATGGTCAGTATCGGTGTGATGTTTGTAACTCAAGCTGTAGTGAGAATTATAATTGGCCCTTCAGACAGAAGATTTTTTGACGGAGAAAAATTTATAATTAAAGCTGGAGAATTTAAAGAGTTGACGGGTTTAAATGAAGGCCTTGCAATTAAATCAACGCAAGTAATCACAATTGTTGTAACTATGATCTTGGTTTCAATCCTTTTTTGGTTTTTAAATAAAACAAAAACTGGAAAAAGTATGAGAGCATACTCAGATAACGAAGACTTAGCTTTACTCTCAGGAATAGATCCAAAAAAAATAGTTCTAATTACTTGGATTATAGCAGGTATCTTAGCTACAATTGGTGGAGCTTTGTATGGCTTAGATAAAAGTTTTAAGCCATTTACATATTTTAATAACATGCTTCCAATATTTGCAGCAGCTATTGTCGGAGGTATTGGAAATCCATTTGGTGCATTCTTAGGAGGCTATGTAATTGCTTTTTCAGAAATACTTTTAACTTATGCCTATAGGAAATTTTTTATGTACATTTTGCCTGAAACTATGGAGCCAGGTGGTTTAGTTCAATTATTATCAACTGATTACAAATTTGCAGTATCATTTTCAATATTAGTGATTGTTTTGCTGTATCGACCTTCAGGAATATTTAAAGGAAAAATATTATGAGAAAGAATTTAAATGTAATTACTGCTTATAGTATTATGATGGGTTTGATTATTTTAGTAGGTATTTTTCAATCATGGAATATAGCACTATCAATATTTAACCTGTGTTTGATATCAGCAGTGATGACTATGGGGGCGAACATTCAATGGGGCTATGCAGGCTTAATTAATTTTGGAATAATGGGTTACACCGCTTTGGGAGGTTTGGCTGCAGTTTTAATCTCTGTTGATCCTGTTCAAGATGCTTGGAGCGCTGGTGGTTTTGATGTCTTAACATCTTTATTTATTATCATTGGAATGATTGTAGCTATAAAGTTTATACTAAAGAGATATGAAAAATCTAAAATTCGAACCTATTTTATAGCCTCAATTATTATAGTAGGCATTATAATAATAAGAATTACAGCCGAGCCAGGCATCGAAGCTATTGAGGCAATAGACCCAGCGAAAACTGGTTTTTTAGGAGGTTTAGGTTTGCCAATTGTTTTTTCTTGGATAGTTGGAGCTCTGTTTGCAGGAGGGTTAGCATTTGTAGTTGGAAAAGTAGCATTGGGATTAAGAGCTGATTATTTGGCGATAGCTACTTTGCTTATATCTGAAATTGTCATTGCTATTATTAAACATGAAGACTGGCTAACTAGGGGAGTAAAAAATGTAATTGGTTTAAAAAGACCAGCACCTTATGAAGTAGATCTTCAAACAACAGGATGGTTTATTGATTTAGTCGAAAAGTTTAATTCTGGAAAATTAGCTTTAATATCTGATTTAGCTGAAAGGCAAAGTGCATTAAACCAGCTAGTAATTGAAGGGTCTTCACTATTTGTAAAACTTTGTTACTCTGGATTATTTTTAATAGTAGTAATTATACTTTTAATTTTAACTCAGAAAGCGCTTTATTCTCCTTGGGGAAGAATGATGAGAGCTATCAGAGATAATGAAGAAGCGGCTAATGCAATGGGAAAAAATGTTGTAAAGCAACATCTTTTAATTTTTATTCTTGGTTCCGCAATTGTAGGGATAGCGGGGGCAATGCTTGTGACTCAAGATGGATTATTTACACCAGGAAGTTATAGGCCAATGAGATATACTTTTTTAATTTGGGTAATGGTAATTGTTGGTGGAAGTGGAAACAATTTTGGGGCAATTTTAGGTGGATTTGCTGTTTGGTTCTTGTGGATTGAAGCTGCACCAATAGCATTATTTTTAATAAATTTTTTCACCTCTGGTATGGCTGAAACTAACAGCTTTAAAGTTCATTTAATTGAAAGTGTCCCATATTTCAGATTTTTAATGATGGGAATAGGATTATTATTAATTATGAGGTATAGACCAAGAGGTATACTTCCGGAGAAAATAGAAATAAAATAATAATTATATGAAATATATTATACTAGGAGCCGCAATAGCATGGGCTATGTATATGGCTGACAAATACATGTTCTAAAAAAAACCCCTAACAAATTAATGTTAGGGGTTTAATTTTTTAAATTTAATTATCTTTGTTTTTTAGTTTTAAATTTTCCGCCTTTAATTTCTTGTTCTAAGAAAGAGCCTTCAGCTTCACCGACGTTAGTAAAAGTAACTCCAGTTGCACCTTCGTAATCAACTTTTTTACCTTTAGCTAATAAATCTAAACCTTTTTTGAGCTCACCTGGATAAATTTTTGTTCCAGGACCATTAGCAACATCCATTACATTTTTTGCAATTGATGCTCTATCAGCTGACCCACCTGCTTGCATAGCTAAAACAATTAAAGCAGCTGCATCATAAGACTCACCTGTGTATGGACCTGAGCTATCAATACCTGCCGCTTTCGCTACGCCTGAAAATACTCCTGCACCTTTTCCAGTCGAACCTGGCATAGAACCAAAAGATTTTTTCAAATCATTTCCAAAAGCATCAACTAAAGATTGTCCAATCATACCATCAGATAAAATAAATTTATCGAAAGCACCAGAGTCTAATGAAGCCTGTATAATTCCTTTTCCACCTTGGTCAAGATAACCAATTACAGCGACAGCATCACCACCTGCAGAAGCTAGAGTTGCTACTTCTGAAGAATAATCTGCTTTACCATCCTCGTGGGCAGTCACAGTAGTTACTTTAATACCATGAGACTCAACTGCAGCTTTATAAACATCTGCTAAACCTTTTCCATAGTCATTATTAGTGTAAGTAATTGCAACACTTTTAACTTTTCTATCTTTAGTAATATCAGCTAAAATTTGACCACCTCTAGCATCTGATGGAGCTGTTCTAAAAAAATATCCTTTATCATCAAGAGTAGTTAATCCTGGTGATGTAGCTGATGGTGAAATCATAACTACACCGTTTGGCACAGCAACATTTGAAGCTATTGCACCAGTTACACCTGAACAGTCTGCACCCATAATCGCAGCAACTCCTTGTGATATTACTCCTTCTGCAGCTGCAGTCGCTGCTGCTGAGTCAACACAAGTTGAGTCTGCTCTTATTACTGAAATTTTTTTTCCACCTAAAAGCGATCCTGAATCTGAAGCTTCCTTAAAAGCAAGCTCTGCAGATGCAGCCATAGCTGGAGTAAGAGACTCAATAGGCCCAGTAAAACCTAAAATAATCCCCATCTTAATCCCATGACCATCAGCCATAACATTTGATCCAAAACTAGATACAAACATAAAAAAGGCTATAAATATTTTTCTCATTATTTTCCTCTATTAGTTAACAATTTATTAAAAGATAAATTAAATCTAATTTCTCAATGATTTTCAACAAACAAATTATCTTATTTTATAATATCTTTATTTAATTTAGACTATTTAATGAAGATATTTTATTAAATTTGCTATGAAATCAAAAAAAATAGAACCTCAATTTGCAAAATATCAAAATCCAAGAATAGGATTAATAGCATTAGCAACAGATTTTATGATTGAGAGAGATTTTATCAAAGTAATTAAAGACAAAGAAATAGATTTTTTTGTAAATAGAATTGAGTGTTTTAATCCTTTAACTAAAGAAAATTTAATTAAGATGTCTGATAAAGTTACAGAAGTTACAAAAAATATTTTACCAGACGAGGATATTGATTGTGTAGTTTATGGTTGTACCACAGGAACAATTGCTGCAGGGTATGACTCAATTAAAGATAAAGTAAGGGCAGCAAAACCCAATGCAAAATTGACCACGCCAAGTTTAGCAGCCATAAGAGCACTAAAAAAATTGAATGTAAAAAAATTAGCAATTTTTACTCCATATTCTAAAATATTAAATGATGAAGTATTAGATTATTTTAGTGAAGAAGGATTTATGATTTCATCTAATAGCTACCTAGATATATCTGCAGATTACGATATAGGAAAGGTAGAACAAGAATTTTTATTTGATGAGTTGTCAAAAATGGAAATGAACGGGGCTGATGCATTATTTATATCATGTACAGCATTACCAGTTTTAAATATTATAGATAGATTAGAAAAAAAAATTAATAAACCTGTACTCTCAAGTAATCAGGCTTTAATCTGGGACTCTTTACAAACGATTGGAGAAAATAAAGATATTAATGGTTTTGGAAAACTATTTAGTAAGAATTAAATATGCTTTTTACTAAGGAAGAGTATAAACAAAGGCTTAAAAAAGTACAAAAAATGATGGAAAAAAAAGGTATTGACCTTTTGATTTCACATGACACGAACAACTTAAACTATCTAACCGGATATGATGCTTGGTCATTTTATTATGCACAATGTGCATTAGTACATGTCAATGCAGAAGAACCAATATGTTTCGTAAGAGACCAAGATGCTGGAGGAGCCCACATAAAAACTTACTTAAAAAAAGAGAATATAGTAGTTTATGATGAGGATTATATCCACACTTGGCCTAAACACCCTTATGATTATTTAGTTAAAATTATTAAAGATAAAAAATGGGATAAAATTTGTATTGGATTAGAAATGGATGCTCATTACTTTACTGCGTATTGTTATGAAAAAATAAAAAACGGTTTACCTGATGCAAAACTGAAAGACTCGGAGAGATTAGTCAATTGGGCAAGGTTAGTAAAATCTGATGCAGAGATAAATTTTATGAAGTCTGCTGCAAAAATTTCTGAACTCGGAATGAAAACTGCTTTTGAGGTAATTAATCCAGGTGTTAGACAATGTGATGCTGTCGGTGAAATCCAAAAAGCTTTGTTTTACGGAACGCCAGAATTTGGCGGTGAGTATTCTAGTATTGCTACTTTACTTCCAACAGGAAAAGGAACATCAGCTTCCCATTTAACTGCAACTCAAGATAAATTTATCAAGGGTGAAGCAACAATTATTGAACTTTCTGGTGTGTATAAGAGATATCACGCACCAATGGCTCGAACAATTTTACTGGGCAAACCTGATCAATTAAAGATTGATACCATGAAAAAGACTATTGAAGCTCTTCAAGCAGGCATTGATGTTGTTAAACCTGGCAATACAGTTAACGATGTTGCACAAGCATTTTGGAAAGTTTTAGATAAATATGGAATAGAAAAAAAATCTAGAACAGGTTATTCTATTGGAATAGGTTATCCACCTGATTGGGGCGAACATACGCTAAATATTTACAAAGGCGATATGACTCTTTTAGAGCCAAATATTTGTTTTCATATGATTGCAGTTATGCAATTTGGAGATTGGGGAGTTGAAGCTTCTGAAGCAATAAGGGTTACAAACAAAGGTTCTGAATTATTTTGCAAATTTTCAAAAGAACTTCACGTTAAAAGCTAATTTTTAACAGTTGATATTTATTCTCACAAATGTTTTAAAGTAATCTGTTTTTATGTCAGTAAATAAAGAATTTGTAAAATTTGATAAAGTTGACAAAAGTTACGACGGAAAAGTCTTGGTTGTCAAAGATCTTCAATTGGACATTGCAGAAGGTGAATTTATTACAATGTTAGGACCATCTGGTTCTGGTAAAACGACATGTTTAATGATGCTTGCAGGTTTTGAAACTCCAACTAATGGAGAAATATATTTGGATGGAAATGCAATATCAAGTATCCCACCACATAAACGAGGGATAGGAATGGTATTTCAAAATTATGCGTTATTTCCTCACATGACAGTTTATGAAAATTTAGCTTTTCCACTTAGAGTTAGAAAAATACCTAAGGATGAAGCTGACAAAAAAATTGATAAAGCATTATCAATGGTTTCTTTACAAGGTTTTGCCCAAAGAATGCCAGGTCAATTATCAGGAGGACAACAACAAAGAGTAGCGGTAGCTCGATCATTAGTGTTCGATCCACAATTAGTTTTAATGGATGAACCTTTAGGAGCTTTAGATAAAAATTTAAGAGAGAGTATGCAATACGAGATAAAACATATTCATGAGAATATTGGAGTTACAGTAGTTTATGTTACTCATGATCAAAGTGAAGCTTTAACAATGTCTAATCGTATAGCTGTATTTAATGACGGTAAAGTTCAACAACTTTCAAGTCCTGATGAATTATATGAGAAACCTGTAAACTCTTTTGTTGCAGAATTCATTGGAGAAAATAATACTTTTGCAGGTGAGGTTGTAGATATTTCAGATGGAAAATGTAAAGTAAAGTTATCTACTGCAGAGATTTTAGCAAATCCTATTTCTGTTAATGGTAAAGGAGAGAAAACAACAATTTCTTTAAGACCTGAGAGAGCCTTAATTAATCCAAGCGATAAAATGGACAATGTTCATAAAGGTAAAATTAAGGAAGTTATTTATCATGGAGATCATACTCGAGTAAGAATTGATATTTTAGGAAATTCAGAATTTATCCTTAAAGTTCCAAACAGTTCATCAAATCTTGATATTAAACTAGGTAATGAAATAAAGATTGGGTGGAATAGTGAGGATGCTAGAGCCCTAGATCCAAAATAAACATCAATTTAATCTTAATATTAGTACATAAAAGGCCTGTTGACTCTCATTATCGATCTTGCTGTAATAAGTTTTTATAAAAAACGTTTAAACGGAGGAAAAATGAAAAAAATTAGTAAATTATTACTAGCCCTTTCTTTTGTATTTTCTATAACTACATCAGCGTTCGCAGTCACTGTTGCGTCGTGGGGTGGAGCTTATACTGAAAGTCAGAAGTTAGGATATGGTGATCCTACTGCTAAAAAATTAGGTATTCCGATCAATTGGGTCGATTACTCAGGTGGATTATCAGAGATCAAAGCACAAAAAGAAGCTGGCGCAATTACGTGGGATATAATGGACGTATTTGCAATGGATACTATTAATGGCTGTGATGAAGGATTATTTGTTAAATTTGATTTTGATAAAGATTTCCCACCAGCACCAGATGGAACTCCAGCAAGTAAAGATTTCTTTACTGGAATGCCAAGTGAGTGTGCTGTAGGAAATATTTTATATTCTTGGAACTACGCTTATAACTCAGATAATGTTAAAGGTACTCCAAAGACTATCAAGGATTTCTTTAACACAAAAAAATTCCCTGGAAAAAGAGCTATCTACAAAGGCGCTCTAACTAATTTAGAGATTGCTTTAGCGGCAGATGGAGTAAAACCAGGAAAAGGTGGAGCAAAAATCTATAAAGCTTTAAATACTGAAAAAGGTGTTCAAAGAGCTATGGATAAGATCAAAAAACTTTGCACAGACCCTAAAGGTGGATGTGTATTTTGGTCTGCAGGTGCTCAACCACCAGAATTGCTAATGAGTGGTGAAGTTGTTATGGCAACTGGCTGGAATGGTAGATTCTTTAATGCTACAGTTGGAGAAGGTGCTCCAATTGTTCAAGTTTGGGACGCACAAGGTCTTGACTATGAGTACTTTGTATTAGTTAAAGGTTCGCCAAATGAAGCAGAAGCTAAAAAAGCTTTAGCTGAGATGACAAGTACTGAAGGTTTAGCTGGAAGTGCAAAATATATTGCATATGCTCCTTGGAGAAAATCATCAATTTCAGTAATGGAAAAAGGTGAACCATGGTACAAAGATGGTAAGACTAACATGGTGCCAAATATGCCAACTGCACCAGCAAACACTAAAAATTACTTCTTAGTAGATCCACTTTACTGGGCTGATAACGGCACAGAACTTGGTGAAAAATGGGAAGCAATGAAAGCAGGATTTTAATTAAAAGTTTTAAAGATTAAAATTTTATATTATATTAAGAGGGCGGTTATTATTAACCGCCCTTTTTATTTATGAGCTCTGAAAATAAACAAATTTTAACGACTGATGGTATACCTTTAGAGGTTAGTCTAAAGAAAGCTGAGAAAAAAAATAAGATAAAAGCTTTTTTACTTGTTGCTCCTTTATTATTATTTATCATAATTACTTATGTTTTCCCTATTGGAGACATGCTCATGAGAAGCGTTGATGACAAAATGGTTACTGAAATGCTTCCTAAAACTTATAAATCGATGGAAAAATGGGATGGAAAAGAATTACCTCCAGAAGAAGTATTCAAAGCCTTTTATACTGATTTTCAAAAACTAATTGAGGAAGAAAAAGAAGGAAAGTTATCTACTCAACTTAATTATACAAAAAATGGTTTTAAAAGCATTATTAAAAAATTAAGAAGAAAATCAAAATCTTTTGAAGAAGGGAATTACAAAGAACAAATTATGGCTGTTCACAGAAGATGGGCAGATGTCGAATATTGGAGAGCAATTAAAAGACGAGCTCCAGCATATACTTATCAAAAATACTTAAAGGGTATGGATATGTATGAAAATGAAAAAGGAAAAATAGTAAACGTTCCTGAAGATAGGCGAGTTCATAGAATTTTATGGCTAAGGACTTTGGAGATTGCATTCTTTGTTACTGTGTTTTGTTTTTTGATGGCATATCCAATAGCACATTTGCTAGCTACATTGCCCATGAAGTACAGTAATTTATTAATGATCTGTGTCTTACTTCCTTTTTGGACATCATTACTAGTAAGAACTGCGAGTTGGATGATCCTTCTTCAACAACAAGGAATAGTTAATGATTTCTTTGTCATGATTGGATTGGTAAGTGATGATAACAGGCTGGAAATGATGTTTAATAAAACAGGTAGTTATGTTGCTATGACTCAAATATTACTCCCTTTTATGGTTTTACCACTCTACAGTGTCATGAAAACAATCTCACCAAGCTTAATGAGGGCTGGAAAGTCTTTAGGGGGAACACCTTTCGTAGCCTTTTGGAAAGTTTATTTTCCATTAACTATACCGGGAATAGGTGCAGGGTGTTTATTAGTTTTTATTTTAGCAATAGGTTATTACATCACTCCTGCATTAGTTGGTGGAGCATCAGGCACCTTGATAAGTAATCAGATAGCATTTCATATGAAGAGTACACTTGATTGGAGTTTTGCCTCAGCAATGGGACTTATGTTGTTAAGTGGTGTATTAGTTATTTATTGGCTATACAATAAGCTAGTTGGAATAGATAATATTAAATTAGGATAAATTAAATGGCTTTACCCAAGTATACAGAACCGCATTATAGAATTTGGCACTATGTTTATTTGACAATCTGCTCAGCAGTATTCTTCTTTCTAATTGCACCATTGTTTGTAATTTTTCCATTATCATTTAATGCTGAAGAATTTTTAGTCTTTTCTGATGGAATGAAACGTTTAGATCCTGATGCGTTTTCTTTAAGATGGTATCAAGATATGATTTATGGAACTAAAAATCCCTGGGGCCTAGCAGCAAAAAATAGTTTTATCATTGCAATTTTTGCAACGATTGGTTCAGTCTTACTTGGAACAGTGGCAGCTTTAGGTTTGAGTAGTAGGCATATGCCTTATAAAGGTTTGATTATGGCAGTTCTTATATCTCCTATGATAGTTCCTTTAATCATTTCTGGTGTAGCAATATTTTTCTTTATGGCAAAAGTTGGTCTAGCAGCAACACATACTGGAATAGTTCTTGCACACATTATCCTTGGAACACCATTTGTAGTTATAACTGTAACAGCTACTCTTTCAGGATTTGATCATAGTGTAACAAGAGCTGCTGCTAGTTTAGGAAGCAATCCTGTTAATACATTTATGAAAATAACTTTACCACTTATTTTGCCAGGAGTTATATCTGGAGGATTATTTGCATTTGTGACTTCTTTTGACGAGGTAGTAGTAGTTCTATTTTTAGCTGGACTTGAAAATACGACTATTCCTGTTCAAATGTGGACAGGTTTAAGAGAACAGTTAAGCCCAACTATTCTTGCTGTTGCGACTTGTCTAATAATTTTATCAACATTAATATTAGTTACTGCTGAGCTCTTACGAAGAAGATCTGAGAGACTCAGAGGTATCAATCGATAGTAAATCCTTTAATGAAAATTAAGAACGTAGTAGTGATCGGTTCAGGAACAATGGGAAGTGGGATTGCAGCTCATTTATGTAATGCCAATGTTCCAGTTACTTTATTGGATCTTAAAACTGAAATTAGTGAAAAAGCCAGAGAAAGAATTCATAAATCAAGACCTCCTTTGTTGATTGATAAATCTAAGATTAACAACATTAAAGTTGGAAATATAAGTGAAAATTTTGATGTGGTTAAAAATGCTGACTGGGTAGTCGAAGCAGTTGTAGAAAGAATTGATATTAAACATCAAATTTATGAAAAAATATTTAAAGAAAGAAAAGAGGGCGCAATAGTTTCGTCAAATACGTCTTCAATTCCTATTAAAGTTTTATCAGAAAACTTAACAGTGTCTGAAAAAAAAGATTTTTGCATCACACATTTTTTTAATCCCGTTAGATATATGGGTTTGTTAGAAATAGTTAAAAATGAAAATAATGACCTAAACAAAATTAATCAATTAAAAGAATTTTGTGAGATAGAGCTTGGTAAAGGAGCTATTGTTTGTAATGATACACCTGGTTTTTTAGGTAATAGAGTAGGCGTTTATGCTATGCAAATAGCTATGACTGAGGCTTTCAAAATGAAGCTTTCAGTGGAGGAGGCAGATGCGATATTTGGAAGACCAATGGGAATTCCAAAAACAGGTGTATTCGGTCTATATGATTTAATTGGTATAGATTTGATGGCAGACGTTTTAAAAAGTTTTATTAAAGAATTACCAGAGACAGATAAATTTCACGAAGTCGCAAAAGAAATTCCATTAGTAAAAAAGCTGATAGAGACTGGTTACACCGGAAGAAAAGGCAAAGGTGGCTTTTATAGAATAAACAAAACTGGAGGAGCTAAAGTAATGGAAGCAATAAATCTTGAGACTGGAGATTACTCACCAAGTAAAAAAATTGATTTAAAATCAGATAAAGTTGATCTGAAAAAGCTAATTGAAAGAAAAGATAAATACGGTGAGTATGCTTGGTCAGTTATATCAAAAATAATTAAATATGCTTCATCATTGGTTCCTGGTATTACAAAAGAATTTAATGATATTGATGAAGCTATGAGACTTGGTTTTAATTGGTCTAAAGGTCCATTTGAAATGTTAGAGGAAATAGGTGTTAAAAGTTTTTTTGAAAAGGTTGATGATTTTAAAGGGAATAGTTTCTTGGAAAATTTATTTAAAAGTAAAAATGAAAATTTTTATGGCGAAAGACAAAAATACACTAATATAGAAACTTTAGGAAAAGTTAAAAAGACCGCTAAAAGTTTAGATGGTAATGAGTCTGCAAAGATTTATAGGTTTCAAGATTATAATATTGTTGAGTTTACAACTAAGGCCAACGCTTTGGATTATGATTCAATGGATGCTCTTAAAAAAGCAACTGACAAACCTTTGATTATAATTAACGAAAGTATGCAATTTTCTGCAGGTGTTAATTTATCATACACAATGGAATTTGCAGATAAAAAAGATTTTAAATCGATTGAAAAATTTATAAAATATTTTCAAGAGACTTGTAAACACTTAAAATATTCAAAGTATCCTGTGATTTCAGCCCCATCCGGACTAACATTGGGCGGTGGTTTTGAAGTAATGGTTCAAAGTAATTTTGTTGCATCGCATACAAATATTGTAGTTGGATTAGTTGAAACTATTGTAGGTCTAATACCAGCTGGTGGAGGATGTAAGGAAATGTTATCTAGGTGGTCAGATACTGAAGAAGCCAAAAAAGATCCTAACTATGCTCCATTGAAAGTTTTTGATATAATTGGATACGGCAAAACTGCATCTTCTCCAGTTGAAGCGGAACCTATGAGGTATTTAAGACCAAGTGATAAAAGGATAATGAATAGAAATAGTTTATTAGAAGTTTCTAAAAAAATTCTTTCAGATAATAAGGATTTTAAAGCCCCAGATGAATTAGAATTTAAACTTCCTGGAAAAACAGTCAGAACAGAAATGGATAAGATTTTAGAAAAACTTTATAATGATAAAGTGATATTAGAACACGGAGTTGAAGTTGCGAAAGAACTAGCTCATGTGTTAAGTGGCGGTGATACGACTATAGATAAAACATTATCTGAAGATGACTTATTTAAATTGGAACTAGATGCTTTCATGAGATTAATCGAGACCCAAAAAACTCAAGATAGAATTAAACATACTCTTGCAACAGGAAAACCTCTAGTCAACTAACATTCTCAAAGAATTTATAAAATCTGGTCTTAATACATACTCAGATTTATCAAGATATTTAATCTTTTTTAAGGCCTCTAAACCATAAATTACTTTACCAATAGGTGTATATTCAGTCTCATAAAGCGGTTCGTCTCTGAGTATTATAAAAAATTGACTGTCCTCAGTATTATATCTTTGAGTTCTTGCTAATCCAACGCTGCCTTTATCAAAATTAAATGGTGTGTTGATTTCAGAACTGATAGTACCTAAACCTGATTTTCCTGTTCCAATTTTTCCATAGTCTATAGTTTCTTTTTTCCCAAATTCCAAATCTCCTGCTTGAACAATTACATCTTTAATTACTCTATGAAAAGCAACATTGTCATATGATTTAGAGCGTACTAAAGTTTCAAACCTTTTGACTGCGTTAGGGGATATTTCTGGGTAAAGCTCAATTATTACATTGCCACATGGTACATTTAATATTGCAATGTTTTTGGGATTATCAAACGTAATTTTTTTAGGATCATAATTTTTGATAAATAGGCACTTATTTTTGATATAAAAAAAAGAACCAAAAGAAAATAGAGCGAGAGTGATTATAAAAATGAGTATAATTTTTTCTGATCTTGAAGCCTTAATCTTTTTGATCATAAGATAAAATTTTTATCAATTTTAAACAGATTATTTTTTATAAATTCTATTTTTTTTTTTAAAATTGGATCAACTTTTACTTTATCTACTCCAATCATTAAATGAGAAAAAACTTCAGCCATATCTTCAGAAGCAGTTGATTGAGAATATTCAGAAAAAAAACCATTGGTATTCACGTAAGTTTCTAAACCCAACTTATCTGTACAAGTGGAACATTTTGCATAATTAAAATTTTTAATATTGAAACTTGACCATATTTTTTCACTAAATAATTCTTTAAAACTGTCATTTATTATGTGAAATACTTCATGATGGATTACTCTTTCAAAGTATTTTTCATTAAATTTAATATCTAAAATAAGAGTTTTCATCATATTATCTGGAATTCCTGCAGTGTTAATATTTGATATAGATAGATCCTCACATAAAACAATATATTTTAGATTAATTTTTTTAAGAAATTCTTGGTCGTACTTATCTAAGTTTTTTTTTATTATTTGATATTTTTTATCTAATAATGTTTTTTTTGAGTCATAGCAATTAATGTTGTTATCTAGACCAATAGTAAATGGTTGTTTGGCGTACAAATACCTAAGTTTATTTTCTGTTTTGGTCTCATAAATTTCTAAATTAGGAATCTTAATTAGATTATAAATTGTATCAGCTAGTGTTGTATTAAAAATAAATAAAGACAATATTATCAATCTAATTAAAATCATAAAACTACATATAGAAGATATTCCAATTTAAAGGAATGTGGTACAATTTACTGTGAAAAAAAAAATAAATAAAGATCCAATCCAACCTGTAAGTGGTACGAAAGTACCAAGGTTTGCAGGGCCTTCGACTTTTGCGAGATTACCAGAGTTAAGAGATGTAGAGAGTTGTGATGTAGCAATCGTGGGAATACCTTTTGATGCAGGAACCAGCTATAGACCTGGAGCTAGATTTGGTCCCCAGAGCATCAGGCAGGCTTCTAGACATTTACGAACAAATTATCATCCGAATTATGATGTTGAGCCTTTTAAAGTTCAACAAGTTGCAGATGCAGGAGATATAACCTGTAATCCTTTTAATATAACAGAAGCAATAAAACAGATAGAGGTAGGAGCTGAGGAACTATTGAAAAAAGTTGGAGGAATTATAAGTCTTGGTGGTGATCATACAATTGCATTTCCACTCCTAAAGGCTGTAAATAAAATTAATAATGGCCCAGTCGCTTTGGTTCATTTTGATGCACATTTAGATACTTGGGACACTTATTTTGGTGCACCTTACACACACGGAACTCCTTTTAGAAGAGCAAGAGAGGAAAATTTATTTTTAGACGATGCTTCAATGCATGTAGGTATTAGAGGACCTTTATATAGTAGAGATGATATTAAAAATGATGAAAGCTTTGGATTTAAAATAATTCACTGTGATGAATTTCAGACACAGGGTACTGATAAAATTGCTGAAAGAATAAAAAAAAGAGTAGGTAAAAATCCTTTATATTTATCTATTGATATAGATGTTTTAGACCCAGCATTTGCACCTGGCACGGGTACTCCAGAAATAGCTGGAATGACTTCAAGAGAAATGGTTAATGTAATAAGAGGTCTCTCAG
>CABXYJ010000007.1 GCA_902516345.1 uncultured Pelagibacteraceae bacterium
AATCAGAATGAAAATAGGAGTTATGTTTGGAAGCCCTGAAACAACATCAGGTGGAAATGCGTTGAAGTTTTATTCATCTGTGAGAATGGATATTAGAAGAATTGGCGCCATCAAAGATAAAGATGAAATTATTGGTAACTCAACTAGAGTTAAAGTTGTTAAGAATAAAGTTGCACCACCATTTAAAGTTGTTGAGTTCGATTTAATGTATGGAAGAGGAATTAGTAAAATGGGTGAGTTAGTAGACCTAGGTTCTAAAGCTGACATTATTGAAAAATCAGGAGCATGGTATGCTTACAAGGGTGAGAAAATAGGACAAGGTAGAGAAAATGCTAAAGTCTATTTAGCTCAAAATCCACAAGTTGCTGCAGAAATTGAAATGGCAATTAGAGAAAAAGCAGGTGTGATTTCTAAAAAAATTGAGGGAAATCCGTTAAGTCCTGAAAAAATTGAAAAAGAGAAGAAAGTAGCAGAAAAAGAAGAGGCAGATAAAGAAGCTACTCCTCCTAAAAAGAACTAGAATTAAAGGTCATCTTTAAATTATAAAGGCGCTTATTATAAGCGCCTTTCCCCCTTATCGTTATCTAGACATAGAAAAAAAAAGCTGTATTTTAAAAATATGGTGGACAAATCATTAAATGAAATAAGAAGCACTTTTCTTAAATACTTCGAGAAAAACGATCATAAGATTGTTGAGTCTAGTAATCTAGTACCAAATAATGATCCAACCTTAATGTTTGCTAATTCAGGCATGGTTCAGTTTAAAAATGTATTTACTGGTTTAGAAAAAAGAGATTATCAAAGGGCAACTACTTCACAAAAATGTGTAAGAGCAGGAGGTAAGCATAATGATTTAGAAAATGTTGGTTATACACCAAGACACCATACTTTCTTTGAAATGTTAGGAAACTTTTCTTTTGGAGATTATTTTAAAGAAAGAGGAATTGAACTCGCATGGAATTTAATAACCAAAGACTTTGGTTTGGATAAAAACAGAATTTATGTAACCGTTTTTCATGAGGACGATGAAGCTTTCAATTTTTGGAAGAAAATAGCGGGTTTTAGCGATGATAGAATAATTAGAATTTCAACATCTGATAACTTTTGGTCAATGGGGGAGACAGGACCCTGTGGACCTTGCTCAGAAATATTTTATGATCATGGTGATCATTTAAAAGGCGGTTTACCTGGAACTAAAGATCAAGACGGAGATCGTTTTATTGAAATTTGGAACCTAGTTTTTATGCAGTATGAACAAGTTTCAAAAGATAAAAGAATAGATTTACCAAAACCATCTGTTGATACAGGGATGGGCTTAGAGAGAATTGCAGCTCTTTTACAAGGTACACATGATAATTATCAAACAGATCACTTTAAGAAACTAATCAGCTCTATATCTGAAGTAACTAAAGTCAAACAAGAAGATAAAAATATATCCAGTTTTAGAGTGATTGCTGATCACTTAAGAGCAAGCTCGTTTCTCTTAGCTGAAGGTGTTCTACCTTCAAATGAAGGTCGTGGATATGTCCTAAGAAGAATTATGAGAAGGGGAATGAGACATTCTCATTTGTTAGGATCTAAAGATCCAATCTTTTATAAAATTTTCGATGCTTTAAAAAACGAGATGTCAGGAAATTATCCAGAGCTTGAAAGGTCTCAATCTTTAATCAAAGAGACTTTAAGAATGGAGGAGGAAAAATTTTTAGTTTTACTAGATAGAGGTATCAAAATTTTGAATGATGAAATTGCAAAAATAGACAAAGTTTTACCTGGTGATGTAGCATTCAAATTATATGATACCTACGGTTTTCCATTAGATCTTACAGAAGACATTTTAAAGAATAAATCATTGAAAGTTGATCATAAGAAATTTCATGAATTGATGAAAAAAAGTAAAGAACTTGCAAAAAAGAACTGGAAAGGTTCTGGAGATAGTTCTGAGGAAGCAATATGGTTTTCAATTAAAGATAAAGCGGGTCCGACAGAATTTTTAGGTTACGAGTCTAATCAGTCTGAAGGTATCGTATTAAATTTAATTAAAGATAATAAAGAAGTAAAATCTTTATCCACTGGTGAAGAAGGGATGATAATTACTAATCAAACTCCTTTTTACGGTGAGTCAGGAGGACAAATCGGAGATAAAGGAACAATCGTTTCTGGTAATTCTATTTTTGAAGTAGAAGATACACAAAAAAAACTTGGAGACTTATTTGTTCATTATGGATCTTTGAAGACTGGAGAAATAAAGATTAACGACGTAATTGAAATGAAAATAGATGTTGAAAGAAGAAATAATTTAAAAGCTTACCATTCTGCTACACACTTACTCCACGAGTCATTAAGAAGAACTTTGGGCAAACATGTTATGCAAAAAGGATCGTTAGTTGCTCCAGATCGATTGAGATTTGACTTTAGTCATATGAAACCAATTACCAATGAAGAGTTGGAGACTATTGATAAATTGGTTAATGAATATGTCTCAAATAGTTCTGAAGTAACTACAAGAATTATGACACCAAAGGCTGCTATCGAAAAAGGTGCACTGGCTTTCTTTGGAGAAAAATATGGAGACGAAGTTCGAGTGGTATCTATGGGTAAGGAAAAAGAAGCATATTTTTCAACGGAGTTGTGTGGAGGAACACATGTTAAAAATACTGGTGATATTGGAAAATTTAAAACCGTAAGCCAATCATCTATTGCTGCGGGTGTTAGAAGAGTTGAAGCTTTAAGAGATAAACAACTTGAGCACTTTATTAAGAATAAAGAAAAATTATCAACATTATCTACTCAAAAAGATGAAGAAAATATTAAAGACTTATCATCTCAAATTATAAAACTTGGAGGCAAACCTAAAGTTGATAACAAAGATTTAAAAGAGATTATAAAAAATCTTTCAAGACAACTTGAACAATTGAATGTTAGCTTAGTTCTTAAAGATAAAACAAAAAATATTATTAATGATCAAAAAATAAATGACGTAAAAGTTAGATTTCAAAAAGTGCAAGATTTACCTCCAAAGGATTTAAGAAAATTAGTTGATAATGGAAAAAAAGAACTTGGGGATGGAATTATAATCGTCTTTTCAAGTAGTGAAGATAAGGTTGGCTTAGGTGTTGGAGTCACTGATAAGTTAGTTAATAAATATGATGCAGTTAAATTTGTAAAATTAGGTTCAGAAATCATTGGCGGAAAAGGGGGTGGTGGAAGAAAAGATTTTGCACAAGCAGGGGGACAAGATAAGAATAAAATTGATGAGGCTTTTGAAAAATTAAAGTCTTTAATTTAATTTCTGTCTTAGATTATTATCTATTATATCCAAAAATTGATTAGTTGTAAGATATTTACTTGAAGGCCCAACTAATATCGCTAAATCTTTTGTCATTGAGCCATTTTCAACACTTTCAATACAAACTTTTTCTATTGTATTAGCAAATTTAATCAGATCATCATTGCTATCAAGTTTACCTCTGTGAGCTAATCCTCTTGTCCAAGCAAAAATTGATGCAATTGGATTAGTTGATGTTTCTTTTCCCTGTTGGTGCATTCTATAATGTCTGGTAACTGTCCCATGAGCTGCTTCTGCTTCCATTATTTTCCCGTCAGGTGTTAGCAAAGTACTTGTCATTAAACCTAATGAACCATATCCTTGGGCCATAGTATCTGATTGAACATCTCCATCATAATTTTTACATGCCCATATATACTTGCCACTCCATTTCATTGCGCAAGCAACCATGTCATCAATTAATCTATGTTCATATGTCAATTTATGATTATCAAATTCTTTTTTATATTCATTATCAAAAACTTCTTGAAATATGTCTTTAAACCTTCCGTCGTATTTTTTTAAAATAGTATTTTTTGTGGACATATAAACTGGCCATTTTTTTATAAGACCATAACTAAAGCAAGATCTGGCAAAATCTTCTATAGATTTATCTAAATTATACATTGAAAGTGCAACTCCAGGTCCAGTAAAATTAAATACTTCATACTTAATTTCATCTTTACCGTCTTCCGAAGTCCATTTAACTTCCATTTTACCTTTACCTGGAACTTTAAAATCAGTAGCACGATATTGATCACCAAAAGCATGTCTTCCAATCACAACAGGATTAGTCCAAGAGGGGACTAATTTTGGAATATTTGAACAAATTATTGGCTCCCTAAAAACAGTACCACCAATAATGTTTCGGATAGTTCCGTTCGGTGATCTCCACATTTTTTTTAATTTGAATTCTTCAACACGTGCTTCATCTGGGGTTATTGTTGCGCATTTGATACCTACCCCAATTTTTTTAATTGCATTAGCCGAGTCAATAGTGATTTGATCGTCTGAGTTATCTCTACTTTTCATTCCTAAATCGTAATATTCAATACCAAGATCTAGATACGGAAGTATTAATTTTTTTTTAATAAATTCCCAGATTATTCTGGTCATTTCATCACCATCTAACTCTACTATTGGGTTTTTAACGTTAATTTTGCTCACTTATATTTTTATCTTAATAATTGAATTTCGCGATTTTATATACATATTAATGACAAATTATCAAATAGAAGAATATGTTTAGTAAGATATTTCCAAAAATTCACGCTGAAGGTTATAAATTTTTAGTTATAGCCGGAATAATCACAATAGTATTTTATATTTTTAGTGATTTCCTAGGTCTTATTGGTTTGGTCTTAAGTATTTGGGTTTATTATTTTTTTAGAGATCCTGAGAGAGTTATTATAGATGATGATAGTTATCTTGTTAGTCCAGCAGATGGCGAGGTTGTAAAGGTAGAAGAGGTTGATGGTCCTAAAGAACTTGGTCTCGAAAATAAAAAATTTAAAAAGATTAGTGTTTTTATGAATGTATTTGATTGCCACGTAAACAGAACCCCTTGTAGTGGTAAGATAGAGGAAATTTTATATAAGCCTGGTAAGTTTGTAAACGCTTCGTTGGATAAAGCGAGTGAAGATAATGAAAGAAATTACTTTAAGATTAAAGACCCTCACAACAATGATATTATAGTTGTCCAAATAGCTGGATTGGTTGCGCGAAGAATAGTTTGCGAGTCTAATAAAGATCAAGAACTGAAACAAGGAGATCGTATTGGTATGATACGATTTGGTAGTAGAGCTGATGTATATTATGAAAATTATGAGCCACTTGTAAAAGTTGGTCAAAAAGCCATATCAGGTGAAACTTTGTTGGCAAAAAAATAATATGGAACAAAAAAAACCAAATTTAAAAATTATAGCAGATAAAAAAAGCGCAAGAATGATTTTACCAAATATGTTAACACTGATGGGTGTATGTATTGGTTTGAGCTCAATTCGATTTGCTTTAGATGGAAAATTTGAAATAGCAATTATTGCAATAATTTTCGCTGCCTTAATTGATGGCCTAGATGGAAGAATAGCAAGACTTATAAAGGGGACATCAAAAGTTGGAAAAGAACTAGACTCTTTAACTGATATGATAAGTTTTGGAGTAGCTCCTGCATTCATTATGTATTTCTGGAAATTAAATACCTTAGGACGATTTGGATGGTTATTATGTTTAGTATATGTAATTTGTGTTGCTTTGAGATTAGCAAGATTTAATGTTAATTCTAACCAAGAGGCTTCTTGGAAAGACAATTTTTTTGAAGGAGTGCCATCCCCAGCTGGTGCTATATTATTATTAACTCCACTAATAGTAAGCCTTAGTGGTTTTGATTTTATTCAACTAAATTTTGATATTATTGTTCCAATATTTTTTGTAGTAACATCATTACTTTTAATAAGTAAATTTCCGAGTTATTCGTTTAAAAAGATTGTAATACCAAGAAAAACAACAATTTTTCTATTATTTGGTATTGTTCTTTTTTTTGGACTTTTGCTTATTTATACATTTAATGTAATTGCAATAAGCTCTTTAGTTTATGTATTTTTATTGCCAATTAGCTTTTTTCATTTTCAGAAATTAAAAAAACAACATGAAAATGACAAAATTCAAGAGGATGATGATCTTGAAGACATACTTTAATGAAAAAAAATACAATAGTTTCTTTAGCTGATGCTAACTATTTTCCTTTATTAGAGGAATTAATTAATTCTATTAAAAGATTCAAAGAAAGTGAAAGTTTAGCTATCTGTATTTTAGATGCAGGCTTAAATGAGGATCAAAAAAAAAAATTATCAGGTAGAGTAGATGAAATTAAATCTGCGCAATGGGATATTGAGGTTCCGCAATCTAAAGTAAAAGAAAAAGAATGGCTTAAAAGCCAAGTTTCTAGAGCATTTTTACCCAAATATTTTCCAAACTATGAAAAGTATTTGTGGATTGATTGTGATGCATGGATAAACGATTGGCGTTGCGTTGAACTTTATTTTCGAGCTTGTGATAATGGAAAGTTGGGTATTACACAAACAATAGGACCTGGTTACAAAATTACTTCAAAGGTGAATTGGTTATTTGGAAAATTAGCAATAATTAAATCACAGAATTTCAAACATGCAATAAAGTCAAAAATTGGAATCAATAAAGCTAGAAAACTAGCTTTTGCACCACATATAAATATTGGCGTATTTTCTTTAGAAAAAAATTCAAAAGGTTGGAGTTTATGGCAAAATAATTTGTCAGAAACACTTAAAGCTGGAAATATTTTTGGTTCGGAGGGATTAGCAATTAATATGACTGTTTATATTGATGATCTTGAAACAGAATTTTTACCTTTAAACTGTAATTGGATAACTAGTAATCTTCTACCAAAATATGATGATGATCAAAAAGTATTCGTTGAACCTTATCTTCCAAATTATAAAATAGGTATAATACATCTTGCTGCCGGAATATGGAAAGATGGAAAAGATATGAGAGTAGATAAAAGTATAAAAGTAGAATTAGAGACTTTAGATAATAAAAAGATAATTAAAAGTTTAAGATTTGATAATTAGTTGAAAAAAAATAAAATTTCAAAAAATTGGATTAACAAACAAAGAAGAGACACTTATGTTCGTCAATCTAAAGTTGATGGTTATAGAGCAAGATCTGCTTATAAATTAATTGAAATCGATGAAAAGTTTAGAGTTTTTAAAGGTGGAATTTCTGTAATAGATATTGGTGCAGCACCGGGAAGCTGGTCTCAATATGCCTCAAAGGTTGTTAAAAACGGAACTATTATCTCAATAGATTTAAAAAGAATGGAAGGAATAAAAGATACTATTCAAATCGAAGGTGATTTTACAGAACCAAATATTCAAGAGAAAATAAAAAAAAATTTAAATAATCCTACTGATGTGGTCATGTCTGATATGGCAGTAAATACTACTGGAATAAAAGATATTGATGCAATTCAAACTGGTGAGCTATGCAAACACGCGATGATATTTTCAAAAGATATAATATCAAAAAAAGGTTTTTTTATTGCAAAAATATTCATGGGTAGGTCTTTTAATGAAATTGTCGCACTAGGAAAAAAAATTTTTAAAGAAGTAAGGGTTTTTAAACCTAAGTCGAGTCGTAAAGACTCTAAAGAAAGTTTTATTATATGCAAAAACCTTAGATAGATACTTTTAATTTAAAAGGAATCGTATATAAAAGAATATGGTTCCTATACAAGAAGCGCTCACCTTTGATGATGTAACTTTAGTTCCAAAGTACTCCGAAATATTGCCATCTGAAGTTGACACAAGTATCAAATTAACCGATTCATTAAAGCTCAAAATACCACTTTTATCATCAGCAATGGATACAGTAACAGAAAGTAAAATGGCTATCGCAGTTGCAAGATCTGGTGGATTAGGAATAATCCATAGAAATCTAGATATTAAGAAACAAGTTCTTGAGGTAAAGAAAGTAAAAAAGAAAAAATTACTGGTAGGTGCTGCTGTTGGAGCAGGACCCAAAGAATTCAAAAGAGCTGAAGCACTATTAAAAGAAAAATTAGATATGATTGTTGTCGATACTGCACACGGTCATACAAAAAAAGTTTCAGAAATAATTAAATTTATAAAAAAAATTAAAAACAAAAAAACTGTGTTATGTGCTGGTAATATAGCAACACCAGAAGCAGCTAAATTTTTACTTAAATTAGGAGTCGATGTAATCAAAGTTGGGATTGGTCCTGGTTCAATTTGCACAACTAGATTAGTCGCTGGGATAGGTGTACCTCAGTTAAGCGCAATATTGAGAGTAAGAAAAGGTATTAAGAATAAAAACGTTAAGATTATTTCTGATGGAGGTATAAAATACTCAGGCGACCTTGCTAAATCTTTTGCTGCTGGAGCTGATGCTGTTATGATAGGTTCATTGTTTGCAGGAACTGAAGAAACACCAGGCAAACTCATAAAAAAAAATGGCAAGCTATTCAAAAGTTTTAGAGGCATGGGCTCAGTTGGAGCAATGAATAAAGGCTCTGCTGATCGATATTCTCAAAAAAAACAAAAAGATTCATCAAAGTATGTACCAGAGGGAGTAGAGGGATTAGCAAAATATAAAGGTAAAGTCGATAAAGTTATATTTAAGTTAGTTGGTGGATTAAGATCATCTATGGGTTATCTTGGTTCTAAACAAATTAAATATTTAAGAAATAAACCCCAATTTGTTAAAATTACAAAAGCTGGATTTTATGAAAGTATGGTTCATAATGTCGACATCGTAAAAAATAATAGTAAGTACTGATGATGAAAATATTTAAATTAATTCCATTATTTTACTTAATAATAAATATCTTCTGTTTTTCTTTTGCAGATGAAAATTTTTTTAATAAAGGTTTAAAATTATTTGAAGATCAAAAATATGATGATGCTAAGTTTATGTTTGAAAAGGGTATAGTGTTTAACCCAAAAGACTCAAATTCTTATCTTTATTTAGCAAAAATCTACAATATTCAGGAGGATCAAAGCAAAGAAGAAAAAAATTTAGAGTCAACATTATTAATTGAGCCTAATAACGAAGAAGCAATATTAATGTCGATGAAAATGGCCTTAGAAAGATCTAATTATTCTAAGGTAAAAGATTTATCTAATACTTTTTCTAAAGTTTGCAAAAAATTATGTGATGAAAATAAAGAAATTTTAGATACCCTTTCAAATATAGAACCACAAAAAAATGATTCTTAATAAAAATTTGAACAAAATCTTAATAATAGATTTTGGTTCACAATTTACTCAATTAATAGCAAGAAGAATTAGAGAGTTTGGAGTTTTTTCAGAAATTGTCAGTCATAAAAAAGTTAAAAATAAAGATATAGATAATTCGGTTAAGGGAATAATCTTATCGGGTGGTCCACTAAATGTTTATCAAATTAATAAATACTCTTTTGATAAAAGAATTATAAAAAATCAAGTGCCAGTATTGGGTATTTGTTTTGGGCATCAAATTTTGTCAAAATTAAATGGCGGAAAAGTAAAACAATCAAAATATAGGGAGTTTGGATTAGCAAATATAAATAAAAAAAAAGAAAGTATTTTAACAAAAAATTTTTTTAATAAAAAGGATATCAATAAAGTATGGATGAGTCATGCTGATGAAGTTTCAAAGTTACCTAAAAATTTTAAAGTTATTGCTTCAAGTCAAAATTCAAAATTTGCCATTATCGAAAATAAAAAGGAAAATTTTTATGGTGTTCAGTTTCATCCTGAAGTTACGCATACAGAAAATGGAAAAAAATTGATCAATAATTTTATATTTTTGATATGTAAAATTAAAAGAAATTGGTCATCAAAAGATCAAAAGATAAAATTGATAAAAGATGTTCGAGAATTGGTAGGAAAAAATAAAGTAATATGTGCTTTATCTGGAGGGGTTGATAGCAGTGTAGTAGCTCAATTATTAAACAAAGCAATTGGCAAAAAATTATATTGTATTTTTGTTAATACTGGTCTTCTTAGAAAAAATGAGGAAATACAGGTAGTAAAAACTTTTAAAAAAAAATTAAAAATAAATTTAATATATGTAAACGCTGAAAGAGAATTTTTGAGAAAACTTAACAAAGTTTCTGATCCAGAAAAAAAAAGAAAGATAATTGGAAATTTATTTATTAAAATTTTTGAGAGATATGCAAAGAGAATTAGAAATGTTAAATTTTTAGCTCAAGGAACTCTTTATCCAGACCTTATTGAGAGCAAATCAGTTACTGGAAGCCAAACTTCTAAAATTAAATCTCATCATAATGTAGGAGGTTTGCCAAAAAAGATGAAACTTAAATTAGTAGAACCACTTAAATTTTTATTTAAAGATGAGGTAAGAAAATTAGGCTTAGAATTAAAACTTAGCAAAGAAATCATTTCAAGACACCCTTTTCCAGGACCAGGCTTAGCAATAAGAATGCCAGGTATTATTACAAAAGAAAAAATTAAAATTTTAAAAGAGGCTGATAATTATTTTATTCAAGCTTTAAGAGATCACAATTTATATAATAAAATTTGGCAAGCCTATGCTGCCTTACTTCCAGTTAAAACAGTAGGAGTGATGGGGGACAATCGAACATACGAATACTTATGTTTATTGAGAGCGATTACATCTGAAGACGGAATGACCGCTGATTTTTATGATCTTAAAAAAACATTTATCCAAATGATTTCTAACAAAATTGTAAATGGTATAAGAGGTATAAATAGAGTAGTTTATGATGTTACATCTAAACCACCGAGCACTATAGAACTTGAATGAAAAAAATTATAAAAATAATTAATAAAAAAAACAAATCTAAAATTGTTTGTCTTACTGCCTATTCAAAAAATATAGCAGAAGAAGTAGACAAGTATACTGATATTGTTTTAGTTGGAGACTCATTAGGCTCAGTCTTATACAATTATTCAACTACAAGGAAAGTTACTTTAACAGAAATGATAAATCATTCCAAGAGTGTAAGACTTGGAGTTAATAAGAGTTTGATGGTTGTTGATATGCCTTTTAATACATATGCTACAAAAAAATCTGCTTTAAAAAATGCTAAAAAAATAATTAAAGAAACTAAATGTGATGCAGTAAAATTAGAGGGTGGAAAAAAAATCGTTAATCAAATAAAATTGTTAATCAAAAACAAGATTCCTGTTATGGGTCATTTAGGCTTGCTTCCTCAGTCTACCAAAGGCAAATTTAAATCTAAAGGAAAGACTACAAAAGAAATCAAACAATTAATTAGTGATGCCTTATTACTTCAGAAAAATGGAGTTTTTGCTATTGTATTAGAGTGTATTAAAACCCCAATCGCTAAACAAATTACTAAAAATTTAGATATCCCTACAATTGGAATTGGATCTTCTGTTCATTGTGATGGTCAGGTTCTTGTTACTGATGACTTAATTGGTTTAAATCAGACAAACATTAAATTTGTAAAGAAATTTTTAAATGTCAAAAAATATATTAATAAAGGTTTAAGGAAATTTGCTTCAGAGGTAAAATCGAATCAATATCCATCTAAAAAATACTCCTACTAGAAATATTTCTTAAATTGTTCATTAATGGAAAGAATTTCTAAGTCTACAAGACCACCTATTACTAATTGAATTGCAACTAATAGAATAAATCCTAAACCGATATACGCAATCCATAAATGTTTTTGAATGTAATTCGCAAGATAAGTAGCCATTGCTCCAGTTAGAATCACTGATAAAACTAATCCGAAAATCATAAAGCCAAAATTACCTTTGGCAGCTCCCACAACACCTATTACATTATCGAAACTGATTGTAATATCAGCAAATAAAACTTTATAAACACTTTGAATATATGATGGCTCTTTTGATTTTTTTGTAGGTGACTTTACTTTCTTTATTTCAAAAAGATCTTTCCTCAAATCATTAACAATCCATATTAATAGTAAGCCTCCTAAAATTTTGATAAAATAAAATTCAAATAAGTAAGTAGCAAATAATGCAAAAACAATTTTAAATATTAATGCCCCAGCAACTCCCCATAGAATTATCTGCCTCCTATGTTTCGGGGCAAAGTTTGCAGCGATCAAACCAATAATTATTGCATTATCTGCTGCTAAGATAATATCGATAAAAATAATCTGAACTAATATGAGTGCTTCTTCTAACAAAGTACAAGCATACTACAAAATATTTAAGATAATTCAATTAAAAGTAGTATTATTTTTTTATTGATAATTATTTTAATACATAATGAAATGCTTTTAATATAAATGGAGGTCAAATGAAATTTTTAAAATATTTATTAACTATTTTAGTTTCAGTGATTTTGTCAATTAATCTTGCGGTAGCTGAGAAGTGGGATATGGCCCTAGCTTATGGAGCTGGGAACTTTCATTCTGCCAACGCAACTGAATTTGCAAAAAATGTTACTGAAAAAAGTGGAGGAAAATTAACGATCGTTACTCACCCGGGTGGATCATTATTTAAAGGCGGAGAAATCTTTAGAGCAGTTAGAACTGGACAAGCTCAAATTGGTGAAAGATTTATGTCAGCTTTAGGTAAAGAAGATCCATTACTAGAGGTAGATTCGCAACCATTCTTAGCAACATCATACTCTGATGCTATGAAGCTATATAAAGCTTCGAAAGCTGAAATTATTAAAGGGTTAGATGAAAAAGGCTTAGTGTTTTTATATGCGGTGCCTTGGCCAGCGCAAGGACTTTATAGTAAAAAAGAAATTAATACTGTGGATGATCTAAAAGGGCTTAAATTTAGGGCATACAATTCTGCAACAATAAGAATTGCTGAATTAACTGGAATGGCCCCGACGAAAATTGAAGCTGCTGAAATAAGTCAGGCATTTTCTACAGGAGCTGTTGAAAGTATGATCACATCACCTACTACAGGAAAAAATTCAAAAATTTGGGAAAATGGTGTCAAATACTTCTATGATATTGCAGCTTGGTTTCCTAAGAATATGATAATTGTTAACAAAGATTCTTGGAATAAATTAGATCAAGCAACAAAAGATCTAGTTATGAAACAAGCAGCTTTAGCTGAGAGAAAAGGATGGCAATTATCAAAGCAAGGAAATGTTGGTGATAAAAAAGCTTTAGCAGATGCTGGTATGGTAGTTGGTAAAGTGAATGCACCTTTACAAGCTCACTTTGAAAAAGTTGGAGAGACTATGGCTAAAGAATGGTCTCAAAAAGCTGGTTCAAGAGGCGCTGCAGTTTTATCAAGTTATAAATAATTTAAATCTCAAAATTAAGGCCGCTTAAGATCTTAAGTGGCCTTATATTATTATGTTAAAGTCACTAGACAGAAATTTAAATAAAATTTATCGATTTTCAGGTTATATAGCAGCCTTTTTTTTAATTCTAGTAGCAGTCTTTATACTTATTGGTATCTCATCAAGAATATTTGGTTTTTATATCAGAGGTCTCGCAGAATATTCAGGTTATTGCATGGCTGCTGCATCCTTTTTTGCTTTATCTTACACTTTTGTAGAAGGTGGACATATCAGAATAACACTTTTTTTAGAAAAGTTATCAGGATATAAAAAAAAGTTGATTGAGATTTGGTGTTTAAGTATTGCAAGTTATTTTTCAGGATATTTAGCATACTATTTTATCAAAATGTTAATTATTTCCTATAAATTTCAAGAGAGAAGTGAGGGAGCTGATGAAATTTTGATCTGGATTCCTCAAACCAGTGTAGCTATTGGTTCAACAATATTTTTTATAAGTGTTTTTCACCAATTAATCTTAACAATAAAAAGAGATAAATGACTGAGATACTTTTAACAATTTTCTTTATCAGTGTTTTATTATTTTTTTTAGGATCAGGGATCTGGGTTGCTTTAAGTATGATTGGAGTATCAGCCATAGGAATGATGTTATTTACCTCAAGACCTGTAGGTGATGCGATGGCTACCACCATATGGGGAACTTCATCTTCTTGGACGCTGACAGCATTACCATTGTTTGTATGGATGGGTGAAATTTTATTTAGGACAAAACTTTCAGAAAATCTATTTAAGGGCTTATCTCCTTGGATGCAAAAACTACCTGGTGGTTTAATACACGTAAATGTTGTTGGCTGTGCGTTATTTGCGGCAATTTCAGGCTCTTCAGCAGCAACAGTTGCCACTGTTGGTAAGATGTCTATTCCAGAATTAAGGAAAAGGAATTATCCGGAAAAAATTTTACTTGGTAGTTTAGCTGGTTCAGGTACATTAGGTTTGCTAATACCACCATCCATTATCTTGATAATTTACGGAGTTGCCGTCCAAGAGTCTATAGCAAAATTATTTATTGCTGGAATAATTCCAGGAATAATGATTGCACTAATATTTATGTCTTATGTAATCATTTGGTCGCTTATAAATAAAAAATCTATGCCAAAAATTCTTGAAGAGTATTCATTTTTAGAAAAAATAAAAAGATCAAAACAACTTTTACCAATAATAATTTTAATTTTAGCCGTTATTGGTTCTATATATACTGGAATAGCAACAGCTACAGAGGCAGCATCCCTAGGAGTAGTTGGAGCATTAATATTGTCTTATTTTCAAAAAAGTTTGACATTAAATACTTTTAAATCTTCATTACTTGGTGCAACTAAAACATCTTGTATGATTGCATTTATTTTAGCTGGTTCAACATTTTTATCTTTAGCCATGGGATTTACTGGATTACCAAGAAATTTAGCTCTTTGGATACAAAATATGGATTTATCTCCATATGTTTTAATTTTTGTTTTAATGATCTTTTACATAATTTTAGGAATGTTCCTTGATGGTATTTCGGCTGTAGTCTTAACAATGGCAATAATTGAGCCAATGATAAGACAAGCAGGATTTGACATGATATGGTTTGGTATCTTTTTGGTTATCGTTGTTGAAATGGCTCAAATTACTCCACCAGTAGGTTTTAATTTGTTTGTACTTCAAGGTATGGCAAAAAAAGATATGGGATATATCGCACGCAGTGCATTTCCTTTATTTTTATTAATGGTTTTGGCGGTTATTTTAGTTGTAATTTTTCCAGAGATCGCATTATGGATGCCTGAGCAAATGATTAAAAATATAAACTAATATTTTGATTTTTCTCCAGCTATAACTGCTTTAAGCTGATCATATTCTTTGCAATTACAATCTTTTAAAACTTCAAGTCTCTCAACGGCAAGATTATGCCTATCTGTGGCAACATATAATTCACCGAGGTATTCATTAATACCTTTATGTTTTGGATTTATAGCTAAACCCTGAAGGTAATATTTTTCTCCATTTTCAAAATCTCCTAATTTTCTAGTAGTAAAACCTAAATAGTTTAGGGTATCAGCTTTATTTGGTTTTTTTTGATTAGATTTAATCAGAAGTTTTTGCGCTTTAGTATAACTCTTTTTGGCTTTTTCTAGTTTTCCATTTTTTTCATATTTTTTTGCACTTTTTATATGTGTGACAGCATTTTCATAATTTGTCTTTTTTTTAGTTGAACCACTATCACCCTCAGAGCCTGCAGCAAGAACATTTGTAGTGAAAAAAAATAAGATAGATAACGATAAAAAAAGTTTTTTCATTTTAATTAAATTTTTTCATTTTATTTAAAGTTTTAAGTACCAAGTCATTTTCAACTAAGTTTTTTTTTATAGATTTAGCCGTTGCCAAAGAACTTAAATTGTCACCATGTATACAAACAGAGTCGATTTCACAAGGTATTTGCTTCCCGCTGTGACAATTAAGCGACTGATTTTGAACCATCTTTAATACGTGTTCTTTTGCTTGTTCTGGATCAGTAATCAAAGCATGGGATTTTTTTCTTGATACAAGGTTACCATCATCCTCATAATTTCTATCAGCAAATATTTCACAAGCATATTTCATATCTAATTTTTTTGCTGCATCTTGCATTTTTGACCCAGTAGGTACTAGATATATTAAGTCCTTATTAATATCTTTAACGGTTTTTGCCAATATTGTAGCTAACTCAATATCTTCACACGCCATATTATTTAATGCTCCATGAGGCTTCACATGAGATACCACTTCCCCATGACCTAATGCTATTTTTTGTAAGATTTCATATTGATCAATTATTAGTTTTCTTATTTCATCCTCTGAAAGATTCATTCTTTCTCTACCAAAATTTTCTGGATCATTAAAAGAAGGATGAGCTCCAATACTTACCCCATGTTTTTTTGAAATTTCTATTACTTGACCCATAGTTTTTTCATCACCCGCATGATAACCGCAAGCTACATTAGCTGAATTGACGATTTCTAATAAATCTGGATCATATTTATTTGAATGATGTTTTGATTTTTCACCTAAATCACAGTTTATATTAATTTCAATACTCATAATTTGTAAGTATAACATGGCATGATAAAAAATATATCAAATCTTGGTGACGCAGCTCTCTATTGTGACTTTGGGAATGAAGTAAACAAAGAAATAAATAGTAAAGTAATTAGATACTTCAAAAGTATTCAAAAACAAAATATTGATGGTATAAATAATTTAACACCATCTTATAATAAATTAATTATTTCATTCGATCTACGTAAAAAAAATTTTCAAGATATTAAAAAATTAATCGAAAATTTGGATATTATTAATGAAGATAAGATAAAGAGTAATAAAATTAAAATTCCAGTTTGTTGCGATGAAAACTTTTGTCTAGACATAAATAGATTAGAGGAAAAACTAAAAATTACCCGTGATAAAATATATGAAAAATTTTTTGGTAAGGAATTTTTTTGTTATATGACTGGATTTATAGCAGGGATGCCATTTTTGGGGGATCTAGATAATGAACTTCGAGCAAAACGCCTAGAGACTCCTAGGGTTAAAGTGCCTAAAGGCTCAGTAGGATTGACTGAACAATTTGCAAATATTTATACGTTTGAAAGTCCGGGAGGATGGAATATTATTGGAAATACACCAATTATAATTTTTGATAGTTCGAAAGAAAATAATCCAAATTTAGTTAATCCAGGTGATGAAGTGATTTTTGAACAAATTACAAGAGATCAATACAATAATTACAATGAGTAAAAATTATTTTGAGATTAAAAGAGCTGGAATAAATACAACATTTCAAGATCGAGGTAGGAACAATCTTTATCATATTGGTATTCCATTTAGTGGTGCAATGGATGACAGAAATTTTAAGATTTCCAATAAACTTGTTGGTAATGAAATCAATTTTCCTGTTATTGAGTTTGCTTACCAAGGTCCATGTTTAAAATATTTTGGTGATAATATTAATTTTGCAATAACAGGAGATGTAAAATTTGTTATTAAAAAAAATGATAAGATTATTGAGGGAAATTGTTATCAATCTTTCACATTACAGAATGAAGATAAATTAGATATTATTTCAACAAATAAATCCGTTTATGGATATCTAGCAATAAGTGGTGAATTTAATTTGGAATATCAGTGGTCTAGTTGTTCTACTAATACCAAAGCTAATATCGGTGCAAATAAAGGTAAAAAGATAGAAGTTTCACAAAAATTATATATTTCCAAAATTAATAAAGATTTAAGTGATAAAAAACTGAATTATATCAATACAAGAATTGAAAATATAAGAGTTATCAAAGGTACAAATTTTGATTATTTTTCAGAGGAAGGAAAAAATATTTTTTTTGAAAAAGAATTTGTTGTTTCTAAATTATCAGATCGTATGGGTATGAGATTGGAGGGACCAAAAATAGAAAATATAATTGATACCAACATAAAATCGGAGGGTTTAATTAAAGGGGTAATTCAAGTACCTGCGGATGGAAATCCAATTATAATGCTTTCTGACCATGGGACCATTGGTGGATACCCAAAAATAGGAGTTGTGATAAGTGCTGATTATGACAAGTTAGTCCAAATGACTCCAGGCTCGAAAATTAAGTTTAAAGAAGTTGAATTAGATAGTGCAGAAACTTTATTTAAGTTATATGAATTAGAAACTCAGAATTTAATTTCTCAAATTTGATGAATTTTATTAGAAACCTACCCGGGCCACTTTTAGTTTTTTTTGGAGCTGTTAGCCTAAGTTTTGGTGGATTAATTGTAAAATCTTTTGAAGGCTCAACTTTATGGCAAATATTATTTTGGCGATCGGTTTTTTTTATAGCTGTTGTCATTTTTTTTCTTTTATTTTCTTATAAAAAAGAAATATTTGGTGTGCTTTATAAATCTGGTATTCCCGGTTTTGTTGGAGGCATAATTTTATCTGTAGGTTTTGTAAGCTATGTATTTGCAATGTACGAGACCACTGTTGCTAACACAAATTTTATAATTCAGACACAGACACTTTTTCTAGCAATTTTTGGATATATTTTTTTAAAAGAAACTATTTCCAAGTTAACATTTTTTTGTATTTTATTAGCAATTTTTGGGATTATTTTGATGTTGGGAAATTCAATTTCACCAGGAGAAATGACTGGAAATATTGTGGCGTTTATAATGCCAATTTCTTTTGCAATTTTAATATTGATTGTTAGAAAATTCCCAGAAGTTGACATGATACCTCTCCAATTGGTTGCAGGTATAATTGCAATGATAGTAGGATTAATTATGTCACCAACAATTTTTGTGTCATCCAAAGATGTCTTCCTTGGTTTTTTAGCAGGTTTTTTTCAACTTGGTTTTGGTTTCATATTTATAACTATAGGTGCAAGATCAACCTCTTCAGCTTTTGTAGGAATTATAATGTTAACTGAAGCAGTTCTTGGACCACTTTGGGCTTGGTTGTTTGTCAATGAGAATCCCCCAATATTTGTTTTATTAGGCGGTTCAATTGTTATTACTGCCGTAGTTTTACAGTTTTTAAATAAGTTTATTACAAAAAAAAAAGCATATTAAATATTTAAGTTCATTAAAATATGTGTTATAAAATTATTTTACGGGAGAGACTACAAATGATTGTAGCGCCGAAGGAGCAACTACCCAGGAATCTCTCAGGCAAAATGGACCGTAACATATTAACTCTGGAAAGAGATTAAATTCTCGCCGAAGGAGCAAAACTCTCAGGCAAATATACAGATGGGTACAATGAGTTAATATGAATACAAAGAAGACATCGCTGTACCAATTACATCAAGACTGTAAGGCAAAATTTGTTGAATTTGCCGGCTATCAAATGCCAATTCAATATTCTGAAGGTATTGTTGAAGAGCATAAATTCACAAGAAATCACTCAGGTATATTTGATGTTTCACATATGGGTCAATTATTTATTTATGGAGGTGAAGATTTAATAAATGATTTAGAAAAAATTTTTCCGTTAGATTTGAAAAAATTTAAGATTAAATCACTCAAAATATAGCTTCTTAATGGATAAAGATGCTGGAATTTATGATGATTTAATAATTACAAAAGTTCATGAAGGTTTTTTAATAATTCTTAATGCTGCATGTAAAGACAATGATTTTAAAATTTTAAGGAAATTATTAGAGGAAAAGTATAGAATGGTTTTGGATGAAAATAGGTCTCTAATTGCAATACAAGGTCCTAAATCGTCAAAAATCTTAAATGAGGTTGTTAATGGAATAAAAGATTTAAATTTTATGTCAGGAAATTGGTTTTCATTTGAAAATCAGAAAATTTATATTACACGATCTGGATATACAGGAGAAGACGGGTTTGAAATATCTATCACAAATAATTACGTAGATAAGTTAACTAGAGAATTAATTAATAAGGGTTCCAAATTAATAGGTTTAGGAGCGAGGGATACTTTAAGACTAGAAGCTGGCTTATGTTTATATGGCCATGAACTTGATAAAAACAAAACTCCAGTGGAAGCAAACTTAAAGTGGGCAATTTCAAAAGAAAGAATATCGAAAGGAGGTTTTATAGGTTCTGACATAATCATAAAACAATTAAATAATGGTGTTAGTAAAATTAGAGTTGGAATAAAACCTGAGGGAAGAATAATTGCCAGAGAAAAAACAAAAATATTTAACCAATCAGATGTTAATATTGGAGAGATTACAAGTGGCACATTTGGACCAAGCGTTAATGGGCCCGTAGCAATGGGTTATGTAGAAAATGAATTTTCAAAAAAAAATACTAAAGTATTTTTAGAGGTAAGAGGTAAAAAATATCCAGCTAGTGTTTGTAGTTTACCGTTCTATAAAAAAAGTTATGTAAAAGGAGTAAATCAATGAGTGAAGTAAAATATTCAAAAGAACACGAATGGATTAAACTAGAAGGAGATGTGGCAATAATTGGTATCACAAAACATGCAACTGAAATGTTAGGGGATATAGTTTTTGCAGAACTTCCTGAAAAAGGCTCAAATGTTGATAAAGATGGAACTGCAGGTGTAGTGGAGTCGACAAAAGCAGCAAGTGATGTGTATACCCCTGTGAGTGGTGAGGTGGTGGATATTAATCAAGCTATAGTAGATGATCCGTCAAAAATTAATCAAGATCCGGAAAATACAGCATGGTTTTTTAAACTAAAAATCAAAGATCCATCAGAAATGGATACTTTAATGAACAAAGATGATTACGATAAATTTGCAAAGGAGTCATCTACATAATGTTACCAAACTCAGAAAAAGATTTTATAAAAAGACACATTGGACCATCAAAAGAAGATCAATCAAAGATGTTAAAAAAACTAAACTATCAATCATTAAATGATTTAATTGAAAATACTGTTCCAGAAAAAATACAGTTCAAAGGTGAACTAAATATTGGTGACCCAAACTCAGAATATGAAGCTTTAAGAAAATTAAAAACCATTTCAAAGAAAAATCTAATTTACTCAAATTTTATTGGTATGGGTTATTATGGAACTTACACACCATATGTAATTTTAAGAAATATTCTCGAAAATCCCGGTTGGTATACTTCTTACACACCGTACCAACCTGAAGTAGCCCAAGGAAGACTTGAGATGTTATTAAATTTTCAACAGATGATTGTAGACTTTACTGGTATGGATATTGCTAATGCTTCTCTATTGGATGAGGGGACTGCAGCTGCTGAAGCTATGGGTCTTAGTCATAGATTAAATAAAAAAGAGAGTAATTTAGTTTTTGTATCAGAAGATTGTCATCCTCAAACTATAAATGTAATTCAAACAAGAGCTGAACCAATGGGTCTAAAAGTTTTGGTCGGTAAAGAAGATAAGGTGTTAGAACAATTAAAAGAAGATTTGGTTTGTGGAATTTTACAATATCCAGGAACCTTAGGAGATATTAAAGATCCAAGTGAAGCAATAAGTAAAATTCATAAAAAGAATGGGAAGGCTATATTGGCTTGTGACTTATTAGTACTTGCAAAATTAAAAACCCCAAGAGAACTTGGCGCAGATATAGCAGTTGGAAGTTCACAAAGATTTGGTATCCCAATGGGATATGGGGGCCCACACGCAGCCTTTTTTGCAACGAAAGATGAGTATAAAAGATCAATGCCAGGAAGAATTGTAGGTGTGTCAGTTGATAGACATGGTAATAAGGCTTATAGACTATCATTACAAACTAGAGAGCAACACATTAGAAGGGATAAGGCGACAAGCAATATTTGTACTGCTCAAGCTTTGCTAGCAATTGTTTCAGCAGCGTATGCTATTTATCACGGTCCAGAAGGAATTAGAAATATTTCTGAAAGAGTTTCTCAATTAGCAAAAAATTTTGCTGATAAAATAAAACAATCTGGATATGAACTATATTCTAATTATTTTTTTGATACTGTTACAATTATTACTAAAGAAAAGACTGATCAAATATATAAAAATGCTTTAGATCAAAAAGTTAATATAAGAAAAGTAAATTCTGAGATGCTTGCTGTTTCTTTTGATGAAAGAAAGAATGTATATAGAGTAAATCAACTATTAAAAATTTTTAATGTAGCAGAGTCAATTAAAAAAGAAGATCCTGCTGTAAGCTTACCCAACCTACCAAAAAAATTATTAAGAATCTCAAAATATTTAGAACATCCTGTTTTTAATTTATATCATTCAGAAACTGAAATGCTTAGATATTTAAAGAGATTGGAAGATAAAGATATAGCATTGAACAGAACTATGATAGCACTTGGATCATGCACAATGAAGTTAAATGCTGCCGCTGAAATGACACCGATTTCTTGGAGAGAATTTGCGGAACCTCATCCATTCGTTCCAATTGAACAAATGGAAGGGTTTAGAGATTTATTTACTGACCTAAAAAATTGGTTGCGATCTATAACTGGTTTTTCAGGTGTATCTCTTCAACCCAATGCAGGTGCTCAAGGTGAATATGCTGGTTTAATGGTTATCCGAAAGTATCACTTGGATAGAGGAGAGGCCAATCGTAATATATGTTTAATTCCAAGTTCAGCACATGGCACTAACCCAGCAAGTGCACAAATGGTTGGAATGAAAGTGGTTGTTGTTAATTGTGACAAACAAGGAAATGTTGATTTTGATGATTTAAATAAAAAAGTAGAGCAACATTCTGAAAACCTTGGAGCATTAATGGTAACTTACCCATCTACGCATGGAGTATTTGAAGAAAAGATAACTGATATTTGTGAATTAGTACATAAACATGGTGGTCAGGTCTACATGGATGGAGCAAATTTAAACGCCCTTGTCGGAGTTGCAAAGCCTGGAAATTTTGGTCCGGATGTTTGTCATATTAATTTACATAAAACATTCTGTATTCCACATGGTGGAGGAGGACCTGGTATGGGACCTATCGCATGTAAAAGACATTTACAGGTCTATCTACCTAATCATCCAGTAATAAAAGATTGTGGACCGATAACCGGAATTGGAGCAGTATCGGCAGCTCCTTGGGGTAGTTCAAGTATTCTTTCAATCTCTTGGATGTACATTAAAATGATGGGATCAGAGGGATTAAAACTTGCTTCTCAAGTTGCAATATTAAATGCAAATTATATGGCACATAGGCTAAAAGATCACTTTCCAATATTGTACAAAGGATCAAACGGCAATGTTGCACATGAATGTATAATTGATATTAGAAACATTAAATCAGAGACAGGAATAACAGAGGAAGATATTGCAAAAAGATTAATAGATTTTGGATTCCACGCACCCACAATGTCATGGCCTGTAGCTGGCACCATGATGATAGAGCCAACTGAAAGTGAGGGCTTATCAGAAATTGATAGATTTTGTGACACATTAATTAAGATTAAACAAGAAATAGAAAAAATTAAATCAGGTGAATTTGATAAGATAGATAATCCAATTAAAAATGCTCCACACACAGATAGTGAACTTGCTTCTGATAATTGGACACATAAATATTCAAGAGAGGAAGCCGCTTATCCAGCAAAATTTCTTCGAGCAAATAAATTTTGGCCTCCAGTTGCAAGAGTGGATAATGTTTATGGTGACAAGAATATATTTTGTACTTGCCCAAGCATGGATGAATTTAAAGAAGATGCAGCTTAATAATTAATGAAAATTGCTGTTGTTGGTTCAGGTATCTCAGGATTAAGTGCTGCATATTACTTATCAAAAAAACATCATGTAGATCTTTTTGAGAAAGAAGATCATTTCGGAGGTCACTCCCACACTATTGATTTATCATTTGGCGCAAAAAAAGTTGCCGTTGACATAGGATTTATAGTATTTAACTTTGCGACTTACCCTAACTTAATTAATTTCTTTAATGAGAATAATATTGCAATAGAAAAAAGCGATATGTCTTTTTCTGTATCAGTAGAGAAGTCTTGTTTTGAGTATTGTGGTAAAGGATTAAATGGAATTTTTTCAAATAGAACTAATTTATTTAATTTGAGTTTCCTCAAAATGTTTTTTGATATAATTAAATTTTACAAAAAATGTGATGATATAAAAAAATTTCCTGAAGAAATTACACTTGGAGAATATTTAGATAATGAGAGTCTTTCAAAAGAATTCATTAATTACCATTTGATACCAATGGTTTCAGCTATATGGTCAATGCCACCTAGCGCTGCAAATCAAATGCCATTGAGATTTTTCTTAAAATTTTTCCAAAATCACGGTCTATTCAAATTAAAAGATAGACCTCAGTGGTATACTGTTGCAAATCGGAGTAGGACATATGTTCATAATATCCTTTCAAAAATTAATGGCGAACATTTTAAAAATTATCCAATCAAAAAAATCAAAGCTAAAACAACAGGTATAGATTTGTATTATGGTGGAGAAAGTGAATACTTTAATTACGATAAGGTTGTTTTAGCTACGCACGCAAATGAAGCTCTATCAATAATTGATAATCCTACTGATCAAGAGAAAAAAATATTATCAAATTATAAATATAAAGAGAATATTGCATATATTCATACAGATGAAAAAGTCATGCCAAAAAATAAAAAAGCTTGGTGTTCGTGGAATTCTTCAATTAAGAAAAATGAAATTGAGAAAAATTCAATTACATATTGGCTTAATTTATTACAAAACCTTAAATGTGAAAAAAATATCTTTCTTACATTAAACCCTTATTTTGATATTGATAAGTCGAAGATTTTAAAAAAAGTAAGGTTTACTCACCCATATTTTGATCAATCTGCATTAAATTTTCAAAGTCAGCTAACAAATTTACAAGATAAAAGAAATATTCTTTTTTGTGGTAGTTATTTTGGTTACGGTTTTCATGAAGATGGAATAAAATCATCTATTGAAATGCTGAAAAACCTTAATGACTAGTTATATTTATAATGGCACTGTTATACATAAAAGGTTCAAACCAAAAATACATTTTTTTAAATATAAAGTATTTTCACTTTTAATCGATCTTTCAGAATTAGATAATTTGGATAAAAAAACTAGTTTTTTCTCATACAATAAATTTAACTTAATGAGTTTTTTTGATAAAGATCATGGTGATAGAGATGGCTCATCACTAATTAATTGGGTAAAAAAAAATCTCAAACAAAATAATGTTAATTGCGAAAATATTAAAATTAAACTTTTGTGTTACCCAAGAATTTTTGGGTACGTTTTTAATCCTTTGAGTGTTTTTTATGTTTACGATGATAATAAAAATTTAGTATCTATATTATATGAAGTAAAAAATACTTTTGGGGAACAACACACTTATGTTTTTAAAATAAATAATAATAATTTATCTAAACATAATTGTGAAAAAAAATTTCACGTTTCACCATTTATTGAAATGAATTGTAATTATTTTTTTAAAGCTTCAAAACCTGCAGATAATATCTCAGTCGTAATAGACCAATATCAATCAAACGAAAAAATATTATATGCATCACAAAATGGAAAAAGAACCGATTTTACAACTTCAGAGTTAATTAAATCTTACTTAAAACATCCATTAATGACCTTCAAAATTATAGCTGCGATACATTTTGAAGCGTTTAAATTATGGATTAAAGGAATAAAGTTCATCCAAAAAAAAATTAAAATAAAAAACAATATATCTTTTGAAAATTAATGGTTTTGTATAAATTTACAGACAAATTTGTCTTTAATATACTTTCTAGCATTAAAGTTGGATACCTGGAAATTATAAATTATGATGGTGCATCTTTTAAATTTGGTAATCCTAAAGATGAATTAAGAGCCAAATTGAAAATAAAAAAACAAAATTTTTCCTTTAATTTGATAAAAGGTGGCAGCATTGGTTTTGCAGAGTCGTATATGAGAGGAGAATTTGAAACAGATAATTTGTCCAATTTAATTGAGATTACTGCTAGGAATATCAAAATTATTTATAAGTTTTCAGGGTTGCTTGATTTTCCATTAGTGAATTTTTTTAAGAACACATTTATAAAAAATACAAAAAATAGAAGTAAAGAAAATATTGCAAAACATTATGATCTTGGAAATGAATTTTTTTCATTATGGCTTGATGAAACTTTGACTTATTCGAGTGGAATATTTAATGATACTATAAAAAATCTTTCAGAAGCACAAAATTACAAATATCAAAAAAATGATTGATTTAATAAGACCAAATAATGGAGATAAAGTTTTAGAAATTGGATGTGGTTGGGGTGGCTTCGCTGAATACTTAGGAAAAAAATATGATGTAAAATTAGATTGTATTACTATTTCAAAAAAACAATTTGAGTATGCAAGAAAAAGAATACATAAGTGTGGCTTAAATGAAAAAGTAAATATTGAAATTAAAGATTATAGAGATTTAAAAAATAAGTATAATTCAATTGCCTCAATTGAAATGATTGAGGCAGTAGGTCAAAACTATTTGAAAAGTTACTTCAAGACTATTAAGAATAATTTATCATCAGATGGAATGGCAGCTATCCAAGCTATTACTATAGATGATAGTTTATATGACAGATATAAGACTAAACAAGATTTCATCCAAAAATATATTTTTCCTGGAGGATTCCTTCCTAGTAAAAATAGTTTAAATAAATATGTTTCAGATAATGGATTGACAATAAAGTCTTATGACTCTTATGCCGATCATTATGCAAATACATTAGCTATCTGGAAAAATGAATTTAATAAAAAATGGGATTTGATTAAAAATCAAGGATTTGATTTAACTTTTAAAAGAATGTGGGAATTTTATCTTTCATATTGTGAAGCAGGCTTTAAATCAAAAAATACTGATCTAATACAGTTCTCAATTCAAAATAGATAAAAAATGAAGAATAATTTTAATTTTTTTAAGTTATCAAAATCAATTATATTGATTATCTTATTATTCTTAATTACAAGCTGCTCAAACAATAGCGCAATGAAACCAGAAGATTTTAAAAATAAAAAACCAAGATTAATAATTGAGGAATATTTATCTGGAAATGTTAAAGCTTGGGGTGTTCTTCAAAATAGATCAGGAAAAGTAACTCGTCAATTTTCTGCAGACCTTGATGGTAAATGGGATGGTAAGAAACTAATCCTTGATGAGAAATTTAATTGGGATGATGGAGAAGTACAAACTAGGCAGTGGCAAATAACAAAAATTGATGAGAACCATTATGAAGGCACTGCAGGCGATGTAGTGGGTAGAGCAAAGGGTTATTCTTACGGACCAGCTTTTAAATTTGAGTATGTTTTATTAGTTCCTGTGAAAGGTAAAGAAATAAAGATTACATTTGATGATTGGATTTTTAAACAAGACGATAGAGTTGCAATTAATAGAGCAACAATGACAAAGTTTGGTTTCAAAGTTGCAGAGCTTACTGTTGTGTTTGTTAAAGATTAATCATTCTTTTGATATTTTGTCATTTTTCCTATTAATCCAAAATAAATTTTACTTGGTAAAAAACTTAGAACTTTAAGTATTACTGTAAGTGATTTTGGAAAATGAATTTCAAAGCTATTGTTTCTAACTAGACCATTAAAAATTTTGTCAGCTGCATATTCAGTAGTTTTTAAAAAGGGCATCTTAAAGTCATTTTTATCAGTCATAGGTGTCTTGATAAAACCAGGGGAAACCAAACAAATCCTTACATTGGATCTTTTGAAATCGAAATACAAACTTTCTGCTAAATTGTTTAATGCAGACTTAGATGGACCATACCCAGTAGAGTTTGGCAATCCTCTGTAGCCAGCGATCGAGGAGACTATTGTAATTGTTCCGCTCTTCCTACTTTTATAATAATTTTCGACAGCTTTAATGCTATAAAGTGTTCCAAAAAAATTTACTTTAAAAACATCTTCAATTTGCTCAGTGTCTATATCCTTTTCTTTTTTTGGATTCCAAGTTCCTGTTGAGAAAAAACAAATATCAATCTCTTTAAATTTTTTTCTAATTTGTTCGAATACTTCGACACATTTAATCTTATCAGTGACGTCTAATGGAAATGAATAAATATTGTCATTATTATTTGAGATCTCTTTTAGGAGGTTTTCACGTCTAGCAGATATTGCAACATTCCATCCCTCATTAGCAAATTTAATCGCTACAGCTTTCCCAATACCTGTGCTTCCACCAGTTATCCAAATTGTTTTATTATTCATTATTAAGTGATGTATAATACTTATATGTTAAAAAATAAATTTATATCATTTATTTTATTTTTTATAATTACTTATTCAGCTTCATTTGTTGGCGGTTTAGTTACAATTAATTTTAAAGAACCATGGTATTCAGGGTTGGTTAGATCAAATTTTACGCCTCCTGATTGGGTTTTTGCACCAGTGTGGACAACGTTATATTTGATGATGACTTTAGCTATTTGGTTTTTTTGGCACAGTAAAAATCGGGACTTTAAAACAGTCTATATTTATCTTATTCATATTTTTTTTAATACAACTTGGAGTGTAGTATTCTTTGGTTTTCATAATATTTTCTTAGCTTTAATAAATTTAATAATTTTAATTTTTCTTATTATTATTCTTATTTTAAGATTTAAGAGTGTCAACAATGTAAGTTCTTATCTCATGATTCCCTATTTACTTTGGACTTGCTATGCTCTATTTCTCAATATTAACTTACTTATTTTAAATTAATTATGGACGATATAGTAATTGTTGGTGGTGGAATAATTGGAACTTCTGCTGCTTATTTTTTATCTAAAGAGGGAAGAAAGGTTAAAGTAATTGAGAGAGATCCTTCATATAAAAAAGCATCTTTCCCTTTATCGCTTGGAGGTTTTAGAAGGCAATTTTTTCAAAGAGAAAATATTTTATTAGGTAAATTTGCTAGAGAGTTTATTCTACAAATACCAGAACTACTTAAAACTGAGAAAAATCCTAAACCCACTGCAAGTATGGTAGCGAATGGATACTTATTAATGTTTGGCCCAGAGCACGCAGAGGAACAATATAAAGCTCTAGAAAATCATAAAGCTTGTGAAGCAGGTACTAAAAATATTTCAGGTTCTGAGTTAACCAAATTTTTCCCGTATTTGAATAGCGAAGGCATTGAAACAGCAACATATACAGACAATCAGAGTGAGGGATGGATTGATCCATTCATGTTTCATAGTGCTCTTAAAAGTAAAGCAATGGAATTAGGAGCACAATTTGTAAAAGGAGAAATTAAGTCATTAACAGAAATAAATGCTAAAACTATTGTGTCAGCAGCTGGTTGTTGGACTAAAGAATTATTAGAAGATATTCCGGTTGAACCTCAAAAACATACAGTTTTTAGAGTAAAATGTCCAAAGCATATACCGGAGATGCCACTAACTGGTGATTTAACCACTGGAGTTTATTGGAGGCCAGAAGGAAAAGAATACTTAGCTGGATCACCAAAGTCTGTTTTTGATGCTAAAGATCTTGAGCCTGCATGGGATGATTTTGATGAACTTGTTTGGCCAGCTCTAGCAAAAAGAGTTCCAGCAATGGAAGAGTTAAAATTAACGGGAGGATGGGCAGGATATTATGATTGTAACAGACTTGATAATAATGCAGTTGTTGGCAAACATCCAAAATTTGAAAATGTTTATTTAGCCACGGGATTTACTGGCAGAGGTTTAATGCAAGCCCCTGGTATAGGTCGTGCTTTAACAGAATTAATTACAACAGGTGCGTATCAATCAATAGATATATCTAATATGGCTGTAGAAAGAGTATTGGGAAAAAAAGCAAGAATTGAACCTTATGTTCTCTAATAATTAAGTCCCACAAAAAGTTTGGTATTTTTCATTTGATCTTGAGGGTTGTTGATAATCTTTAATGTCTTCGTGAGGAATATAAGGTTTACTTAAAATATCAATTAATTTTACTGTTGGCTCTAAATCTCCTTGATTTGCAAAATTTAACGCGTTTTCGACAATATGATTTCTAGGTATTACAACTGGATTATTTCTTTTCATAATTTCTGTATATTTTTCATCTGTATGGTTATTGTTAGATAGTCTTTTTTCCCATCTTTTTTTCCAATTTTTAAATTCGTAATCATTAAAATTTATATTTTTTTCTATATCTAAATTCATTAAATAAATAAAAGTATTTGTGTAATCTATTTTTTTTTGATGCATCCAAGTTAATAAATCTAAAATTAAATTTTTATCCTCATTATTATAACCTATTAACCCTAATTTATTTTTCATCATCAAAACCCATTTTTCCTCATACTTTTTCTCAAAAGTATTAATAATTTCCGTTGCAATTTGGACGGCTTTTTTCTGATCATTATCTATTAATGGTATTAAACATTCCGCAAACCTTGCTAAATTCCATTTAACAATCATTGGTTGATTACAATAAGCATATCTACCCAATGTATCTATTGAGCTAAAAACTGTTTTTGGATCATAAGCGTCCATAAAAGCACATGGACCATAATCAATTGTCTCACCACAAATACTCATATTATCTGTATTCATGACACCATGAATAAATCCAACTCGCATCCAATTTACCACTAGGTCTAACTGTCTGTCTAAAACATTTTTTAATAATTCTAATTCTTTATTTTTCTTATTATCTAATTCTGGAAAATGTCTTCTAATTACATAGTTAACCAATATTTGTAATTCATCTTTTTTCTGTCTTGCAGCAATATATTGAAAAGTACCAACTCTAATATGGCTTTCGGCCACTCTAGTAAGTATTGCTCCAGGTAAGGATTTATCTCTTATAACTTCTTCTCCTGTTTCAACAACTGCCAAGCTTCTTGTAGTTGGGATACCCAATTTAAATATTGCTTCACTAATCACATATTCTCTTAGCATTGGCCCCAAAACTGCTCTTCCATCACCATTTCTAGAAAAACTTGTTTTTCCTGAACCTTTAAATTGAATATCAAACCTCTTATTATTTTTTGTAATATGTTCACCAATCAATGTAGCTCTCCCATCACCAAGCATTGTGAAATGTCCAAACTGATGACCAGCATAGGCTTGAGCAATTGAATTGCTCCCTTCTGGAAGTGAATTTCCTGAGAAAATTAGTGATAATTCTTTATTTTCTATTTGAGATAAGTTTAGGTTTAATTCCTCAGCTAAATTTTTATTTAACAAAATTAAGTTAGGTTTTTTTACTGAAAATGGACTTATGTTTTCCTTAAAAACATCAGGTAATCTAAAATATGAATTATCAAAATTCCAATTTATATTATTTTTCATTCACTTTTATTTGCTCCAAATAGAATTTAAAATTTCTTCTCTCTTACATGCTTTTTTATATCTTAAATATTTTTCGAATTGAACAATATAATAGTTTTGATGATAATCCTCAGCTTTATAAAAGTTTTCAAATTTTCTTACATAAGTAACTATTTTTCGATTAAATTTATTTTCAAGATCTTTTATATCTTTATTAATAAGATCTTTTTCCTTTTCATTTTGATAAAAAGCAACTGATCTGTAACTATAACCTTTATCACAAAATTGCCCAAAAGAGTCAAAAGGGTCAATATTCAACCAAAAATTTTTCAGTAAATCTCTGTAGGAAACAATTTCTTTATCATAGATAATCTCTACGACTTCGAAATGTCCAGTATTACTATATATAACTTCTTTATAAGTTGGATTTTTTGTTGATCCACCTGAATAGCCTGAAACAACTTTATTCACCCCATTTATTTTTTCAAATGATTCTTCCATACACCAAAAACATCCCCCAGCAAAATATGCTCTATCTATTTGAGCTGAATATGAAAAATTAGTATTAGTTAGGATAATGAAAATTATGATTATAAATCTCATAAAATATCATAATCAAAATAATTATGATAAGTCTAGATTATTAAAGGTAGCTACTTTTCAGTAATCTACCCTTAATAACTATAAGAATTATTTTTTTTTGTATTTTGCTGCTTCTTCAGATCCACCTGTCGCTGAACCTTTGCTGTAAGAATGAGCACCCATACCAGCCAACTGACCATCTTTTACAATTAAATATTGGTTTCTAATTTCATTACCCTCAAAAAAACATTCCAATATTTCTCTTACACCATCTGAATATCTAGCTTGCGCAGTTAAAGATGTTCCAGAAGTGTGTGGTGTCATACCATGATTAGGCATACTTCTCCAAACGTGGTCATTTGGTGCTGGCTGAGGAAACCATACATCTCCTGCGTAACCACTTAATTGACCACTTTCTAAGGCTTTAGCGATTGCATCTCGATTACAGATTTTTCCTCTAGCAGTGTTTACTATGTAAGCGCCTTTTTTCATTTTACTTATCATTGCATCATCAAATAAGTTTTCTGTTTCAGGATGAAGTGGACAATTAATTGTCACAACATCACAAACTTTTACCATTGACTCTACAGTTTCATGAAAAGTTAAATTAAGTTCTTTTTCAACACTTTCAGGTAATCTATGTCTATCAAAATAATGTAAATGAGTATCAAAAGGTTTCATTTTTCTTAAAGCGTCTAACCCGATACGTCCAGCTGCAACAGTACCAATGTGCATTCCTTCAACATCATAAGATCTTTGAACGGCATCAGCAATATTCCAACCACCTTCATTAACAATTCTGTGTTGGTTGTGATAATCTCTAACCATAGAAACAATCATCATCACAATATGTTCAGCAACTGATCTTGAATTACAAAAAGTTACTTCCACTACATCAATTTTATTATCCATTGCTGCTTGTAAATCAACATGATCAGAGCCAATACCAGCCGTTATTGCCATTTTTAAATTTTTTGCTTTAGCAATTCTTTCTTTTGTTAAATAGTATGGAAAAAAAGGTTGTGATATAACAATATCTGCATCGACTATATGTTTGTCAGCCTCACAACCATCCCCATCTTTACTATTAGTAACTACATATTCATGCCCGTTACTTTCTAAAAATTTTCTTAAACCAAGTTCACCTGAAACACATCCAAGTAATTGACCTTGAGTATAATCTCTACCTTTAGGTGTAGGTAGTGTCATTCCATCAGGATATTTTTCTATTTTTGGTAATTTTGACAAAGGATAGGATTTTGGCATTCCTCCCTTTGGATCGTCATATAAAATACAAAGTACTTTCATTTTTTTATCTCCACTAATTACTCATTTTCTAATTTAATGATTAAAGTCTAGCACATTAATCATACACTGCAAATAATATTCGTTTAAATAGAAATAATTTTTTTTGGGTACTCTTTATTTAATATAAGCCTATTTAGAATTATTCCAAAAACTAAAACTATAATAGTTCCAATTATGATTGGATTGATTATATAACTGAATGATGCTGACCCTATTATTACGATTATAGGATTTCCACCTGCAGGTGGATGGGTCACACTAAATAGTATCATTAAAAAAATTCCTATTCCTACGGCTAATGGGATAGTAATAAAAATTGGAAAAGGAATAAGATTTACAAAAATTACACCCACCGATGCAGTCAACAAATGGCCGAAAAAAATATTTTTAGGTTGAGCAAATGGACTTTCCGGATATCCAAACAGTAAAACCATAGTTGAACCAAAAGAAGCAACTAGAAATAAACCGAATTCAGTTTTGTAAGTTAATAATGTTAAAAAACCAATTGTAATTATTGAAAAGATTCCTGCTATAAAAGCTTTTTTAAATTCAAGATTTTTCATTTAAATATTTACCACACTGATTAAATTAAATTACTAAATAAAATTTTAATTATTCAACCTGTGATCTATATAATTCTTGTGTGAGTTGTGTGATTTTAATTCTAGAATGATAATTAATTGCATGAATTAGAGCCATGTGATTAGATTATATCTCATAAGAAAATAAAACATAGAGAGATAACAAAAGGAGATATAATGTTAAAAAGAACATTTAAAAAGTTAGCGTCTACTTTGACAGTAGTGGTAGCTTTATTTTCTTCACTCGCTTTACCTCAAAAAGTATTTGGTGCTGAAACTCAATACTTTCCAGTAGCTAGTAGCCGTGTTGGACCTTACTCTGCAATGGGTACAGGTTACTACGGGGCACAAATTGATTATATGAACTACGTCAATATGACAGGTGGAGTGAATGGAGTTATGCTTACCTGGCAAGAATGTGAAACAGAGTATAACGCAGTGAAAACAGTTGAGTGTTATCAGCGATTACTGGAGAAAGATGGTCAAAGAATAGTTGTTTTTGATACTCTTGGAACACCAGGCGCTTATGCAGTTATTAATCGTATGGCTAAAGACAATGTTGTTTTAGCTCAATATGGTTATGGAAGAACAGATGGTGCAGATGGAAGAGTTTGGCCTTGGGTATTCAATGCTGCAAGTCATTATTGGTCTCAAATAGCTGTAAAATTAAAATTTATGGCTCAAATTGAGGGTGGAATTGATAAAATGAAGGGTAAGAAAATTGTACATCTTCATATTGACTCAGCTTACGGTCGTGAACCACTTCCAGCTATGAGAAAAATAACTTCTGACTGGGGAATGAAATTAGTAGAAATTTCAATTCCGCCTCCAGGTTTAGAACAACAATCTCAATGGCTTCAAATTAGAAGAGAAAAACCTGATTGGGTAACTTTCTGGGGTGCAGGTTCTGGAATGAATTCTACAGCAATGACTAATGCCGCTAGAATCAATTTCCCGAGAGATAGAATGATGTATGTAACTTTTGGTGCTGCTGAAGAGGATATGTATCCAGCAGGTGATGCAGCTAAGGGAACTTATGCTGTTGCTAATGCTTTACCAGGAGAATATCCGCTAGTTAAAGACATCAAAGACAAAGTTTATGGTGCCGGAAAAGGTAACTTAGCTGATCCAAATAGGATTGGTTCAGTTTATTGGAATAGAGGACTAGGTGCTGCAGTTATGTGGATTGAGGGCTTAAGAAATGCTCAAAAAATGCATAACAAAGTTGGTAAAGCAGTTACTGGTGCTGAGTTTAGAGATGGTTATGAAGCTATTAACATGACTGAAGCTAGACTTAAAGAACTTGGAGTTGGAGGAATGTTGGCTCCATTTGCTATTTCATGTGAGAACCATGAAGGTGCTGGTAAATTTGCTGTAATGCAGTGGGATGGAACTAAATTCAATCAGGTAACTGGTTGGGAAGCTCCAGGTGATCCTAAGTTTATTAGAGGTCTAGTAGAGGCATCTGCAGCTAAATTTGCTAAAGAAAACAACATTACACCAAAAAAATGTGGATAGTTAATTTAACCAATTAACATTCTCAAAAATGGGAAGTTTAAATAATTTCGATTATTTCAAACTTCCCATTTAACAAAATTTAAAGTAAAAAAAAAATGAGTAATAATTCAGCTGACATATTAGATATTAAAAACATTGAAGTAACTTACGATGATGTAATTTTAGCTTTACATGATGTCTCTTTAAAAGTACCCAAAGGAAAGGTAGTTGCTTTATTAGGTGCAAATGGAGCAGGTAAAAGTACAACCTTAAAAGCAGTCTCTACTATGTTAGCTTCAGAGAGAGGTAAAGTTACAAAAGGATCAATCGACTATGATGGAAATTCAATACAAAAACAAAACCCATCTCAAATGGTTGGTCTTGGAATGGTTCAAGTATTAGAGGGAAGAAGGTGTTTCGGGCATCTTACAGTAGAAGAAAATATTATTTCAGGTGCCTATTCAAGAAAATTATCTAAAGGTGATATTGATCAAGAATTAGAGAAAATTTACGGTTACTTCTTAAGATTAAAAGAGAGAAGAAAAAGCCAAGCAGCATTTACATCGGGTGGAGAACAACAAATGATAGCAGTTGCAAGAGCGATGATGGCAAAACCTAAAATGTTGTTACTAGATGAGCCAACAATGGGTCTAGCACCTCAATTGGTTGCCGAAATATTCAATATTGTAAAAGAGTTAAATCAAAAAGAAGGGGTTAGTATTTTACTTGCTGAACAGAATACTAATATTGCATTAAAAAACTCAGACTATGGTTACATCATTGAGACAGGAAAGGTTATGCTAGAGGGAACCGCAGAAAGTTTATTAAATAATGATAAAGTAAAAGAATTATATTTAGGTATATCAAAAAAAGGAAGAAAAAACTTTAGAGATGTTCTTAAAGAAGAAAGTTTAAATACAAAAAGTAATTAAAGATGGCATACGAAAGAAAATTTAAAATAGGTAAACCAATTTTAGAGGTAAATAATATTTCACTCGCTTTTGGAGGTGTTAAAGCAATAACTGATACCTCATTTAATGTCCTTGAGCACGAGGTAAGAGCAATAATTGGACCTAATGGAGCCGGAAAAAGCTCAATGCTTAATTGTATAAATGGCATCTATAAACCTCAACAAGGAACTGTTTCTTTCAGGGGAAAGGAAATACCAAACATAACACCAAACATAATGGCTCAAATGGGACTCTCTAGAACATTCCAAAACTTAGCTCTTTTTAAAAGAATGTCTGTATTGGATAATATTTTAGTTGGTCGTAAACTTCATACGAAGACAAATTTTATCGAAGTTGCTTTGCAACTTCCTAAAGTTAAAAAAGAGGAAAAAGTAAACAGAGATCGATCTGAGGAAATAATTAGTTTTTTAGAAATAGAAGACATTAAAGACACTCCTGTTGGAAAACTTCCTTATGGATTACAAAAAAAAGTTGAGTTAGGCCGAGCTCTTGCAACTGACTCTTCAATAATTTTATTGGATGAGCCAATGGCTGGAATGAATGTTGAAGAAAAAAGAGATATGTGTAGATTTATTTTGAAGGTAAATGATGAACTTGGCACAACAATGGTTTTAATTGAGCATGATATGGGAGTAGTAATGGATATATCTGATAGAGTTGTTGTGCTTGATTATGGCAAGGTAATTGGTGATGGGACACCAGATGAGATAATGGCAAACCAAAAAGTAATAGATGCTTACTTAGGAGTGGAACACTAGGATAAAATATGATTGATGAGTTATTATTTTTTATGGAAGTACTTGTAGGTGGTTTACTCGCTGGTACAATGTACTCTTTAGTTGCTTTGGGGTTTGTTCTTATTTTTAAAGCTTCAGCAACATTTAATTTTTCACAAGGGGCGATGGTATTTTTCTCGGTATTAGCATTTTGCGGTTTCATGCAAGATTTTAATATACCTTTTGTACTTGCATTTATTTTGGCTGCTCTTTTAATGGTAGTCGTTGGTCTGTGTACTGAAAGATTAGTTTTAAGACCTTTGATGAATGCTAGTGAAGATACAGTGTTAATGGCTACGATAGGACTTGGCTACGTTTTAGAGGGCCTTGCACAAGCTGCATGGGGAGTCGAAGTAAGAAGGTTAGATTTAGGAATAGGAGACTTCCCCGTCCCATGGATTGCAGATAATTTAAAATTATTTATTAGTGCACTTGATATTACAGCTGGGTTAGTTGCAGCTATAATGATTATTGGTCTGTTTTTATTGTTCAAATATACAAAAATTGGATTAGGTTTAAGAGCTGTTGCAGATGATGCAGGAGCAGCTAGCTCTATTGGAATTCCCTTAAAGCACATAATGTTATTAGTTTGGTCAGCTGCAGGTGTAGTAGCTTTAGTAGCGGGAATGATGTGGGGAGCTAGAGCGGGTGTTCAATTTGCTCTTGTTGATCTTGCATTAAAAGCTTTACCTGTATTAATTATAGGTGGATTTTCATCTATACCAGGAGCCATTGTCGGTGGTCTGATTATTGGTGCAGTAGAGAAAATATTAGAAGTTTATATTGGACCGTTCTTTGGAGGAGCAATTGAGGGTTGGGCTCCATATGTATTAGCAATATTCTTTTTATTATATAGACCAGAAGGTTTATTTGGAGAAAAAATTATTAGGAGAGTTTAATTTATGAAACCAGTCTTTATGACTTACACAAAAAAAGACCTAATTAACTTAGCTGTTTGTATGGTTCTAAGTGTATTAATAATACCGACATTCATTAAAACAGAATATTGGTACACCTCGATATTAATTCCTTGGCTTTGCTTAGCTTTAGCTACAATTGGACAACAAATTGTTATGGGTTATACAGGGCAATTGGCTTTAGGTGCTGCTGGTTTCATGGCTGCAGGAGCATTTGCTATGTTCAATCTTATTTTACGAGTGCCGGAACTGGGTTTTATAGGCTCCCTTGCAGTATCAGGTTTAATTGCAGCTGCTTTTGGAATTTTGTTCGGTCTACCGAGTTTAAAAGTAAGAGGAATTTATCTGATGGTAGCAACTCTCGCATCACAGTTTTTTATAATATGGATGATAGATAAATTTGGTTGGTTTAAAAACTATGACTCATCGGGAATTATAACTGCGCAAGACATAGTTATCTTAGGAAAACCATTTACAACTCCATTAGCTATGTATTTTGTGTGTTTGGCTGTTACAGCGGTTTTAACTTTACTGGCTATGAACATGGCCCGAGGTAGTACTGGTAGAAACTGGATGGCAGTAAGGGATATGGATATAGCTGCAGAGTCTATGGGTGTTTCTTTATTAAAAACTAAAGTTCAAGCATTCGCAATCAGTGCATTTTATTGTGGAGTAGCAGGTGCTCTTTTTGCATTTTGTTATCTTAAATCTTTAGAGCCCGTCGCATTTGATATTAAATTGTCCTTTAAAATATTATTTATGTGTATCTTAGGTGGTCTTGGTACCATAAATGGTGCTTTCATAGGTGCAGCATTTATTTTACTTTTCCCGGTTCTTTTAAATAGTGTTGGAAATAATGTGTTCCATGGAGCAATCGATGCTACAATTATTTCATCTATAGAACAGGTCATATTTGGTCTGTTAATGATTATATTCATGATTTATGAGCCATTAGGAATGGCTAAGTTGTGGGAAAACTTAAAACAAAAATTAAGTTTGAGACTTCAATCCTCTAGTATCAAAAATCTCAAATCTTCAGTAAGTAAAAATCTTAAATAGTGAGTAAAAAAAAATTAATTTTTGCTTTACTGATAGGAATTTTGATAGGACTATTAATAGAAAATAATTTTATTATTTAATTAAAACTTAATAATCTATAAACATTATAGAGATACAATTTTTTTTATGGCTTTAAAAGGTAATAAAATACATTCTTTACGTGGATGATTTTTCTTTTTAAACAACTTATTCATAATTTTCCATTTATCCATAATCTTAAGATTTCCGTCAAAAAATGATTTTGCATCATCACATAATTCTTTTATTTTTGATTTTTTCTTATTTATTGAAATTTGTGATAGTAAACTTGCAGATGCTTGACAATAAATACAAGATTTACCTTCATAACCAAAATTAATAATCTTATCTTCTTTAATGATTAAGTTTATCTTTATTTCATCACCACATAAGGGATTTTTCAATTTTGAGTGATGTGTATGATTTTTTACATATTTATTACTATTATTGTCAGATACAATTTTAAGAATTTCTAAATCCATGATTATTTTTTTATATAATATTCTATTATATTTGTATAAAGATTAACGTAAAAGAGTCTAATTTTTATTGTAGTCAAAGCTAATAAGAATTAAGTATTTGGTTATGTTAGAGCTAAAAAATGAAAAAATAGCAATTCCAGTAGTTTTGTTTGCAGGTATCCTTTGGTCTTTTGGCCCTTTAGTTGTTAGATATATGAATGATCCTCATTTAATTCCATGGCAATACATCTTTGGAAGGGGATTAACTATTTTTATTATTTTAAATCTTTATTTATTTTTTGAGGAGGGAATAAATTTTTATAAAAATTATAAAAAGATAGGTAAATCAGGACTTTTGGGAGGAGTTGGCTTAGGAATAGCAATGATTTCATTTATATACTCTATCACAAACACAAGCGCAGCAATTACACTTTTATGTTTGGCTGCTATGCCTTTCTTTACAGCTCTATTAGCTTTTTTGTTTTTAAAAGAAAAAATTTCTTTTAATGTTTGGATTTCAATTTTTATTGCAACAATAGGAATCGTCATTATGGCTTTTGGAAATAATGAAAAAAATTCCTTAGTTGGATTTATATTTGGTATGACTTCCTCAATTGGTTTTTCTATTTTTTCAGTGACTTTAAGATGGAGAAAAGAAACTCCTAAATTTACTACTGTAGCCGTTGCAGGTTTATTTTGTTTTATTATAGCTGCGTGTATGATTACAATTAAAGACCAAAGTTTTTTTTCTTCGAGCTACAATAGTGCTATGTTTTCATTGCATGGTGTCTTGGTTTGTTTAGGATTAATATTGTATTCAATAGGATCAAAAGCCATTGCTGCTGCAGAATTAACTTTACTATCTTTAACAGAGGTGATCGGGGGTATTTTTTGGGTATGGTTGCCTTTATTGGGAGTCAATGAAGTACCATCCACAAACACAATAATAGGTGGTTTCTTTCTCTTTATATCTCTTATGTATTATAGTTTAATAATGAGATGGAACAAAAGACATATTGCTTTAAATTAAATTTTGATTTCAATGAGTAAAAATAAAGTAATAGTTAACAGTTGGAACGAGTGGGATCCACTCAAACATGTTATTATCGGTAGAGCTGACGGCAGTTGCATTCCAGCTCCAGAACCTGCACTTGATGCAAAAGTTCCTGAGGATTCTGATATGAAAGGATCATTTGGTCCAAGAACTAAAGATACTGTAGATAAAGCTAATGA
>CABXYJ010000008.1 GCA_902516345.1 uncultured Pelagibacteraceae bacterium
TTTGCTAGGTTTAAAAGAATTGATGGATTTAATGTTAATTTCCTAACCGGAACTGATGAACACGGTTTAAAGATTCAAAGAGCAGCAGAAGAGGCTGGTGTAGAGACATTGAAATTTTGCGATCAGATAAGTCAAACATTTAGAGATTTATCAAAAACACTTAATTTAACAAATACAGATTTTATTAGAACTACAGAAAAACGTCATAAAGAATCCGTTCAATATTTATGGAAAGAACTTGAAAAAAATGATGAAATTTATCTTTCTAAATATTCCGGGTGGTATTCCGTATCTGATGAAGCTTTCTATAATGATAATGAAATTGAAACTGTTGATGGAAGAAAACAAGCGATTTCCTCAAAATCAAATGTTGAATGGGTCAATGAAGAATCATATTTTTTTCGTCTGTCAAAATGGGAAAAACCTTTACTGAAGTATTATGAGGATAATCCAAATTTTATTCTACCAATGTCAAAAAAAAATGAAGTAATAAGTTTTGTCAAAAATGGTCTCAAAGATTTATCTATAAGTAGAAAAAGTTTTTCTTGGGGTGTTAAAGTTCCTGATAATAATGATCATGTCATTTATGTATGGCTTGATGCTTTAACTAATTATCTTAGTGCATTAAATTATCCAAATAGTTCAGATGAATTATATAAAAATTTTTGGCCAGCTGATATCCATCTTATTGGAAAAGATATCTTAAGATTTCATGCTGTCTATTGGCCTGCTTTTTTAATGGCATCAAAAATTCCCTTACCTAAAAAAATTTATGGACACGGATGGATTCTATCTGGTGATGAAAAAATGTCAAAATCTAAAGGAAATATTTTGGATCCTTTAGAAATAATCAAAAAATATGGTTTAGATCCTTTAAGATATTACTTAATTAAAGAAGTTTCTTTTGGAAATGATGGAAATATATCTCAAGAAAGACTTGAAGACTGTCTCAATAGTGATTTAGCTAATAATTTTGGAAATCTTTGTCAAAGAGTTACTATTTTTACAAAAAAAAACTGTGATGGCAAGATACCAAAAAATATCAAATTTAAAGAAAATGACTTAAAAATTCTAGATAATTTTAATGCAAACTTGAAAATATTAAGAGACAAAATAGATAATCAAGATTTAAATTTTTATATTTCTTTTATTGTAAAAAGTATGTTCGAAACTAATAAATATTTTAATGATCAAGAACCCTGGAATAAAAAAGACGATTTAACAAGGTTAAATACAATAGTTTACACAACATTAGAAATAATAAGGAAGCTAAGCTTTCTACTCTATCCTATTATACCAAATACAGCATTAAAAGTACTTAACATTTTTGATATTAAAGAAAACGAGATAAAACTTTCAACACTTACAAATCATCTTTTCCTAAAAGAGAATTCAGATATAAATATAATAGATATACTTTTTAAAAAGGTTGAAAAATGATTGACTCACACTGTCATTTAGATCAAGAGCCTCTTTTTAGTAATTTAGAGAATGTTTTAAATAGATCAAAATCAGCTGGGATAACAAAAATATTAACAATTTGTACAACATTTAATAGTTATTTAAATATAAAAAAGATTATCAATTCGCATGATATGGTTTATGGAACATACGGTATTCATCCCCATGAATCAAAAACTAATAAAGTTAATATTGATCAAATTATTAAAGAAATTAAAAACGAGAAAAAAATTATTGGTATAGGAGAAACTGGTTTAGATTTTTTTTATAATCATAGTGATAAAGATGAACAAATTAATAGTTTTGAAAAACATATTGCAGCTTCTATTAAAATGAATATTCCTCTAATTATTCATTCTAGAAATGCAGAGAAACAAATGTTTGAAATTTTAGATAACTATAAAAATTTTAATCTTAAAATATTAATGCATTGTTTTACAGGATCGAATGAATTTGTTAAAAAACTTTTAAAATTTAACACTTTTTTTTCTGCAAGTGGTATAATAACATTTAAAAAATCATTTGAATTACAAGATACATTCAGATCTATTCCGTTAGATAATTTATTAATAGAAACCGACAGTCCTTATCTCGCACCAGAACCTAATAGAGGAAAAAAAAACGAACCATCCTTTATTCAATACACTTCTAAAAAATTAGCAGAAATTAAATCAATTTCAAATGAAGAGCTTGTAAGTATAACAACATCAAACTTTAATAAATTATTTAATTTTTAAGTATCTATGAAATTTATAATTTTAGGTTGTGGTAGTTCAATGGGTGTTCCAAGACCTGATGGTTTTTTTGGGCAATGTAATCCTAAGAATATAAAAAATTATCGATCAAGATGTTCAGCTTTGATTAAAACTAGAAGTGAGATAGCACTTTTTGATACCTCACCTGATTTAAGACATCAATTAGTTGTAAATAAGATTAAAGATGTTGATAAAGTTTTTTATTCTCACATGCATGCCGATCAAACTCATGGTATTAATGATTTAAGAATTTTTTATATAAAGAATAAAAAGACGATACCAGTTTATGCTGACTCAAAAACTCGAAAATATTTAAAAAATACATTTGATTATTGTTTTAGAAATAAAAGTAAAGAATATCCAGCAATATTACAGATGAATTCAATTAAAAATAATCTTTTTATAAAAGATGGAAATAGAAAAATTAAAGTACAACCCATAAAAGTTCAGCATGGAAATGTGAATAGTATTTGTTACATAATTGATAAGAAAATTGCCTATATAAGTGATGTTAGTCACATAAATAAAAAAGATTTTAAATATTTTAAAAATTTGAAATATTTAATTATTGACTGTTTACAAATTAGACCTCATCCATCACATCTAAACTTAGAAAATAGTCTTAATTTTATAAAATTATTTAAACCACAAAAAGCGATCTTAACTAATCTACATAACGAATTAGATTATGATAAATTGAGAAAAAAATTACCAAAAATGGTAATGCCAGCCTATGATGGATTAACTATAAATTTATAGCAAATTTTCAATTTTTGAAATTATCTTAGATGAATATGGGTTTGTAAACGAAGAAAATGTATCTTTAATTTTACCATCTTTACCTATTAAGATTTTATGGAAATTCCATTTAGGGACAGCTGAATTTCCATGATTTTTTTTTGCCCATTTAAAAATTTCATGTGCATTTGTTCCTTTGACATCAATGATAGTAGTCAAAGGAAAGTCAATTTCAAAATTTACCTCACAAAATTTTTTTACTTCTTTGTTATCTTTTTTTTCTTGATTAAATGAATTCGATGGTACGCCTAATACAACTAATCCTTTTGATTTATATTCACTCCACAAATTTTGTAGATCAGAGTATTGTTTTGTAAAACCACAATAACTAGCTGTATTAACTAATAATATAACTTTATTATTAAAATCTTTTAAATCAATTTCCTTGCCAGAAATACTTTTTATTTTATGATCAAAAAAAACTTTTTCATATTCAGCTCTTGAATTGTTATTAAAAAAAAACATAAAAAATATAAAACTAATAAATAATATTTTTTTCATCTTTAAATTATTTATTTGGAGTGAGTAGTATCAAAAAATAACCAGCTAAAGTTGACAATAATGACCCAGTTAAAACACCAATTTTCACTCCGTCCATATATTGCATATTGTCTACAAAGGCCAAATTTCCAACAAACAAGCTCATTGTAAATCCAATTCCTGTGAGAATTCCTACACCGTAGAAATTAAACCAGTTTGCATTATTTGGCATTTTAGCAATTTTAAATTTAATTGATAAATATGAAAAAACAAAAACACCTAATTGTTTACCTACAAATAACCCCAAGACTATTCCAAGAGGGACCTTGTTTAATAATGACGAAAAAGTTAAACCATCTAATGATACTCCTGCATTAGCAAAAGCAAATAAAGGCATAATCCCAAATGCAACATAGGGACTGACAGCATGTTCAACTTTTAATAAAAGTGAAAAATCATTTTCTTTTTTTCTATGTGGAATTGTCATGGCCATCAAAACTCCAGCTATGGTGGCATGTATTCCAGAATTATGTGTAAAGTCCCATAAAAAAATTCCTACTACAAGATACGGCAAAAATTTTTTTATATTAAATTTGTTTATTAGTAATAAGATAATAAAAGCTAATAACATTAAGGATAAATATTTAATACTTAAGTCACCTGAATAAAATATTGCTATAATCAGTATCGCTCCTAAATCATCAATTATGGCCAAAGCTGTTAAAAATACTTTGAGAGACAAGGGGACTCTTCTTCCTAAAAGTGACAAAACACCTAATGAAAATGCTATATCTGTTGCAGATGGGATTGCCCACCCATTTAATGTTTCAGAGTCTCCTATATTAATAAATATATAGAATAAAGCAGGAACGACCATCCCCCCAACAGCTGCTATTATTGGAAGCAATGCTTGTTTCATGTCTGAAAGTTCACCTTGTAAAAATTCTCTTTTAATTTCTAAAGTAACAAAGAAGAAAAATATTGCCATCAACGCATCATTAATCCAATGAAGAACAGATAATTTTAATCCAATATTATTTATTCCAATAAAAATATATTTTTCCAAAGAAGAAAAATATAAATCAGATAAATTTGAATTGCTGATTATTAAGGCAATAATTGCCGCAAATAACAAAACGAGACCGCTCGCTGCCTCTAACTTAAAAAACCACTTAAAAGGTTTAGAAATATAATTAATCATTTTAGAATAAGTCTTTAATAAAAAGTTCTATATCTTTCAATGTTTCATATAGACTATACAAATAAAATTCTAAATTAGGGTAAAGATTAAAAAAATAAATCTTGAAAGTGTCTAAAATAATTATTAAACCAATGAAACTTATAATAGAAACGATAACATACGAAATAAATTTTGATAGAGAAAAACTGAATTTTGGTTGATATTTAACAATTTCGGATCCTATATTACTTGGAGCATTTGTTACTGTTTTATAAATAAATTGATCTTTTTTTTGAGGCGCTTCTTTAAATTCTTTATTTTTTTCAATTGGATCTAGTGGTCTATCTGAAGAGTTTTTATTAAAAAACCAAGTCTGATCACATGATCCACACTTCAGTAATCTACCATTTTGTGGAATAAGACTTTCATCAACTTCAAACTTTTTTTCACAATAAGGACAATTTATTATCATAAGCTTTATATAACAGATTCTAATTAAAAATCCTTTGTTTTACGCATCTTTATACATTGAAAAAATAAATAAGTACTGTATTAGTACAACTCTCGGAGTGTAGCGCAGCCTGGTAGCGCATCTGGTTTGGGACCAGAGGGTCGGAGGTTCAAATCCTCCCACTCCGACCAAAATTATGAAAAAAGCAAAAATCTATATACCAAATAAGAGTCCAATGCAGTCAGGTCTTGGAAAAATTGATAAATGGATTTTAGAGTTCGAAACAAAAGATAACTCGGTCAATCCATTAATGGGGTGGGAAAGTTCCTCTGATACATTAAATGAGTTAAGGTTAGAGTTTTCTACAAAAGAACTTGCTTTAAATTATGCAAAAAAAATGAAAATTGATTATGAGATTATTGAACCAAAGAAGAGAAAAACTGTAAAAAAATCTTATGCAGATAACTTTTTGAATTAATAAATGTTTAAATTTTTTTCTCATAAAAAGTGGTTTCCTTGGAGTATAGGTGGTACGATTTTGATTTTATGTGCTACTTGGTATCAAGTTCAGTTAGATGTAAGAATCAATGAATGGTTCGGAGAATTTTATGATACTTTACAAAAAGCTTTGACTGAACCAAATTCAGTTTCTGAAAAAGAATTTATAGCTTATTTATTCACGTTTGCAAAAATTGCTGCTGTTTACATACTTGTAGTTATAATGAGTGACTATTTTACTAGCCATTGGACCTTTCGATGGAGAACAGCAATGGCTGATTTCTATCATGATAAATGGAATGATGCTTCTGGAATCGAAGGAGCCTCTCAAAGAGTTCAAGAAGATACTTTAAAATTTGCAAGAATAATGGAAGGTCTCGGTGTGGAACTTTTAAGGAGCGTGATGACATTAATTGCTTTTACACCAATACTTTGGGGTTTATCCAAAAGTATTACTGTTCTTCCTTGGATTGGAGAAGTTGAACATGCTTTAGTTTGGGTTGCTCTTTTGTCTGCACTTGGAGGAACAGTAATTTTAGCTGCTGTTGGTATTAAGCTACCTGGTATAGAATATGATATTCAAAAAGAAGAGGCGGCATATAGAAAAGAATTAGTTCTAGGAGAAGATTTTAAAGACAGCGCAAAACCAGAAAAAATTACTGATTTATATGGAGGTGTCAGAAGAATTCATTATAAAATGTATTTTCACTATCTTTATTTTAACGCAGTAAAATGGAGTTATCTTCAAGGAATGGTGATAGTTCCATATCTGGCTCTAGCTCCTACTATTGTAACAGGTGCAATTACCTTGGGTTTTGTTCAACAAATAATTAGAGCATTTGGTAGAGTAGAAACTTCACTTCAATATTTAGTGCGAAGCTGGCCAATAATTGTTGAGCTAATATCAGTGTGGAAAAGATTAAGAGAATTTGAAAGCAATCTTAATAAATCAGAAAAGTTTAGTCCAAATATTACATGACTATTGATGCGAAATATCTTGAAAAATTTGTAAATGTTACATCTAAAGCAGCAATAGCGTCATATTTTTTAGTTGGAAAAAAAGATAAATTAGCAGCGGATAAGGCAGCAGTGGATGCAATGAGAACTGAACTTAATGAGTTAGACATGCAAGGTAAAGTTGTGATAGGTGAAGGTTCTTTAGATAAAGCACCAATGTTATATACAGGTGAAATTCTTGGGAATAAAAAAGGACCAAAATTTGATATAGCTGTTGATCCATTAGAGGGAACTAATTTTGCTGCAAATAATTTACCTGGTGCATTAACGGTAATTGCAGTTGCAAATGAATCAAATTTATTTAGTGCTCCAGAAACTTATATGAATAAAATATCAGCTAATTTAAATGAAAGAGGGGTAGTAGACCTAGATTTTTCAATTAAGAAAAATATTTATAATTTATCTGAATATAAAAATAAGAGACCCTCAATGCTTACTGTATGCCTTTTAGATAGACCAAGACATAAAAAGATTATTGATAAATTAAATGCTCTTGGAGTTAAACTTAAATTAATAACTGATGGTGATGTATCTGGAGCTCTTTTAGTTACTGATGAAAAGTATAATGTAGATCTTTTTTTAGGCATAGGAGGTGGCCCTGAAGGAGTATTGGCCGCATCTGCTTTAGATACATTTAATTGTTTTTTTCAGGGAAAATTTTTATTTGATTCAATAGAGGAAAAAGAAATGGCAAGGAATTTGGGTATAAAAGATTTTAACAAAAAATATGAGTTAAACGAAATTGTGTCTGGCGACTCAATATTTTGTGCGACAGGTGTTACCTCTGGCGATATTGTTGATGGAATTAAAAAAAACACCAATGAATTTGAATTGGAAACATTCGTTACTCATAAGTCCATGGGTGTAAGAAAAATAATAAAAACAAAATATAAAATTTAATAAGGCTTGATTAATAATATTTTTTGCAATAAAAAACAACTTTTTGGTCCCTTCGTCTATCGGTTAGGACACGTGGTTTTCATCCTCGAAAGAGGGGTTCGATTCCCCTAGGGACCGCCATCAAATATGACATATTTTGTTTATATTCTAAAGTGTGTCTCTTCAGTCAAAAAAAGAACATATGTTGGTTATACTAATGACCTTAAAAATCGTTTAAATAAACATAATTCTAATAAAGGTGCGAAATATACTAAGGGAAATAAATGGATAATCATTTACAAAAAAAAATTTTTATCAAAATACAAGGCAATGTCTTATGAATATAAATTGAAACATGATAGAAAGAAAAGACTTGAAATTTATAATAATTCTAAATGAATATATCTATATTACTTCCATTTAAAGAAAATTACTCAATAGAAATTGCTGGTGCTGTATCTTTATTTGTCAAAGATACTATTAAAGTAAGTTCTTATAAAAATTCAACGACAGTGTTTGGATCAACATCAAGTAACAAGATCCTTGATAAGAATTATATAAACTTAAAACCAAAAAAAAAATTTTTACAAAGTTCAAATAAAGAATATGTTAAATCTTTTCTGAACCATCCTATAATTGAAAGTACAGAAATATTAGAGATACATAATAGACCAAATTATATTAAACAAATTAAAGAAAACTATAATAATAAAATATTTCTATATTTTCATAATGATCCATTATCTATGAATGGATCTAGAACTCAAGATGAAAGAAGTTATCTAATAAAAAATGTTGATAAATTAATATTTAATAGCAAATGGTCAAGAGATAGATTTTTTTTAAGATCTAGTTTTAAGGATTTAATGATTAATAAATCAGTAATTTGTTATCAATCTTCAAGCAAAGTTGATGTCAATTTAAAATCAAAAAAAAAAATCATTACTTTTGTTGGAAAGTTAAATTCAGCTAAAGGGTTTGATATTTTTGGTAAAACAATAGTAAAAATTTTAGATAAATATAAAGATTGGAAGGCATATGTAATAGGTGATGAACCTAGAGAAAAAATGTACTTTGAACATAATAATTTAATTAATCTAGGTTTTAAAAATAATGATTTTATTTTAAATTTTTTAAAAAAAGTGAGTATATCTGTTGTTTGTTCCAGGTGGGATGAGCCTTTTGGAAGAACAAGTCTTGAGGCTGCAAGTAGGGGATCAGCGGTAATAATTAGTGATCGTGGAGGTTTACCTGAAACGTCAAAATCTGCAATAATATTAAAAAAATTAGATGAAGATACTCTCTTTAAACAAATATCAAAACTAATTAACAATAAAAAATATTTAATAAAAAAACAAAAAGAGAATTATAAAAATTTTTTTTTAACACATAAATATGTATCAAGTTTATTAGATAATATTCGTGATAAATTTGTATTAAAAAAAATTAACATTAAACAAAAAAAGATTTTAAAAATCATGCATATTACGAATTTTAATTATCGTTTTGATGGTAGATTACACTATAACACTGGTAGAAGATTAAATAATGGTTTTGTTAGATTAGGTCATAATGTACTTACAGTAAGTGATAGAGATATATTACATAATAAAAAAAGCTTAAATGATTTTGCTGGTTCTAAATCTTTACAAAATTCTATTATTAATAATTATAGTAATTTTAAGCCTGATTTAATAATACTTGGACACGCAGATAATGTTTCAAAAGAAACATTAAATACATTTAAAAAAGATAAAGTTTTAATAGCTCAATGGTTTTTAGATCCAGTTAGCAAATTTGGTCCTGACTATCTAAATAATAAAAGAAGAGTTTTAGACAAAAACGATTTATTAGATGCTACTTTTTTAACAACAGATCCTGGTGCATTAGATTTCAAGATTAAGAATAGCTTTTATATGCCCAACCCGTGTGATGAATCATTTGAAACTTTGAGTAACTATAATGAATATTGTGATAATGATTTATTTTTTGCGATGAGTCATGGTGTGCACAGAGGAGCTCTTAAAAAAGGAAAAATTGATGATAGAGAAGTTTTTATTAATAAATTAATTAAAAAAAATAAATCAATTACTTTTGATATTTATGGAATGTTCAATTCGCAACCAATATGGGCAGAAAATTTTTTAAAAAAAGTTGCCAATTCATCAATGGGTTTAAATCTTAGTCGTGGAAAGCCCATAAAATATTATAGTAGTGATAGACTAGCTCAATTAATGGGCAATGGTCTTTTAACTTTTATAAATGAAAAAACATATTTAAATGATTTTTTTACCGACAAAGAGGCTATATTTTACAAAAATATTGATGATTTAAGTTATAAGTTAAATAAATATAAGAAAGACAAAAATCAAAGAAAGCTAATTGCTAAGAATGGTAAAACCAAATATTTCAAATATTTTAATTCGAATATAATTGCTGATTATATAATTAATCAAACATTAAATATTAAAAAAACAAAAAAACCAATATGGGAAAAATAGCAATTATTACCGGTATTAGTGGACAGGATGGATCTTATTTAGCTGAACTATTAGTCAAAAAAAAATATAAAGTTTATGGTATTTCCAACCCTCAAAAAAAAAATAATTTTAAAAACCTAAAATCAATTAATAGAAAATTATTTTTTAAGAAAATAGATATAAATAATTATTCAAAAATAAAGAATTTAATTAAGAAAATTAAACCGACTGAATTTTACCATTTAGCTGCACAAAGTTTTATTAATTATAAATTTGAGGACGAATTTTTTAAATTAAATCCAAACATTAACGGGACGCATTATATCTTATCTGCAATTAAAGAATTTTCACCAAAAACGAAATTTTATTTTGCTGCCTCATCTGAATTATTTGGAAATGTTGAAAAATCTCCTCAAAATGAAAAAACAAAATTTAATCCACGTTCAGCATATGGGGTTTCAAAAGTTGCAGGATTTTATCTAACAAAAAATTACAGAGAGGCTTATAATATACATGCTTGTTCAGGAATCTTATTTAATCATGAGTCACCCAGAAGAAGTGTCAATTTTGTATCCAGAAAGATTACAAAAAATCTATCCCTTATACTTAAAGGTAAATTAAAAAAGATAACTTTAGGTAATATAAATTCAAAAAGAGATTGGGGTCATGCTAAAGACTATGTTTATGCTATGTGGAGAATGTTACAAATTAATAAGCCAGATGATTTTGTTATAGGCACTGGAAAAACTCACTCTGTTAAAGATTTTATTAAAATAGCATTTAAACGTGTCAACCTTGATTATAAAAAATTTATTAAAATAGATAAAAAATTGTTTCGACCCAACGACAAAGTGATATTAAAAGCAGATTTCAGACAGGCAAAATTCAAACTTAAATGGAAACCAAAAATAACTTTTGAGTCTTTGGTTAATGAAATGGTTGACTACGATATAAACAATTAACCTTATGGGCAAAAAAAAGGTTCTTATATTAAAAAATGATAGAACAGGCGATTTATTTGTTTCTTTAAATGCTATTAATAAAATAATAAATAAACATTATAATGAAGATATGGATATTTTTTTATCCGATGTTAATTATAAATTTAGTTTTCTATTTCCAATAATAAATAAAAAAAAAATTTCAATGAATCTCTCAATATTTGAAAAAATTAAGATCTTTTTATATTTGTTATTTAATAATGTAAGAACTGTTTATATTTTAACACCTAAAAATTTTTATTACTATTTACCCTTTTTTTTTAGAAAAATTAAATTTTATGGAATAACAATCAAATCCGATAAAAGTAGGCCAAGTCTTTTTTTAAAGAAATATCTTTATAAAAGTGCTGAATTAGATCGAATAAATATTAAAAAAAGAAAATCATCATACGAAATTCAAAGTAGTTTAATTGATACAAACTTAGATAGAAATTATCTAAGTAATGAAATTTTAGTAAATCACACTTTTCTTTATCCAAAAAATTTTATCTATTTTCATTATAAACGTAGTTTATTTGAGAACTTGCTTAAATGGGATCTTGATACTATTTGTGAATTTTTAGAAATACTTAGTAAAAAATATGAAAATATTTTGTTTTCTTCTGAATTAAATGATCGAAATAAAAACAATTTTTTTTCTAATAGATTTAATACATTTGATTTTATTAATAATAAAAAGATAGATTTAAATAAAAAAAATATCTTCTTTTTAAAAGATATAGATGGGTCTAATTTATTTGATGCGGTAAAAAAATCTTCTAAAATTATAAGTCCAGAGGGTATTATAACACATATGGGTTATTATCTTAATAAACCGATATTAGCTTTAATGCACTTCAACCTCAAGAAAAGACAAGATTTTATAAGTCAGATTATTTCATGCAAAGAGTGGTTTCCACCATCTAATTATAAGTTTATCGTTTTAAAAAAAAGTTTTGATAAATCTATTCAAAAGATATCAAAGAGAATTTGATTATTATGAAAAGTAAAATTAAAATTTATTTTCTTGAAAATTCTTTTGACTATAATGGAAATGATCTAAATAGTAATGTTATTGGAGGCTCTGAAAAAACTTTAATTAACATCTCAAGTGAACTTGCAAAAGATGATAAATTCAAGATTAAAGTTTTTAATAATACCTCAAATTCATCAATTATTAATAATGTATCTTGGATGAATATTAATGAAATAAATCAATCTGAACAGGCCAACTATGTTATAGCAATGTCTGATGCTAATCTTTTTAAAAATATACACTGTAAAAATAATTTTTTATGGTCTCATAGTGTGCAGTCATTTGAAAAATTTATTAGAAAAAAACAATTAATTTCTTTTTTCAAATATAAACCTGTAATGATTTTGGAAGGGGATTATCATTTTAAAACCAGAGGTTTTTTAACGTCTTTTTATGGAAAAAAAATATTAAAAATTGCTCCTGACAATGATTTTATAAATACAAATATTGATTTAAATAAATTACCTCCTGCAAATGCTATATTCACTACAAAATCTGATAGAAACTTAGATTTTTTGTTGGATGCATGGCATCAAATTAAAAGAAATAGCATTCAATCTAAACTTTTTATAAATCCCCCTTATAAATTAACAAATATAAATATCAAAGATGGAGTTATTTTAAGAAAAAAAGGTGAAAAAAAAATATTAATAGAAGATCTTGTTAATTCTAGAGTTTTCATTACTCCAGGACACAAAACTGAAGTTTTTTGTTTGGCAGCTGAAGAGGCAAGAGAACTTTGTATTCCTATAGTGACGATGGGTTTTGGATCATTATATGAAAGAGTTGAACATGGGATTACAGGATTTGTTGCACAAAATAAGAAAGAATTCATTGATTTCACAAATCTTATTTTAAATGATAGTAAAACCTATTTTAAGTTAAAAGATAACCTAATAAAAAGAAAAAATTCAAGAAATTACTCACATGTAAAAAATGATTTAATCAAAATTTTAAAAATTAATGACTGATCTGGTAATATTGGTAGGTGGTAAAGGTAAGAGACTAGGAAAATTAACTAAAAAAATACCAAAACCATTAATCAGAATAAACAAAAAACCATTTTTAGATATCTTGTTAAGTAAATTAATTTCTTATGAATTTAATACGATTTATCTGCTTTGTTCTTATAAGAAAAAATCTTTTTTTGATAAATATCATCGAACTAAACTACATAAATCTCGAATCATTTGTATTGATGAAGGTAAACCAAAAGGCACAGGTGGGGCTCTTTATAAGATAAGAAATAAAATTAAAGATAATTTTTTTTTAATTAATGGCGACTCTTTTTTAGATATTGATTTTGATTTGATATCAAAAATTTCTCTCAAAAATGCAGTTGGTATAATTGTTACTACTAATAACAAAAATTATAAAAATAATAATAAAATGAATAATCTCGAGATAGATAATCGGGGTTTTATCGAACATTCAAAAAATAAAACTGAATTAATGAATGGAGGTATTTATTTTTTTAAAAAAAAAATTTTTGAATATATTTTTAATAAAAAAACGTCTTTAGAAAATGATATTTTAGATGAATTAATTAAAAAAAAAAAAATTAAAGGCATTTATTCAAACAATAGATTTATAGATATTGGGTCAATAAAAAATCTAAATTTATTAAAAAAAAATCCCAATTTTATTAGTCAAAGAGCAGTTTTTTTAGATAGAGATGGCGTAATTAATAAACTAAATTCGGATGGTTATATTTTGGATTTTAATCAGTTTAAAATACTTCCAGGTGTAGGTAATGCTATAAATTTTCTAAATAAAAACGATTATCTAGTTATAGTTGTAACAAATCAAGCATGTGTCGGAAAATCAATAATTACAGAAAAAAAATTACATAAAATACATGAAAAAATGAAAAAAAAAATTTTTGAAAATAATCGAGGGTTGATTAATGATATCTATTATTCCCCTTACTATAAATATTCAAAAAATAAGAAATATAGAATTAATTCAATAGACAGAAAGCCTAATCCAGGAATGTTATTAAAAGCTATTAAAAAATGGAATTTAAGGATAAATGATAGTTTTTTTATTGGTGATAGTATATCAGACTATAATGCAGCAAAAAAAATCGGTCTAAGGTTTTATTATAAAGATAATGGGCTTTTTGATAAACAAATTAAAAAAATTGTTGGTAAATGAAAAATATTATTAAAAAACATTTTATTGAAATACAAAAAATTTTACAGAATCCAGATGATTTGATCAATAAAACATACAAAATATCATTATCTTTAAAAAAAAAAATTAAATCTAAAAATAAAATTTATGTATATGGAAATGGTGGTTCATTTGCAGACGCATCTCATTTCGTTGGTGAATTAACTGCATCATACTCATCAAAAAAAAGAAGGCCACTACCATTTGTTTTATTAAGTTCAAATACAGCAGCATTAACTGGATGGTCGAACGATTTTAATTTTGATGGTTATGTTTCTAGGGAGCTCTCAACTTTTGCAAAAAAAGGGGATGTACTTTTCATTTTTTCTACTTCTGGGGGAAATTCAAAAACTAAAAGATCATTAAATCTAATTAAATTAGCAAAAATAGCAAAATCTAAAAAAATAGAAATTATTGCTTTATTAGGTAAGGGTGGAGGAGAGCTCAAAAAAATTGCAAACCAATCAATTATAATTAATTCAAATAAAACTGGATCTATTCAAGAAACACATAAGATTATTTTCCATTCGATTTGTGAAACCTTTGAAAATATCTAATTATGATTATTTCTAAGACACCTTTTAGAATATCGCTTATTGGAGGTGGTACCGACTTTCCTTCATATTACAAAAAATCTCCTGGTTTAGTTATTGGTGGAACTATAGATAAATATTGTTACGTTTCTGCAAGGTTTTTGCCAAATGTTTTCAAATATAAACATCGTATAGTTTGGTCTAAAAATGAAGTGGTCAAAAATAATAATCAAATAATTCATCCAACCGTAAAGGCTGTATTTAATTATCTTAAAATTAATCAAGGCTTAGAAATTCATTACCAAGGTGATTTACAAAAAAATTCTGGCTTAGGTACAAGCTCCGCCTTCTGTGTTGGTTTAATTAAATCTCTTAAAGGATTGCATAAAAAAGGAATAAACAAAGAAATTTTAGCTAAAACTGCAATAAATATAGAACATAATTTAATGAAAGAGAAATGTGGTTCTCAAGATCAAATTTGGGCTGCTTACGGGGGTTTTAATGCAATCGAATTTAAAGGAAAATCATTTAAAGTTAAAAAATTAGGAATAAATAAATCTAAATTATCAAATCTGAGTAAAAACCTATTTTTAATATATACAGGTATTAATAAATTTTCACATTTTGTTGAAAAGGATAAAATTTCAAAGCTAAATAAAAATTTAAATCATCTAAATAAAATTTATAATTTAGCTAAATCATTTAGATACGAAATACAAAATAATCATAGTAATGATTTTATCGGTACTATTCTTAATGAATATTGGTCAATAAAAAAGTCATTATCAAATAAAGTTTCAAATAATAAGATTGATGAAATTTATAATGAAGCTTTAAAATCAGGTGCGATTGGTGGCAAAATAATAGGATCAGGTGGAGGTGGTTTTTTATTAATGTATTGTAAACAGAAGAATCATTTATCCTTGACGAAAAAACTTAACAAATTGCCGATAATTAAATTTAACTTTGTTGAAAAGGGGAGTGAAATTATATTTAAATCTTAAAAAAAGTTTTAATCATATATTTTATATATTCTATTTTTTGAATTTTTCTTCTATTTAAAAAAAAACCATCTTTATGTGCCGTTAAATATAATCCGTCTATTTTGCTATTTACACTTTGTTCATAAACAATTTCTTTATTAACTTGACCTCTAAATATGTTAATTAAATTTTTTATAGATGATTTTTTTTCTTTTTGAAGATAAATAGCCAACCATAAATCATCATCTAAAAACATATTACTGTTGTTTTTCACGTATTTTTCAAAAAAAATTTCAATACTATCAAGTAATTTAGTATTCATTAAAAAACCATCTGCACATTGGCCCATTTTAATACTAAAGATTTTATTTAAGTAAAAACTATAATTAATTGGTTCTTTTTTGAATGCTTCTAGAAATATTTTACATATATTTTTATCATAAATATGATCATCATCTAACAATATAACACAGTCATAATCTCGTACTTTATCAACTGAGCCCATAATCTTAGTTCCTGGTCCATAGTCATTACATCTTATTATTTCAACATTTTCTTTTCTGATTTCATCTAAATCTTTCTCTGAAATAATTTCATTTCTAAATCTATTATATTTTAAAGGTACATTTAAAAATATTTTATTCGGTTTCAAAGTTTGGTTATTAATATTTTCTAAAATAGCGTTAATATTTTTTACCCTTGATGGGATAGTCGACATGGAAACACAAAATGAAAAATCTTTCACTTAAAATTAAACCTTAAATCTACTTTTTTTTGCGTCTTTATAAAATCCTTTTACTGTATCTAGAGTTAATTGATTGTATGATTTATTAGATTTTTTTATTTGATCAATAATCTTTGGTGGCATTGTAATAATTTGACAACCTAATTCTTTTGCTTCTAAATAGTTATAAGTCTCTCTTGTGCTTGCCCATAAAATTTCAATATATTTATATTTTCTCGTAAATTTAATAGATCTATCAAAAATTGGAATAGGGTTTTTAAGTTGATCTCCCATTCGTCCAGCAAAAATTGAAATTATTGCTCTTGTTTTTTTATTAAGTTGTTTAGTAATTTTCTTAACTTGTTCAAAAGTATAGACTGCAGTAATATTTAATTTAACTTTTTCATTACTTAATTTTTTAATTATTTTTCCAGTAAATTTACCCTTTGTATTTACTACGGGTATTTTAACATAAACATTTTTTGCCCAATTATTTATAATTTTTCCTTGTTTATACATTTCGTCAATATTGTCTGAAAAAACTTCCAATGAAACTGGTTTGTTATTACTATTTTTTAATAACTTAATTGAATATGATTTGTAACTTTTAGCTCCTGATTGTCTCATCAAACTTGGGTTTGTGGTAAAACCTTTGACAAATTTATCTTTTTTATATTTTAAAAAATTTTTATAATCAGCACTATCACAAAATATTTTCATAATTTAAGATTATCATATTTTTATCTTATTTAATGCGTTATTTTTAAATAGATTTGCCTCTTGAATATATCTTCTAACCATTTGTGTAGTTTTATGTCCTGTCATTGCCATTATATTTCTCTCTTCAACTCCAAATTCAGCAGCTGTTGTAGCAAAACCAGATCTTAAACTGTGTCCAGCGTATTTTGATGAATCTAACCCGGCTTTCTGTGCATATTTTTTAATTATAAGAGCTACAGATTTATCTGAAATTTCAAAAATTTTATCTTGGTTTTTTTTAGATATCTTTTTATTAATATAATCTCTAAGTGTTAATACTGGACAAAATTCTTTGTTATCAAAATAGGGGATAGCTTTAATTATTCCTTCTCCAGATTGATCTGTTTTTGATCTTTTAATTAAAATTTTTATTCCCTCAGGGACAAATTCAATATCCTCATGAAGTATATTGACCAATTCAGACCTTCTAAAACCACCTGCGAAACCTAATAATATTAATGATTTATCTCTAATTTTTTTTTTATCTATTGCTTTAATTATCAATTTTAAATCATTGATTAATAATGGTTTTTTGGCTTTTTGTCTTGACCCCAAAGTTCTTTTGATACCGTGTAAGTTCTCCATAATTATTGGATGTTTTGTGTCAAGATAATGCCCTTTTAATTTATGAATAACACTTATAGAGGCTATTCTGCGTTTTAAAGTGCTAAATTTAGATGATTTTGAGAGATGAGTAATATAGAGAGCTATGATTTTTGGCTGTGTTGGAATTGAAGATAATCCATTTTTAGAGCAGAAACCTGAGAAGTCTCTAAAATCTGATTGATAAGCTCTTAAAGTATTATTAGCTTTTGAATTTTTTAAATTCTTTAAAGTCTCAATTTCTAAGTTTTTAACATCAGTTATTAGTTCATTCATAAGTTTTTCCGATAACCATTAATTATCGGAAATTATATAATAGGTGATTTTTAATGTCAATAGTTTAAATTTAAAAATTATGAGTTCAGTTGATGGAGAAATACCTGCAGTTTGGTTTTTAATTACCTCATTTGGCTTTATAATTTTAAGTTATATTCAATATAAAAATCATGGAAAAAGTATTGAAACAATTTTTTTATCAACTCTAGCAACTGTTTTTTTTATTAGTTATTTTATACTTGTATTTAAAGCTTAATTTATCCCCATAATTCACAGCAATTTGCATTTTTTTTAAAATCAATTAAAAAGTGATATTAATATAAATATACATTTGTTAATATATAAATGAATTAAGAGGCAACTCTTAACTGGCCGATTGGAGAAAAACCGAGAGGTACAATTCCAAGGGGCAGAAAGCTCTGCAAAGCATCGCTGAACATGCAGAGCGGGAGGCATGGCGGTAGCGCATCAACGACGTGCCAAAACAACTGTTCTTTGCGCCTTAAAAAGTGCAAGGAAACAGGGGTTTTTTCAACAATGATACTAAAAGGTTCTAAATTTCAACTAAAAGTTTGGAAATATCTTAAAACTATTCAAAAAGGCAAAGTAAAAACTTACAAACAGGTGGCTATTGGCATAAAAAGCCCTAAATCAGCTCGTGCCGTAGCTAATGCTTGTGCTAAAAACCCATATGCCCCAAAAATACCTTGTCACAGAGTAATTAGGTCTGATGGGACCCTTGGAGGCTACTCTGGGAGAGGTGGAATTAAGCAAAAGCTCAAATTACTTAAATCTGAAAACGTAGCATTTAGCCCTATTTGAGGCTTTTTTAAGTTAAAAAAGTTAGTAAAATCAACACTTTTTTACCTTTTTATCTATTTTTTTCCTAAATCATTTAATTCACGCTTCAGTTGTAGCATATATGAGACTATACCTAAAATAGACCCCTCTATGGGCGTTTAAACGGTATATTCGATTAGCGCATCACTCTACTATTCAATTATATCAACACTTTTGGCTTCCCCCATTTTAAGCCAAATTCTTAGCCACAATTGTTAAAAACACCCATATTTATATAGATTATTTTAAGTTTTTCATTATATGTAAAATTTTAGACTTTAACTGATTATATCAAGTCGATTTAATGTTTTAAAATTAAAAAATATCATAAGATTAAATTATTAATAAAATTCAATAAATACAATACTTTATCTATATAACTTAATGTAAAACTTTAATAAATAGTAAATAGATAATACCTAATAATTAACTTTTTTTACTAAGTTCTCTCTTCTTGAGATGTAGATACCACTTAATACAATAATAAATAAGCCTAAAAAAGTCCAATTATCTGGGAAGTCACTAAAGAAATAATAACCTATAATAATGTTTGTAATGATCTCAAAGTAACTAAATGGAGCTAACTTGGACGCATCTGCATATTTAAGAGACAATATTAAAAATAAATGCCCAATACAGGCAAATATACCTATCGCAGCCATCATAGACCACTGATTTAAGCTTGGTTTAACCCACACAAATGGCATTACAGTAGATATAATTATGGCCCCTACTACACCGGTTAACAATAAAGTTAATAAAGGATTGTCTGAAGTGCTAAGTTTTCGAGTAATAATTAAATAAAACCCGTACATTACACCTGTTCCAAGAGCAGATATACTTGCTAAATTAATTTCAACAAAACCAGGTCTTATAACAATTAAAGAACCTATAAACCCTATAATTACCGCTGACCATCTTCTAAATCCCACCCTCTCTCCTAAAAAAATTGGGGAAAAAGCTGTTACAATTAAAGGAGCAACAAAAGCTAATGTTAACGCTTTTGCGAGAGAGATAACTGAAATTGCATAAAAAAAACAAATATTAGCTGTTAAAAGAATTAAGCCTCTAATGAATTGTAATTTTGGTTTATCAGTCCATACAAGATTTTTCCGAAAAAAGAAAAACATGACTGGAAAAGTGAAAGCGACAGTAAAAAAATATCTAGCCCATGTAATCTGTAATACTGGAAGATCTGTACTTAAGTATTTAGCAAATCCATCCATAATTGGAAGCATTATCCATGCTAAAAGATTAAAAGTTATTGCCTTCATTAAATAAATAAACTTAGATTATATTTTTTTCCAACAAAAAAAAGTAATTAAAAAATTAATTTTAATTAAAAAAAAATAATTCCATGAAACTATATTTTTGAAATTCGGATAATCAACTACTTTATAAATAACAAGAGGTAATAGAATTAAACCTAAAGAGGATAAAATTATATTAAAATAAAATTTAAAATTAACAATCGAAATATATGAAAACAAGTTGAATTTAGTCCTAAAAGAGATTGAAAGTAATAGTTCAGATATAACAGTAAAAAAAATATATATAAAAATGCCTATACGTCTAAAAAACCTATAATAATCCCCTTCTCCAAGAAAAATAATATATAAAGAAAAAAAAAGTATAGAAAACATTCCTAAAATATATGATAGTTTATACAATAATGAATTTTTATTTTCCGATATTAAAAGATAATTATACCTCCAATATAAAAAGATAAAAAAAATAGAAATAAACATAAATGTTTTAAAAAAAAAATTTACAGGTGGATATCTTCCTACTTGAGATATAGATGTACAACCATCAATATTTGGTATACAAAAATTTACATAATTAAGTTTTATAGAAAAATAATAAGATAATAGAACAGTAAAAATTGGTAATAAAAAACATAAAATAGATATAAACCTTATTTTCTTTATCATTAAGAAAAATATTTTAATGCCAAGAACACAACTAAAGGTATTGTAACAAATGACATTAAAGTAGAAACAACTATTGTGCTTGCAATACTATCCACAACTTTTTTTGGTGAATACATGCTTCCAACTAGATAATTTAATATAGCACTAGGCATTGCACTTTGTATAAGCAATACTCCAGCCGCAAGTCCCGATAAGTTAAAATTGTAAATAATAATGTACGCTATAACTGGTCCTATTAAAACTCGACAAAGAGACATTATAATTGAGTTTTTTAATGAAAATTTAAATCGTGTTAGAGCAATACCTAGTGACATTAAAACTAAAAAAATAGTTGCATAAGTTAATAAAAATGTAGTGTTTTCTAAAAAAATTGGGGTTTTAATTTCAAAATATAAGAAAAGAACAGATATAATAATTGCATACACTGGTGGACTTTTGACAAGAATATCAAAAGAAAATTTTCTTCTTGCCAAAAAAACACCTAAAGTAAAGTGAAATAAAATGATGACAGAAGCTACTGCTGAAGCAACTCCCAATCCCTGCGTTCCATAGGCAAAAAGGCAAATAGGAACACCCATATTACCGGTGTTAGGGAGTATTAATGGTGGTAACTCCATACTTAAATCTTTTTTAAGTAAAAAAAGTAATATTAATCCAATAAATGCAAAACCAGCTATCATGATTATAGCGTAAATAAAATAATGTAGAAAGATGCTTAGGGTGATTCCCGTTGTCGTTACTGTATAAAATATCATTGCGGGCGTACCTATATTACCTGCAAAATTAGTAATAAAATTAGTATCAAACTTTGGATTTTTTTTTCCGAGATAATAACCAATACCAATTACAAAAAATACCGGAAAAATAACTTCAAAAATTTTAATATAAATTTCCATTATTAATTATAGAGTCTAATTAAAATTGGATACTTAGTTATATTTTTATTTTTTTTTAATAAATTAAGACAATTTTTAGAATTTAATTCAGATGTTTTGTGAGTAATAATAACAATTGTGGCCCTTTTATTTTTTTTATCTGGAGTTTGAATAATTCTTTGAATAGAAATTTTGTGTTTGGCTAGATTATTAGTAATAGATGACAAAACACCTGGTTTATCTTTTACTTCAAATCTTAAATATAGAGAGTTTGTATAGTTATTATTATTAAAATTTTCGATTTTTTTTCTTTTTGAAGAACTTACACCAAAAGGTTTTTTTATATTTCCTCTTAATATAGATAATAAATCCGACAATAATGAAGAAGATGTGGGGCCTGGACCAGCTCCCTCCCCCTGTAAAACACTCTCGCCTATTGGTTTTCCCTCCAAAATCACAGCATTCATAACACCATTTACATTTCCAATGTAAGAGTTCTTACTTACCAAGCATGGATGAACAGTTTCAAATAACTTATTGTCTTTAATTTCACATATACCCAATAATTTAATACGCAAACCTAACTGTCCAGCGATATTAATATCTTTTAAATCAATATTTTCTATTCCTTCCATAATACATTTATTTTTTGAAATTTTATTATTAAATGATAAAGCTGATAATATTCGTACTTTAGCAAAAGCATCAAAACCATTTAAATCTAATTTTGGATCAATTGGTTCAGCATAACCAAGAGATTGTGCTTTTCTTAAAACTTTATTAAATGATTGATTTGAATTTTCCATTTCTGACAAGATGTAATTTGTAGTTCCATTAAGAATTCCGTAAACTTTATTGATTTTATTTGTTGCTAAACCTTCCTTTATAGTCCTTAAAATTGGTATACCTCCGGCAACAGATGCCTCAAACTCAAAATTAACTTTATTTTTTTCAGCTAAATTTGCAAGGTAATCACCGTATTTTGCAACAAGAGCTTTGTTAGGTGTAATTACATGTATCTTTTTTTTAAGTGCCCCTTCAACAATTCTTTTAGAGACTCCATCAGATAACCCAACAACTTCAAACAAAATATCAATTTTTTTTTCATCTAAAATCTTGAGTGGATTTGAATAAAAAATTTTTTTGTCTATTTTAAAGCTTCTTTTCTTATTTTTGTTTTTAGCAGAAATTGCTACTATCTTAATCTTTCTACCAGTTTTATTTTCAATATCTTTTTTTTTTAATTTAAGCTCATTATACAAATAAATACCAACCTGACCTAATCCAATTATAGCGATATTTAATGTTTTGTTCATTTTAACCATCAATATTAGGATAAGGATTTTTTATGGCATATTCATCAAGTTTTATTTTAAATTCCTCAAAACTCAAATTGTCGTTGAATTGAAAATCATTTTGTAAATTTAATTTTTCTGAATTACCTGAGCAACCATTAAGGAATAAAATTAAGAATAAAAGTCTTTTAATCATTTCAAACCTTCATCATTCTTAAAATTGAACTTCATATTCATATTTTGTACAGCTTGACCAGCTCCACCTTTAATCAAATTATCTATAGCAGAAATAATAACAAATTGATTTTTATTTTGTGTTTTGCAAATTGAAATAAAACAAAAATTTGTATTTATAACATCATTAGTACTTATCATAGTATTATTTCTTAAAATCTTTACAAATTTTTCATTTTTATAAAATTTTTTAAGTAAAGAGTACAATTTGTTTTCATTAATACCAGATTTTAAGTTTAGATAAATTGTACTTAGAATTCCTCTAAACATAGGTAAAATATGTGGAGTAAATGATATATGAATTTTAGATTTTGTATAATTTTTTAGTTCTTGTAGAATTTCAGGATTATGTCGATGAGAACTTATTCCATAAGCACTTATCGACTCATAAAGGTTTCTGTGTTTAAACTTCTTATGAACTCCTCTCCCCGCTCCTGAATATCCAGATTTTGAGTCGATTATTATATTATTATTAGAAAGCAATTTTTTTTTAAAAATAGGAATTAACGGAAGTAGAATTGATGTAGGGTAACATCCAGGACAACTAATTATTTTAAATTTTTTAACATTGTTTCCAGCTAACTCAGGTAAAGCGTAAATACTAGTTTTAATATTTTTTGGTGCTTTATGTTTTTGTTTATACCATTTAGAATATTCTGAAGATTTCCGAAGTCTGAAATCAGCAGCCAAATCAATCAAAGTATTCTGTTTTAAAAGAAATTTTGAAATACTTTGAGCTTGCCCATTTGGCAACGCTGTAAATATGATATCAATATTTTTTAAAAATTCTTTTTTAAACTTCACGATATTCGGCAACTTCTTTTTTTTTAGAGAATTATCGTAATAATATATTCTTTTTCCGACAGAAGAGTTTCCACATAAATATCTTATTTCAATATTTTTATGTTTTACTAATAATTTTATTAGTTGGACGCCTATATATCCAGTTGAACCAGCAATTAAAACTTTGAGCTTACGCATTTTATATTATAGCAGTTTGATATTAAAAAAGTATTATCTTTTAGAAAATTGAAAGCTTCTTCTAGCTTTTTTTCTACCAGGTTTTTTTCTTTCAACAGCCCTGGAGTCTCGAGTGGTTAGTTTTTCTGTTTTTAAGGTTGATTTAAAACTTTCATCAAACATTACTAAAGCTTTTGAAATTCCGTGAACCATTGCTCCCGCTTGTCCTGTGTGACCACCACCTTTAACACTACATCTTACGTCATATTGAGTAGCTTGATTAATAACCTCAAAGGGTCTCACAATTTGCATTTTATGATTTTCATTAGAAAAATAATCACTAAATAATTTTCCATTAACATAAATTTGTCCAGAACCTTTTTTAAGCCAAACTTTAGCAATAGACTTTTTTCTTCGTCCAGTTGCGTATTTACTCTCTTTAAAATCTAACTTAATTTTTTGTTTTTTTGTGTTAGTTTGTATATTTTCCATATTAATTTCTTAATATATTTTTTTTATTCAATTTTTGTAATTCAATTACTGTAGGATTTTGAGCGGTATGCGGATGTTCGTTACCTGAATAAATTTTTAATTTAGTTAACTGATTTCTGCCTAAAACTCCACCAGGTAACATTCTCTTAACTGCTAATTTTAAAACTTCGCCAGGTTTTTTTACATGAAGGGATTCTGGAGAAGACTCTTTTATTCCACCCGGGTGTCCAGTATGTCTAAAATATCTCTTATTTTTAAATTTCTTTCCAGTAAATTTTATCAGTTCAATATTTTTTACAACAACAAAATCTCCATCATCCATATGAGGTGTGTAAGATGTTTTGTTTTTTCCTCTTAAAATAATCGAAATAAGAGAGGCTAATCTTCCTACTATCGCATTTTTAGCATCTATCTCATACCACTTACTATTTATCTCTGCTTTTTTAACAAATTTTGTCATGAATGCCGGATTAATACTTACAAATATCCTCAATGTCAATTTATTAGATGTCAAAAAATACTATAATAATTGACATTTTATGTTAATTTCATTTTAATTAACAAAATTTATCAAAGTCAAATAAGGAGATTAAATGACGGACAAAAAAAAAGAAACTAGTTCAAAAACATATAAGTTTGACACTTTAAGTTTACATGCTGGATACCAACCACATAAAAATGCAGGCTCGAGACAAGTACCAATTTATCAAACAACTTCTTATTTATTTGATGATGTAGACCATGCTGCAGCTCTTTTTAATTTAGAAAGAGGTGGTCATATTTATAGCAGAATATCCAATCCTACAGTTGCTGTTCTGGAAGAAAGAGTTGCCTCTTTAGAAGGTGGTACAGCAGCTCTGGCAACCTCTTCAGGAATGAGTGCAATCTTTTTAGCTGTGATGACTTTATGTGAGGCTGGTGACCATTTAGTTGTCTCATCCCAGCTTTACGGCGGTACTGTAAATTTGTTTAGACTCACATTGCCAAAATTTGGTATTAAAACAACGTTTGTTAAACCTAGAGACACAGAAGGTTTTAAAAAAGCAATTCAAAGTAATACTAAAGGAATTTTTGGTGAGCTTGTAGGAAATCCTGGAAATGAAATTATGAATATGCCTGAAATTGCTAAAATTGCTCATGAAGCTGGCATACCTTTAATGGTTGATGCTACTTATCAAACACCTTATTTATGTAAACCAATTGAACACGGTGCAGACATTGTTATTCACTCTTTAACGAAATGGATGGCTGGACATGGTTCATCGATGGCTGGAATAATTGTTGAAGGTGGAAAATTTGATTGGATGCAGAATGATAAATTTCCGACAATGACTAAACCTTATGAAGGTTATCATGGTTTATCTTTTGCTGAAGAATTTGGACCAACAGCATTCACAATGAAATCAAGGGCAGAAGGTATGAGAGACTTTGGACCTTGCTTAAGTCCTCAAAATGCTTGGAATGTTTTACAAGGTATAGAAACGTTATCTGTTAGAATGCAAAAACATTGTTCTAATGCAGAAAAAATGGTCAAATATCTACTAGAGCATGATAGTGTTGCATGGGTTTCTCACCCGAGTGTTCCGGATCACCCTGATCATGATTTAGCAAACAAATTATTACCTAACGGTAAAGGATCTATGATCGCATTTGGTATCAAAGGTGGAAAAGAAGCCGGCGAAGCATTTATCAATAATGTTAAGTTAGCATCTCATTTGGCAAATGTAGGCGATACTCGAACATTGGTAATTCATCCAGCATCAGCAACTCATTCACAAATGGATGAAGCGACTCTAAAATTTGCTGGTTTATCCCATGATATGATCAGATTGTCTGTAGGTATTGAAGATATAGATGATATAAAGAATGATTTTGAGAATGGATTTAGAGCTGCTAGGAAACCTAGACTCGTATCCAATCAATGAAATTTCAAGTAAATAATAACGAAGTTTATGCTTCTACTGGTGGCAGACCATTCGATAAAAACAAACCTTTAATAATTTTTGTCCACGGCAGTGGATTGACACACATGACATGGGTTTTACAAACAAGATACTTTGCTTTCCATGGCTATAGTGTGCTTGCGTTAGATATGCCAGGTCATGGTTTATCTGGTGGAGAAAGTTTAAAATCGATCGAAGATATGGCTGATTGGGTAAGCGATGTAATCGAATCTGTTGGATATAAAGAGGCCTCATTGGTTGGTCACTCTCAAGGTTGTCTCGTTACTATAGAATGCTCATCTAGAAATCCAGAGAAAATTAAAACGTTAAGTCTAATGGGTGGCGCTGGCGCCATACCAATGAATCCAGAATTGCTGGCACTAGCCGAGGACAACAATCCAAAAGCAGTTGAATTAATGATGGATTGGGCACATGGGCCAGCAGGACATTTTGGAGGTCATCCTGTTCCAGGCTTGTATCATATAAATACTGGTTCTATGTTAGCAAAAACAAGAACAATAAAAAATACCTTGGGAGTAGATTTTAGAGCTTGTGATAACTATAAAAATGGTTTCGAAGCAGCAAAAAATATAAAAATACCCACTCTTTCAATACTAGCCACCGACGATAAAATGTGCCCTGTTAAAGAAGGAAAAAAACTGGCAAATTTAATTGATGGCAGTCAGATAGATATAATTGATAATTGTGGGCATATGATGCTGTTAGAGGAAGCTGATAGAGTTTTAAAAGTTTTGAAAAAATTTATAACTACGCACTATCCAGCAAATAAATAAAGATTATTATTATCTATGAAAAAGAATTTTAGATTTTTTGATAATAGACAAAAATATCTTTTATTTGTTACTACTACAAATGAAAAAAATAGAATTGCAGACGTTTTAAAACCAATTGTACAAAAATTAAAACCAAAATATCCTGCATTAAAAATTTTTGATGCAGGTATGGGTGATGGATCTTTGTTAATGAACATTATGAGACAATGTCACCAAAAAATGCCTAATATTCCTTTATTAATTTCAACAAAAGAAATAAGTATGGAAGATGTAAGACTCGGTCTTGAGAAATTACCTGATAGATTTGTCGAACATAAAAATACTGTTTTTGTAATTTCAAATTTAAATTATGTTGAGTCAACATCCCTCAGATCTAATAATACTACTAAACAAAAAAAAATGAATTGGAAAATTGTTAAATTAAAAGGAAATTCATCTTTAGATTTTGCTAACCAATTAAGAAAATTAAATCGAGGATTTTTAAGTAAAAAATGGCAAATAGAAAGAAACTCAAAAACAGGCAATCCAACTTATAAAGAACCTTCAGTAATAATTATTTATAGAAAAGATCAAGAATTTACCTTAAAAAATATTATTCCGAAAAAAAATAATGGAAAAAATTATTATGATTTAATTATTGCATCACAACCCTACAGATCAAGAATAACTGCTGAAAAAAAGGTAAAATTTGTAATAAAACCAATGATTAATTCTTTGGCAAAAAAAGGAAAATTAATTATTGTTCATGCGTGTGGAAAAGACCCAGCAAATAAGATAATTAAGAAAATTTGGCCTAAAGAAAACTCATTTCCAACTTTATATAAATCAATATTAAGCTATATAAAAAAGAATACAGAAAAAGAAACACTAAATAAATTAAGATTTAAAAAGAAAATAACATTCAGGTATTTGTTAAGAGCTTTGCCAAATGAAGTTTCAGGTGGAATTGCAACTTCTCTCATATTTTCAGCTTGGAATGCATCTGTTTATGTTAATCAAATATCTGATGAACAAATTATGAAAGCTGAAAAAATTAAAAATTACCAAAAAATAGTCAAAGAAATTGTAAATAAGAATAAAGGCTTATACTTCAATAACGAAATGTTCATTATTGAAAAAAAATAATTAGTTAAATCTATTTCTAAACAAAAAATATATTGTAGATGTAATGAGAAATATTGAGCTTAACTGGTGCAAGGATGCAACTAATATATTAGCACCACCTATAATTGTTAAAATTCCTAATATAATTTGCAAGATAATAATGATTCCAAGAATATTTATTGCTTTAAAAAGTTTTTGAATCTTGTTTTTATAAATATGAATATACAAAATACCATAAACAAATAATATTAAATAAGCCAAATTTCTGTGTATAAATTGAACTAGTGATGGATCACTTAGAGCAGTTAACTTAAAGAGATTTAAAAATTGATTATCGTCAGGAAAATAAGAATTTCCCATAAGAGGCCATGAATTATAAATTTTACCTGCATCCATTCCAGCAACAAAAGCACCAATAATGATTTGAAAAAAAATTAAAAATAAAAACGTCTCAGGCAAAAAATTTTTTAATTTTTTTTCAAATTTTATATTTTTATGTAAATTTAAGTAACTCCAATAAATTAATGATAGAATTATAAAAGCAAATAACAAGTGTATTGATAGTCTAAAATGGCTTACATCTAGATTATTTATTAAACCACTTTGAACCATATACCATCCCAAAAAACCTTGAAAACAAATTAATAAAAAAATTAAATGGTATTTGTAAGTATTCCTAAAACCCATTTTTATACTGAAATAAATTAATGGGATTAAAAATAATAAACCAATAATCCTTCCAAGGAATCTGTGTCCCCACTCCCACCAAAAAATAACTTTGAACTCACTTAAAGTCATAGAAAAATTTTGCAGTTTAAACTCAGTAGTTTTTTGATATGAGTAGAAATAATCTTCCCATTCATTATTAGTTAAGGGTGGAAAAAAAAACCTTTTAAAAATTCCCATTCAGTTATTGATAAACCAGAATCAGTTAATCTAGTTAGCCCTCCAACAACTATCATGCTGGAAACAAGAAAAAAACATTAATAATAACCAATAAGATAGATAATCTCTATATTTATGATTTAATTCATTATACATATTTGTTAGATATATTATTTATGAAATATACCAAGAGCGTAAATGTCGCCTGATAATAAAAAAAAACTTAAAAAATTAAGAAAAAAATTAGATATATTAGATAATGATCTACTAAGATTAATCAAAAAAAGAACAAATTTAGTAGAAGATGTTTTAAAATTAAAAATTTATAAAAAAGAAATTATCGATAGAAAAAGAATAAAAAAAATTCTTCTAAATATAAAAAAAAAATCTTTAAAACTCAACATAGATCCAATAATTACAAAAAGGATTTGGAAAAATATGATATGGTCTTATATTAACTTTGAAAAGAAAAACTTTAAAAAAAAATAACTATTTACTGTGGGGAGGAAGTTTTTTTTCAACAAACATTTCATGTTTACGTGTAGCCGGATTATATTTTTTAACTTTTAGTTTTATTTTTGCTTTCTCTCCTCCAGAGGGTTTTTTTACGTAATAAAAGAATGAGCTATCAGGTTTTGATTCTGGAACCAATCTTACTTTAATATGAGTTTTTTTTGCCATTTTATTTTTTTAAATTATTTATTAATTTTGAAATATTTTCTATTTTTAGCTTTAATTCTTGAGCTTTTATAGAGTGATTTAATGTTTCGTCAAGTTTTAAAAATTCCTTTTTATCTAAAATTTTTTTAACACCATTTAACGTCATACCTTGTTCTTTTAATAGAAAATGTATTTTTTTTAATAACTCGATATTTTTTTTATCATAATATCTTCTATTCCCATTAAATATTTTTGGTCTAATTTGCTTAAATTCTTTTTCCCAAAAACGGATTGTATGAGTTGGAGACGATTTACCTTTTTTTGCTTTAAGATCTAGTATTTTTACGACCTCACCTATAGTTTTATAAGCATTATCAAACTTGTTCATTACTATAATACACTGATAATTTCTTTAAATTCTTTAGACGGTTTGAACAAAACTACATTTCTTTCGGTAATTTTTTTTTCTTCTTTTGTCTTTGGATTTCGTCCAATACGAGATTTTTTAGATCTTATTTTAAAAGTACCAAATGAGGATATTTTTATTTTTCCTGATTTTTGTAAGCTATCAACAATCAAATTAAAGAAATCTTCAATTAAACTTTCGGTTATCTGTTTGGAATAACCAATCTGCATATAAACTTGATTTATTAAATCTTTTTTAGTTAAATTATGTCTCATAAATTAAATATTATTCTTTATTTTATCAATTAAATTTCCTTGAATAATCTTACTACAAACTTCTAATGAATTGGAAAATCCAATATAATCTGTTCCACCATGACTCTTCACAACTGGAGCATCTAGTCCAATGAATATAGCTCCATTATACAATCTAGGATCAAGTCTTTTTTTAAATTTTTTTAAATTGGAGAAGTTTATTAATGAAGAAATTTTTCCAATAATTGACCCCTTGAGAGCAAATTTCAACTCATCCATTATAAAGTTTGCAGTGCCCTCTGCAGTTTTAAGAGCTATGTTTCCTGAGAAACCATCTGAAACTATCACGTTTACTTCACCATCCATGATTTGGTTGCCTTCTATATATCCTGCGAAATTAAAATTTTTATTTTTATTTTCGTTAAGTTTTTGAAAGGTTTCTTTAATTGTTTCGTTGCCCTTGAGCTCTTCTGTTCCAATATTGAGTAATGCAACATTCGGATTTTTCATTGGATACAAAGATTTGTATAATGATGCTCCCATTATAGAAAAATCAACCAAATTTTTGGAGCTACATTCAATGTTAGCACCTAAATCTAAGACTACACTCATACCATTTTTATTCGGCCATAATGCTGACAGAGCAGGTTTATCAATATTTTCAATCATTTTTAGATTTAATTTAGAAATTACAAGAAGTGCACCTGTGTTACCTGCAGAAATAACTATATCAGAGTCTTTCTTTTTTACACTTTCAATTGCTAACCACATACTAGTACCTTTTCCTCTTTTTGCTGCCTCCAAAGGACTATCTGTGCTTTTAACATTTTCATTTGTATCAAAAATTTCATAAAAATTTTTATTAATCTTATTATCAATATACTTTGTTATTTCTGATTTATTTCCAAAAATCTGATAAAAATTATTCTTATTTGTGTTATGATTATGAATTATTCCGTCAACAACTTTTTTTGGAGAACCATCTCCGCCCATTGCATCAATTGCAATCTTAACTGAATCGCTCATCTAATTATTTTAAAGTATTTATTCTTTTGGGTCTATAACTTGACGACCTTTGTACATGCCGGTTTTTAAATCTAAATGATGAGATAATCTATATTCTCCAGATTTTTTGTCTTCTATTACATTTTTTGAAGAATACTTCATATTCTGAGCTCTTCTCATCCCTGTTCTTGATGGTGTTTGTTTGCGTTTTGGAACTGCCATAATTAATCGTTACTTACACTTTTTATGAATGAATTAAAAGTTTTTTTTGAAAGATTGTCATCAAAATCATTAAAATATTCAACAATTTTTGTAATATCACCAAAATTTTTTAAGAACTTTGATAGCTTCTTTTCTTTTTCAATTTGATTGTCAGTTTTCCAAAAATGGATGTCAGAAACTATTGAATGAAATAAATTAATATAGTCTTTCATTTTTTTGTTTATAGATTGATCTCCATACCCAATTTCTCTAATACTTAATTCAATTTGTCTAAAATTAAAATCGTATAATTCCTGGAGAGTTTTTTTTTCTTCCTTATCTTTAAAATTTTTAAGTAAAAATGCAAAATGTAATAGAAATAATGAGAGTCTATCTGAAAAAGTATCTTGATTGACCAAATTTGAATATAATTTTTTATTTGTGGTTAAATTAATCAAATTATTGTAAATTTTTAAATAATTTTTATTCATGAAATATTTTGTACACATAATAATAGTATTTTTTTTTATAACAAGTTGCACTTTAGATAGGGTTGTTAAAAAACATGGTGTAAGAAACCTTGAAAAAAAACAAGAGAAACTATTGATTTTTGAAACAAATAAAAATGATATTCAGGAAATATTGGGACCACCCTCTAGTAGAAGTGTTTTCGATAATGATTTGTGGATATACATTGAGAGAGAAATTACTAATGATAAATTATTAAAACTCGGTGGTGAAAAGCTAATTGTAAATAATGTCCTTTTTCTAGAAATTGATGACAAAGGATTACTAATTAAAAAGAATTTTTATGATATCAATGAGATGAATGAGGCAAAACTTAGCAAACTTAGTACAGAAGCAAAATATAGTAAAAGATCCTTTATTTATGATTTTTTATCTAGTATGAGACAAAAAATAAATGATCCTTTGGGCAAAAGAAAAAAGCCATAAATAAAATTAGTTTAACCTGCAATTACAGCTAAAAGTAAAAGTGCAACTATATTTGTAATTTTTATCATCGGGTTAACAGCTGGTCCAGCAGTATCTTTATAAGGATCACCAACAGTATCACCAGTAACTGCTGCCTTATGAGCTTCTGATCCCTTGCCACCATGATTCCCATCTTCAATGAATTTCTTTGCATTATCCCAAGCTCCGCCACCTGCTGTCATTGAAACTGCAACGAATAGGCCTGTGATTATTACCCCTAACAACATAGCTCCTACAGAAGCTAAAGCTGCTACCTGACCACCAATTGCAAAAATTATAAAATATAAAACGATGGGTGATAAAACTGGAAGTAGTGAGGGAATAATCATTTCTTTGATTGCTGCTACAGTTAATAAGTCAACTAATTTAGCATAGTCTGGTTTTTGTTTTCTCTTCATTATACCTGGGTATTTTTTAAATTGTCTTCTAACCTCAATTACAACGGCACCACCTGCCCTACCAACCGCTTGCATCCCCATAGATCCGAATAAATAAGGCAACATTCCACCAATTAAAAGACCTACAACTACATAAGGATTAGATAAATCAAAAGTTACAACAATACCTTCTAATTTTGAACCAGCGATTTTAGAAAAATGTTTTATATCCTCAGTATATGCTGCAAACAAAACAAGGGCACCAAGGCCAGCTGAACCAATAGCATAACCCTTGGTAACAGCTTTTGTAGTATTTCCCACTGCATCTAATGCATCAGTAGTTTTTCTAACATTGTTTGGTAATTTTGACATTTCAGCTATACCACCTGCATTATCAGTTACTGGTCCATAGGCATCTAAAGCAACAACCATTCCTGCTAATGCCAACATTGTGGTTACAGCAATTGCAATCCCATAAAGCCCTGCAATATGATTAGTTAATAAAATTCCTGCAACAATAATTAATGCAGGTATCGCGGTAGCCTCTAAAGAAATTGCTAAACCTTGGATTACATTTGTACCGTGTCCTGTAATAGATGAGCTGGCCACACTTCTTACTGGTCTATAATTGGTTCCAGTATAATATTCTGTCACCCATATTAATAGTCCTGTAATAATTAATCCAATGATTCCACAGTAATATAAACTCAAACCTGAAAATGATTTATCATCTAGCTGATATTGATTTTCTAAACCTAAAACAAAATCAGTCACAGGATAAAGAATTACTAAAGATGAAATCGCAGAAACAACAAAACCTTTATATAAAGCATTCATTACATTTTTACTTTTTCCAAGTTTAACAAAAAATGTTCCTAATATTGAGGTCAAAATACATGCTCCACCGATTGTTAATGGATAGATCATCATAGTCATATCGCCTGGGAAAAAAATTGAGGATAAGACCATTGTGGCTACAATCGTTACTGCATAAGTTTCAAACAAATCAGCGGCCATACCAGCACAATCTCCAACATTGTCCCCTACGTTATCAGCTATAACTGCTGGATTCCTTGGATCATCTTCTGGAATACCTGCCTCAACTTTACCTACTAGATCTGCACCAACGTCAGCACCCTTAGTGAAAATTCCACCACCTAATCTAGCAAAAATTGATATTAATGATGCTCCAAAACCTAATGCAACTAAAGCATTAACAATTTCTCTTTCATCAATATTAAATTTCAATAATAAATAATAATATACAGCTATAGATAACAAAGCTAATCCTGCCACCAACATGCCAGTTACTGCCCCGGATTTAAAAGCTACTGATAAACCACTTGCCAAACCTTTTCTTGATGCCTCTGCAGTTCGAACATTAGCTTCAACCGAAACTAACATTCCAACATATCCAGCAATTCCTGATAAAGTAGCTCCAATTAAATAACCTAAACCGACAAGAGGACTAAAAGCAATACTAACGATTACCAAAACTACAATACCAACAATTGCTATTGTTTTATATTGTCTAGCTAAATAAGCTTTGGCACCAATCTGTATTGCTGAAGCTATATCTTGCATTTTAGAATTTCCTGCACTTGAATTAAGAATATTTTTTCCAGTAAAATATCCATAAACAATTGATAAAAGTCCTGCTCCGATAGTATATAAAAGTATTGTTTCTATTGATGAATTCATATGTAAGTTAAATTAAGTAATTATTATTTAATTAAAAAACGGACAATACAAAAAAAGATATAAAAGGCAATAATTAACTTTGAAATTTATGGGTATAACCTTTATCTTTGAGAACAATTTTTCTGCCTTTTTGATCAATTATGTGAGGTTTTTGTGTCTGCGAACAAATTTTACCTAT
>CABXYJ010000009.1 GCA_902516345.1 uncultured Pelagibacteraceae bacterium
AAAAATTGTGAGTCTGGATTTTCTACCGATGGTCTAATTTTCATTCTATGTATACCAAATAGACCAATTATAATGTGAAACAAAAATAAAAAAATAAAAAACCCGTTTGGACCTATCATGTCCATTACTAATGAACATAAAAAAGGGCCACTAATTGCACCTAATCCGAATAAAAATTGAAGCCCTGCACCCGCAGCAACAAATTTTTCTTTGGAAATATAATCATTAGTATGAGCAAGAATAAGTGAAAACATTGGTAAACTACAAAAAGAAAATAGAACGAAAAAAATATAGAAAGAGGTTTTACTAGTAGCTAATCCTTCAGGTAAATACATTTGCCTTGTAACAAATATAGTTAAGATAGAAAAAATTGCAGCGCCAAAAGTAGCATAAATAATTACTTTCCTTCTATCATAAATATCTGAGAGTTTCCCCACTGGAAATTGAGCAACTGCTCCAGAAATTGCTAATAAAAAAGTTACAATTGATATTTCTAAAATTGTAAAATTCATCGATGTGGCGTAAACTGCAAGCAACGTAAATAAGGCAGATTGAATTGTTCCATAAAAAAATGAGCTAACTGCTCCAAAAGGTGAGGATTTATATAATTCTTTCAAAGACATTGCCTCTATTTTTTTAAAATTAGGAGGTTTTTTTTTAGTTAGTAAAATTGGTATAAGGGCTACTGATGTAATTACTGAAACTAGAATAAAAGGTTGAAAGTTTTTCGGTGAACTGAAGTTAAGTAAAAACATTCCAATACCCAAAGATCCATATAAAATAACCATATATATTGAAAGTACACTTCCTCTATTTTTATTGCTTGATCGATCATTTAACCAACTCTCTGCAACAGTATATATACACACCATACTTATTCCTGTAAGCACTCTTAAAAAAAACCAAATAAAAGGACTTATAAAAATTGAGTGCATAAGAATAACTAGAGAAGATAAGGAGGCAAAAGCTGCGAAAACTCTTATATGCCCCACTTGAGAAATTATATTTGGAATAGTTGCTGCACCTATGAAATAACCTACAAAATAACCTGACATCATAAAACCAGTTGATGTTATGCTAAATTCTTCTTGAACAGCTCTTACACCTAATAAAGATCCCTGAAAACCATAAGCCATCATTATACAAGCCATTCCTAAAAAAAGTGCCCAAGAATTTTTTAAAACTTTATCCATAAAACCGCTTAAGTATCTGTGATATAGTCTTAAATCAAGACTAAATAATGATGAGACTAAGAATTTTTAAGCTTCAAAAATGAGTGAAAAGCGATTGTTGTAATTATTACCAAACCACCTAGTAAAGTTTCTAAACTTGGTTGTTCTTTTATAATTAACCAGACCCAAATTGGACCTATAATAGTTTCTAATAAAAAAAAAAGATTTACCTCAGCTGCGGGTATAAATCGAGGTGCAATAGTTACCAAAACAAAAGGTATAGCTACACACATGATACACATTATTGGAACAATGATCAAATCGTTGTCAATTAAAGCAAAATTTTCAATAAAGATTAATGCAAAGATCGCAACAAGTAATTTGCCAACTACAGCTGCTGGTACTAAATTTTTAGATTTAGCAGAACGGATTGTAACTGCTCCTACCGCCAAACCAATTGCAGTAATAAATCCCAAAATATCACCGAAGAAATTTCCTAATTTTAGAGAATCAAAAAATATATAAATAATTGCACATAAAGTAATGATAATTGAAATCCAAGTTTTTTTATCAGCATGCTCTTTCAGAAAAACTGAACCAAGTATAGCAGATAACATTGGAGCTGTTGCAACCATTACGAGGGTATTCGCTACATTTGTATTTTGAATTGAAACAACAAACGTCACATTTGTTATACTAAATGTAATGATGTAAATAATTCCTTGATAGCCACTTTTAAAAAGAATTTTAAAAAAATTTATTTGATAAATCATCAGCATTCCAAAAAAAACTGTAAAAAAAGGGATAATTCCGCGATAAAAGACTAATCCCCAAGTATCTAAATTTGAAAGTCTTATAAACAAAGCATCTGGCGTAATAAACATGACAGCAACAAAAGCAAGTAAAGAACCTTTTTGTTGATCGTTGAGATTTTTCACGCTTTTAATTTATTCCAAAACGTTTTAGCAAGATTAATTTTTGTCAAATCAAAAAGAGTTTTCAGTCCTGTTGGGGAAGTAACATTTATATCACCGTTTAACTTTTCATCTATAAAGTCAATACCAGCAAAAAAAATACCATTTTTAATTAGGTCTTTTGAGACTATATTAGATATTCTAATCTCAGTTTTAGATAATCTTGTATATTTTGGTTTTGCTCCTTTGCTCATATTACTTAGGAAAGAACCTTTTTTCGGCACTCTTGATATTGCATTGTAAACTTTACCTTTTATTATAAATACACGCTTATCTCCTTTAGTGATTTTCGGTAAATATTTTTGGCACATTATATGTCCATGTTTTTTAATTATTTTTTCAATTAATCTTTTGTGAAATTTCGAAATTAAATATATGTCATTTCCACCAAAACTATGGATAGGTTTGATTATTACTTTTTTATTGGTGAATATAAAACTTTTGATCAACTTTAGATTTTGTGTGAAAATACTTTTAGGCATAAATTTTTGATACTTTATAGAAAATAGCTTTTCTGAAATATTTCTTATTGAAGTAGGATCATTAACAATTTTTACCTTATTCTTTATTGTTTCTAATATGTATGTTGTTGAAATATACTCAAGGTTAAATGGAGGATCTTGTCTAATTAATATAAACCTGCATTTTGAAAGATTCAATTTTTGTTTTTTTAACACTTTAATATGATTTTTATTATTATAATTAATTTTTATAAAAAGACCTTCTGCAACTACCTCTGAATTAATGACTGATAAATTTTTAGGATAATAATAGAATATTTTGTAATTTTTTCTTTGAATCTCATTAGCCAAAAAAATACTTGTATCGGTTTTCAAATTTAATCTAAAAAGGTTATTACCTTGAATAGCAACAATTTTATTTATCATATAATTCACTTAAATCTTCACTTTTAGAAAATTTACTTATCATATGATCTGCATTTGTTGTTTTATTATCAATTACTTTTTGTAAATGATTTAAGAAAATACTTTCATTCTTTTTACTTTTATTAGCAACATCTCTTTTCTCCAACCCTTTTTTTGATATATTTAACAAAGCGGACGACCAGTAAAGAAGATCTTTTCCCATTAGCTGTGTGTTAAAACCTTTTTTAGGCGCTTCTAAATAAGCATTTAAAATTTTATTTTTATCCCATTTAGAAATTAATTCAAATGTCTCATTTAAATTACCATATAACATTCCAATAAAATATGCTGGCCCCGCACATAAACAATCCCACCCACAAGTATCCATAGATCTTAGTTCAATATATTTTTTTAGTCTATTTTCAGTAAATATAGTGCTTAAGTGAGTGCCCAAATCATTTTTTGATGGCAAACTATTATCAATCTCATTTATTTTACCTTTCATAAAGTCTTTGAAAAAGTAATTTTTTCCTGAAATATACTTCTTTTTATATTCGATAAATAAGATTGGAAAATCCATTATAAAATCTGCATATTTTTCAAAATTTAAATTATCAAGAAATATTTTCGGCAAACCACCACGAGATGTATTTTGCCAAACTTTAGCTCTGTAAGATAAATAATCACTTCTTTTTTTTTCAACTATTGATGAATTTGCAAATAGAGCAATTGAAATAGGTACCACAGAATTAACAACTTTAAATTTTTTGACAAAGTCATCTTCTGAGCTGTAATCAATATTCAATTGTGTTCCACAGGTTCGATACATCATATCTAAACTTAACTGACCATCCAAAGGCATTTTTTCTGTCATTATCTTATATCTTTTTTTTGGGTTGTTAGGAATTTCAGCAAGTTTTGATATAGGGTCAAATCCAGTGCTGACAATTTTTATGTTAAGTTTTTTTGTTACTTGTTTGAGCTCAAATAAATAATCTTGAGATTCTGAACATGCTTCATGTATATTATTGAGTTTATCACCAGATAATTCCACTTGATTCCCAGGTTCTAAAGTTATGCTTTTTCCATTTTTTTTCAAAGCGATAATATTTCCATTCTCTAAAACAGGTTTCCATCCAAACTCTAAAAGTTCTGAAAACAATTTTTTTATTTTTGAATAGTCGACTCTCTTATTTGTTTGACTATTAAAAAGAAATTTTTCATGTTCAATCCCAATTTTAAAATTGTCACTACTTTTTATTCCATCTTTAAAATATTGAATAATGTGCTCTTTTTTTGTAATCATAAAATTCTTAAAACTTCTTACTATTTAATTTTTAATCAAAGAATAAGGTTTTCTTGAGAAAATCTTCTTTACCAAAGGCTTAAAAAATTTAAGTGGTAAGGATTTATATTTTGGATCGAAAGAATTTTGATCATAATTTTCACAAAAATTAATTGTATCATTATAATATTTGTGATTTTTATATTTTTCTCTTTGGTTTTTATTACCACCTAGGTGATGAGCGTAATAATACATTTGGAACTCTCCATGTTTTTCAATAATCCAATATGTTTTTTCTGAAACATATGGTTTAATAATTGATGCTGCGTATTCTGAATGGTTCATTGGCGCCAATTCGTCTCCTATATCATGCAATAAGCATGCAACAACCATTTCATCACTCTCTCCATTTTTATATGCTCTTGTTGCACTTTGAAGAGAATGTTCTAATCTGGAAACTTGATAACCATCTAAAGTCTTAGTTAACCTAGACATGAAATTTAATATTCTGTCTGCAGTTTTACTCGCAAAATTTTTTTCATGTTTATCCAGAAAAAGATAATCTTTTTTTGTACCTTTTTTCATTTCCGTAAAACTTACTTTTTTCATTTAATTATTTGATGCAGTGCTTAAAAGTGATAATTGAGTAATTTTACTATCACCAAGTTCATCTATTGGTTTGACAGGATACTCACCTGTGAAATAGTGATCAGTTAATTGTGGATAGTTATTATTTCTTTGGTCAAAACCTATAGCTTTATACATTCCATTTATGGATAAAAAACTTAATGATTTTGCACCTATGTAACTACAGATTTCTTCATTTGATTTATTTGCTGCAAGCAATTCTTTTTTAGTTGGAGTATCTACACCATAAAAATCAGGGTATCTTATTTCTGGGCAAGCAATTTTAACATGTACCTCTTTGGCTCCAGCATCATAAAGCATTTTTACAATTTTATGAGAAGTAGTTCCTCTTACTAAAGAGTCATCAATCAAAAGAATCCTCTTATCTTTAATAATCGATTGATTGGCATTTAATTTTAATTTTACTCCTAAGCTTCTAATTTTTTGACTAGGTTCAATAAAAGTTCTACCTACATAATGGTTACGTGTTAAACCTAACTCAAAATCTTTGCCAAGAAATTGTGCATAACCAATTGCAGCTGCGTTTCCAGAGTCCGGTACTGGTACAACAACGTCAGCATCAAAATTTTTGTTTTCTTTAGCTAGTTGAATACCTAAATTTTTCCTGTGTTCGTATGCAGATTTACCATTTAATATACTATCCGGTCTTGCAAAATATATATATTCAAAAACACAAGGCCTTACTTTTTTTGGTGGAAACGGTTTAATACTTTTTAATTCATTATCTTCAATTATTACAATTTCTCCATTTTCAACCTCTCTTAAAAATTTTGCACCAATAATATCTAATGCACAAGTTTCAGAAGTGAGCACATAGCTATTTTTAAGTTTTCCTATAACTAATGGTCTAATACCAAGTGGATCTCTGACACCAATTAAAGATGTTTGTGTAAGCATAACAAGGGCATAACCACCTTGTATTTGGAAAATTGCATCCACAATTTTATCTATAGTTGTTGGTCTTTTTGATTTTGCAATTAATTTTACAATAGTTTCCGTGTCTGAAGTTGTATAAAAAATTGCACCATCCTCTACAAGTTTATTCCTTATTGAAATGGAGTTAGTCAAATTTCCGTTATGAGCTACGCCGATTCCTCCAGCATTCGTATCTGCAAAAAAGGGTTGAATATTTCTTAATATATTATCTCCAGTTGTACTATATCTATTATGACCAATAGCATAATTTCCTTTTAATTTATTTAATATTTCTTCTTTATTAAAATTGTCACCAACCAATCCAAATCTTTTTTCTGAATAATATTTTTCTCCATCAAAGGTCACAATACCACATCCTTCTTGACCACGATGCTGCAATGCATGGAGACCTAGAGCTGTCAGAGCAGAAGCATCTTTTGCATTGCTTATTCCGAACACTCCACATTCTTCTTTAAGTTTGGGGTCAAAGTTCTTCGATTTTTTCTTTAGAGTCTTGATATGTTTTTTCATTAGGAAATTCTTTTAATAAGTAATTACTACCTTTTTCTATATATGGAAAGATATATGATTTTTTTAAATTAATTGGCCATTTATCGTAGTTATACACTATATGTGAGGCTGAAAATAAGCACACACAAATTATATAAGCTCTAACAAAACCAAAAAAGAATCCAAACAAAGTATCTAAACTTCCTATTCCCGTGTATCTCACCGCTTTACTAATTCCTCTGTTTATTAAAAGAATTAAAAATATTACAATTACAAAAATAATAATACCAAGCCCAATATCTAGCACATACTCACTATCTACTATATCTTTTAAATAAGGCTTTATTTTTGGAAATAGTAATAGAGTTATTACATAAGCTAATAACCATTTGGCCATAGAAAGAATACTTAAAACAAAACCTTTTTTGTAGCATTTGATTAGGGAAAGAATATTTACAACTAGATAAATTAAATCAACAATTGATATACTATCATAAAAGTTAGTAAACAAATCTAACATTTATTAATTTTTAAATGGTTTTATAAGTAAAATTAAAGATGGAAGCAGAGTCAACACGGAAACCATTGCTAACAACATTGCTAAACCAGTAAAAATTCCAAAATAAATTGTAGGAATAAATTTGGATAAAACAAGTATCGAAAAACCAAATACAATTGTAATAGATGTATTTAAAATTGCCTGACCGACTGTAGAGTGGCAAGTTTCTACTGTTTTATAATAATTCTTTGTATGATTATATTCCTCTTTAAATCTATAAATATAATGAATACTATTATCAACAGCAATACCAATTGTTATTGCAGCTATTGTGATAGTCATCATGTCTAATGGAATACCAAGCAATCCTATAATTCCAAGAATAAAAATAGCAGCAATAAAGTTTGGGACAACACCTATTAAAGATAATCTAATATTCTTAAAAAGAATTACAAACATCAAAAATATTCCAAGCATTACTAACCCTAGAGTAAGAATTTGAGATTTGAAAAGACTTTGTAATAAGTTATTAAATAAAATTAAGACTCCAGCAAGTCTAAATTCCGACTCTTTTAAACCTAGTTTATTTACTAAATCATAATTTATTTTTTTTATTAATTCATTTCTTTTTAAATTTTCTTGGGAGTCTATAATTCTTAGATTAATTCTAGCCTCGTTCTTTTTAATCGATATATAAGGGTCTATAATTTCAGCTTTAATATTTTTTGGTATTTTAGAATATAAAACTCCCATTTCCAATGTTCCTAAAGGTCGGTTATTATTCAACAAAGTTGCCACATCGATAATAGATGAAAATGATAAAACCTTTCCAACTTGAGGCAAATTATCAAGATAATTATGTACAGAAGAAATTTTATTTATTTTATCTTTTGTAAACCAGTATTTTTCATCATTTCGATCTTCATCATCCCAATCCTCAAAATCATCATTAGCCTCTTCCTCTATTTTTTCTTCTTTTGGAAATTTTAATATTACATCAAGGGGAGTTGTGCCACCCAATTTTTCATCTATAAGTTTCATACCCTTATAAATTTCAGTTTTTTTACTAAAATAATTTATGAAACTATTCTCAACTTCGAGTTTACTAATTCCAAAAAAACTAATTATTAGAACTATAAAAGAAATACAAAAAATTATTTTAGAATCTTTTTGAGAAACTTTAGCAAAATAATTTGTGATTGAAGATCTTTTATATTTTTTTAGTGAAATATTTTCCTTAGAAACAAAATTTATTAAAGTTGGAAGTAAGGTGAAACTAACTATGAAAGAGGTTATCAATCCTAAGGTCATCATCCAGCCAAAATCAATAATAGGTTTTATTTCACTAAAAATTAAAGACAGAAAAGCAATTATTGTTGTCAATACTGTATACAAAATTGGCCAAAACATTTTTTTTGTAGTTAAACTTATTATTTCAAAAATTTTTTTATTAGGATTTTTTTCTTTAAGCTGTAAAAATCTGGTACTCATATGGATATTCATAGCCATAGTTAAGATTAACATTAAAGCAATAAAATTTGATGAAATTACTGTTACTTTCCAACCTAAAAATCCCAAAATTCCTATCATAATTATTACAGAGAAAAGACAACTACTAATTGGAATTACAATCCAAATTAATTTTCTAAAGATAAACCACAGAGTTAGAATTATAAATAAAAAAACTCCAACTCCAAATACGATAATATCACTTTTAATAAATGACATCATGTCATCCGCTATCATAGGTATTCCACCTAAATGAATTTTTCCTACTTCATTAAAACTCTTAATAACATTTCTTATTTCAAGAATATTTTCATGATTTTTTTTCTTCAATGTATCTTTGTAATTTTCTATTTCAAATTCAGTTAAGGAGTCAAAATTAATAGTTTCGTCTTGTTTTTTTATGTTTACAATGACTCCGCTAGTCTTACCATCTTCACTTATAACAAAATTTCTAAATACAGGACTACTCAGGATCTCTTTAAAGCCCCTCTCTCTATTAATATCTTCATCTTTTAAAGTTTTGTAATTTTGGAGTCTTTCCTGCAAAGGTTCATCTGAACTATTTAACAGTGGTACATCTAATAAAGTTATAACATTATGTACCCAATCAAAACTTTGAATTTTATACTTAAGACTTAAAAGGTTATTAATAGAATTTTCTGAAATCATCTCCTCATTTGGAGAATATGTTAAGATTAGAAAGTCTTTTGCTCCATATCTTTTAGAGACTTCTTGTAGATATTTAAGATCTGGATCACCATCAATTAATAAAGTTTCTGATGAAGCGTCAAGTCTAAAATTTTTTGACTGTGAACCAAAAATTAATAGTAAAATTAATAAAATTGTTATTAAAGATTTAGGATTTTTTAAAATTAAATTTTCATACAAATCAGTAAACATTACCTCTTTTATATGGGAATTTAGACAGATTTAGTATCCTTAAATTTAGTAAACATTGCTTCAAATTCAAGAAATACATTTCCTGTAGGACCATGTCTTTGTTTGCCGATGATTAATTCTGCTAAATTAGATACTTCGTTCATCTTAGCTTGCCACTCTGCATGTTCTATTGTTGCAGGTTTAGGTTCTTTATTTTCCAAATAATATGACTCTCTATAAACAAACATGACTACATCAGCATCCTGTTCTATCGAACCAGACTCTCTTAAATCAGATAATTGAGGTTTTTTATTATCTCTTTGTTCTACTTGTCTTGATAATTGTGAAAGAGCTACAACTGGTATAGATAATTCTTTAGCAATAGCTTTCAATCCTTGGGTAATTTCAGACACCTCTTGGACTCTGCCATCTTTATAGTTTGTAGTTCCCCTCATCAATTGAATATAATCAACTACAATCATATCAAGACCATGTATTCTTTTTATTCTTCTTGCTCTATTACTCATTGCTGCGATTGTTATTGCTGGAGTTTCATCAATATATAACGGTAATTCAGAAATATTTTTTGAAGTTTCCAAAAATTTATCAAATTGTTCATCTGAAATCCTACCCCTTCTAATATCATTGGATTTAATTCGAGATTGTTCTGCTAAAATTCGTGTTGATAGTTGCTCTGATGACATCTCAAGAGAAAAGAAAGCTATTGAGGATTTTCTTCCACTATCTTGTAATTTTTGTGCGGCATTAAATGCTATATTTGTTGCTAAAGCAGTTTTTCCCATTCCTGGTCTCCCTGCAATAATAATCAAATCAGACTTATGAAGACCACCCAATCTATCATCCAGGTCTCTTAGCCCTGTTGGAACTCCAACTATCCCTTCATCATTTTTATATGCTGCTGAAGCCATATCAATAGTTTCTTTTAAAGCTTTATCAAATTTAATTATAGTAGAATTGAAAGAGCCCTTTTCTGCTAATTTAAATAGTTCTTTCTCGGAATTTTCAATTATTTTCTGTCCGCTGGTATTGAGATCACTTAATTTGGCATCATCTATAGTTTGCTCTGAAATTTTAATTAATTCTCTGCGTACGAACATATCATATATAATTTTTGAGTATTCAATAGCTTGTCTTACCGAGGTTGAAAATTTGGTTATTTTAACTAAATATTCTGGTACATTTAAATCGTCTTTTTCATCTTCAAAATAATTCTTAAGAGTAATTGGATTAGCCAATAAACCTTTATAAATCAAACTTTCTATTGCACTAAAAATTTTTTGGTGCATTGGATCATAAAAATTGGCACTTGTTACTAAAATACTTATCTCATCAAAAATTTCATTAGTAACTAAAATTGAGCCTATTACAGCTTGTTCTGCTTCAATATTATTAGGTAATTCTTTAAATTGATCTTTTACTAAAGTCAAATTTTTTTCCATCCCTAATATTATATCAAAATTATTTTATAAAAATTTAAAAAAAAAAGCTGGGGAAAAAATTGTATAATTATTGAATTGTATCAGCTGATTGAACGTCTACAAGAATTTCAGCATCAACTTCTGAGTGCAAGGATATCTTGATTTTAAATTTACCTAAACTCTTTATTTCAGTTACGGGTTGTATCATGGAAGGTTCGATCTCAATTTTATCATTTTCTTTAATTATTTTTGATATTTCTGTTGGTTTTACTGAACCATATAGTTCGTTATTTTCTGTACATAATTTCTTTACTAAATACTCTTTTTTGTTGATTTGCGTTGCAATACTCTTTGCATTTTTTTTTCTCTCGTTATCTTTTTTGCCTAATTCCAATTTTATCTTTTCAACTTGATTAATATTTTCTTTAGAGGCATACAAGGCTTTTTTATTAGCTATCAGGTAGTTTCTCGCAAAGCCTCTTTTTACATCTATGATTTCACCAATAGATCCAATTTTTTTTACATTTTCTAATAAAATAACCTTCATTTATAATAAAGCTAAATTTCTAGCTCTTTTGATTGATAAAGATAACTCTCTCTGCTTTTTTTGGCTAACATTTGTAATTCTTGATGGTAAAATTTTGCCATTTTCTGACATATATTTTCTTAGTAATTTAATGTTTTTGTAGTCAATCTTTGGCGCCCCTTTAATCGATAATGGACAACTTTTTTTAAATCTATTTTTATTAGGCTGAAAGATACTAAGTTTAGAAAAATTGCTTTGTTTGTTTCTTTTATTTCCACTTTGTTTTTTACGCATATTCAATTTTTATTGTTTTATTTTTTTTCAGCATCCTCTTTTTTTAAAAAGTAGTTTGTTTCCAAATCAAATCTTTTAACTCTTACAGTTAAATATCTGAGAAGTTTTTTATCAATAGCCTCGTTTTTTTCTAATTCATCTATTACATTTCCTTTAGCTTTAATCTTAAAATGAATATAGCTTCCTTTTCTATTTTTTTTTATAAGATGTGAGAGATGTAATAATCCCCAGTTTTCAGTTGTAATTATTTCCCCATCATTTTTCTCAACAATTTTAGAGTATTTTTCTGTTAATTGTTTGATTTCACTCGGGGAAGTGTCTTGCCTTGCTATTATTGTATGCTCGTATAAATTCATCAATATTTAAATAAAAAAAGAGGATATACTATTATAAATCTTCAATTACAATAGCAAAATGTTAAAAAAAATAGGTTTTTTAATATGTTTTCAGTAATTTTTCCTGGCCAAGGATCTCAATCAATTGGTATGGGAAAAGATTTTTTTAGAAGATTTAATATAGTAAAAAAATTATTTAAAGAAGCTGATGAAGTTTTAGGAGTAGAATTATCAAAAATTATTTTTGAAGGTACTAAAAAAGAATTAGACCTTACTAGAAATACGCAACCAGCTATATTCTTAATAAGTTACTCTATATTTCAAGTGATTAAAAATGAATTTAATATCAATATAGATAAAGCAAAATATTTTGCTGGTCATTCTCTTGGCGAATATTCAGCTCTATCTGCAGCAGGGTACTTGAATTTTGCTGATACAATTAATCTACTAAGAATAAGAGGTGATGCTATGCAAAATGCTGTACCTAATGGAGAAGGTGGAATGGTTGTTACACTAGGATCAAATATTAACGATATTGAGAAAATTTTAAAAGATAATGAAAAAAATTTTATGGTTCAGATAGCTAATGATAATGCAGATGGCCAGACCGTTTTAAGTGGAACGAACAGTGATTTAGCTAAACTGAGTGAGATCTTAGAATTAAATAATATAAAAAATTTAAAATTACCTGTCAGTGCACCATTTCATTGTACATTAATGAAAAAAGCCACTTTAATTATGAAAAAAGAAATTGAGAAAGTAAAATTTTCTGATGGTAGAAACAAACTAATTTCAAATGTTACTGCTTTAGAAATTTCCAATAAAGATGAATTAAAAAAGTTGTTGATTGAACAAATAGAAAGTAGAGTCAGATGGAGACAAAGTGTAGTAAATATGATTGATAAAGGAGTTGATCATTTTATAGAAATTGGGCCAGGTAAGGTGTTATCGGGTTTAATAAAAAGAATTAATAAAAATGTAAAAATAAATTCAATTAATAGTGAGATTGATATAAAAGATTTAAAAATATGAATGACTTAAAAAATAAGAATATTATCGTAACAGGGGCAACTGGCGGAATTGGTAATTCTATCGTAAAAAGATTAATAGAGAATAAAGCTAATGTTTTAGCCACCGGTACAAAAATTGATAAGTTAGAAAGTTTGAAATCAAATTTTGAAGATATCAAAATTTTAAAATTTGATATTTCTCAAATTGATAAAATTGAGGAATTTATTGGTAACGCGACTGAATTTTTTGGTGGTAAGCTAGATTGTATAGTTAATAATGCTGGAATAAATCAAGATAATTTAGCAATTAGAATGAGTTTGGATGAGTGGAAAAAAGTTATTGATATAAATTTGACTGCTACATTTTTACTAAGTAAATTTTCAATTAAAAAGATGTTAAAAAATAAGTCAGGTAAAATTATTAATATTACATCTGTCGTAGGCCATACCGGTAATCTAGGTCAAGCAAATTACACAGCTTCCAAGGCAGGTATTGTTGCAATGTCAAAGAGCTTAGCCATCGAATATGCAAAAAAAAATATTAATGTTAATTGTATATCACCTGGCTTTATTAAAACTTCGATGACAGAAAAAATTGACGAAAAATTCAAGGAATTAATAGAATCAAAGATACCCTCAGCTAGACTGGGCGAGCCTCAAGATATAGCAAATGCTGTAGTCTTTTTATCATCAAATCAATCAGATTACATTAATGGAGAAACATTACATGTTAATGGTGGTATGTATATGGCTTGACAAAAAAAGTTTTTAAACTAATAAGATTTAAAACAATAAAGGAATAACATGTCAGAAGACGTTTCAAGTAAGGTTAAAAAAATAGTTGCTGATCATCTGGGAATAGATGAAGCAAAGGTTACAGAAGAATCAAGTTTTATTGATGACTTAGGTGCAGACAGTTTAGACACTGTAGAATTGGTAATGGCTTTCGAGGAAGAGTTTGGATCAGAAATCTCTGACAGCGAAGCTGAGAAAATTTTAACAGTCGGTGATGCTGTAAAATTTATTGAGGGAAAAGCAAATTAGTTTAATTAGATGCCCACTGAAAATCATGGGGTAATGATAATTTTATCATCTCCTTCTGGAGCAGGCAAAACCACTTTAGTAAAACTTCTTTCTCAAATTAAAAATTTTGAAATTTCGATTTCTCATACTACACGTAGCCCAAGACCTAGTGAGAAACCCGATGAAGATTATTACTTTGTATCTGAGGAAAAATTTAAAAGTCTAATTAAAAATGAAGAATTTTTAGAGTTTGCTAAAGTCTTTGATAATTATTATGGAACAAGCAGAACTTCTGTGATTAACAAATTAGATGAAGGTAAAAATGTTTTATTTGATATAGATTGGCAAGGGACAGATCAGATTAAAAATAAAAAATTAGACTATAAATTAATTACTTTTTTCATATTGCCACCCAGCAAAGAAGTATTATTCCAGAGATTATCTAATAGAGATATGAGAGATAAACTTATAGCTGACGAGAGAATGAAACAGTTTAGTAGAGATGTTTTGCATTGGATAAATTATGACTATGTAGTCATAAATGAAAATTTAGAAAAATGTTATACAAAAATAAAAAGATTAATAAATGCTGAAATAAATAATGAGACTAAAGATTACGACGTTAATTATATTAGATCTCATATTGAAAAATTAACTTCTTAAGTTTTCGTACTCTTGAGTAAGTTTATAATATGTATCAAAGTTAATATTTTGAGGTCTTAAATTAAGATTAACTTTATATTTATCTGAAACTTCAATATATTCTGAAAATATTTGTTTAAAACTTTTTTTTATCATTTTCCTTCGGTGTTGAAAGAAAATCCTAGTTATTTTTTCCAAGTTATTTGGGTTTTGAAATTTAAAAAAATTTTTTTTTGGAGAAAAAAAGAGTAATGAACTATCTACTTTTGGTTTTGGATAAAAACAATTAGAAGTAATATCGAAAATTTTTTTTACATTTAGTCTCCAATTAGCTACAATCGACAACCTACCATAATTTGAAGTATTATAATCTGACAATATTCTATCAGCTACTTCTTTTTGAAACATTAAGATTAAATTACTAAACCACGGGTTTTTATTTGATAAATTTAAAACCCATCTGCATAGTATCTCAGTAGAAATGTTATAGGGCAAATTTCCAAAAACTATTAATTTATCTTTACAAACTTTATTTTCATCAATTTTGAGAACATCATTCTGAATGATGTTAACTTTTTGTTCAAATTCTTTTTTTAATAGTGATATAAGTCTATGATCTTTCTCAATTAAAAAAATTTGCTTCGGTTTCTTACTTATGATTGCTGATGTAAGATTACCTGTCCCTGGTCCAACTTCGAGAATTGATTTATTCTCTATTTGAATAACACTAATTATTTTTTTAATTATGTTTTTGTCGACTAAAAAATTTTGACCTAAGCTTTTTTTAGGTATTATTATCACCGATTTTCTAAAAATTTGATTGCTGAAATTAAACTTTCAGGGCTCGATTTATTTTTACCTCTCATATTTTCGTTTGGTCCATGATCTGGCGTAATTCTAATAAAAGGAAGTCCAAGAGTGATATTAATTGCATTAAAATTATAAATTGTTTTGATGGGAATTAAAACCTGATCGTGGTACATTCCAATTACTACATCAAATTTCTTAATATTTTCTTTCATAAATAAACTATCTGCTGAAAATGGTCCTTTAATTTTCAATGATTTTTTTTTAAGATATTTTATTGCTGGTATAATTATTTTTTTTTCTTCATTATTTTTTAAATTATTTTCACAATGTGGATTAAGTCCAGTAATAGCAATTCTTGGTATTTGATTAAAATTTTTTTTATAAAAACTATTAATTAGTTTCACGTGATGTATAATTTTTTTTTTTGAAATTAGCTTTGAAACTTTATTGATAGGTATATGAGTTGTAATTGGACTTACAGCAAGTTTTTTATTGTAAATAAGCATGGCAAACTTTTGAGTATTTGTTTTTTTTGCAATATATTCTGTGATACCTGGTAAATTATTTTTCAAAAAATACTTCTTTGAAATTGGTCCATTAATTAAACCTGCAAAATTATTATTTTTAATAATGTCTAAAGCTAACTTGAAAGAGCTTGCATTATAAAAATTACTCATTTTAGAAATTTTTTTAAAAGGTTTTGAAAAAAAAAGATCTACGTTTATTATATTTAATGCATTTATTTTTAAATCTTTTATTTCAAAATTTTTATCAATTTTATTAAAAGGTATTTTATATTTTAAATATTTCATTTGAGATTCCAATAACTTAAAGGATGCTATGATAACCAAAGGTTTTCTAAGTTTATGTTTTTTTAATGTTTTAAATAAGATTTCAGAAAAAATACTGAAAGGCTCTGCTGCAATTACTAAAATTGGTTTCTTTTTATTCATAAACTGAAAAATTTTTTTTTATTTTATTATAATAGATTGTAGAAAAATTATTTAATTGATTGTTTAACTCGAAATTTGTTAGTTCTATTAATTGTTCGTCTAAATTTTGCGTAGGCTCGATAAATTTTTTGTCTTCTAACTTTAGAACCAACATTCCTGATGAAATGAGTATAGGTTGAGTAATTTGACCGATTTCAATTTTACTCAATTCATTTTGTATTTTTTTTGATAATGTATTTTTATTAATCCAACCTAATAAACCAGAGTTGCTTTTTGAATTTGAAATACTTAATCTTAAAACAGTCTCTTTATATCCAAACTTTTCGATACTTGTTAGTAATTGATTGTATGCTTTTCCAACATCATTTTTATTTTTTATATTAACTATTATTTCTGAAATTAATAAAGACTCTACTTTTTTTTGATTATTAATTAATTTATTTTTTAAATCTGTTTCATTAATATATATTTTATCTTTAAATAAATAATAAACCATTTCATTCCAAACAGCTTCTATCTCTAGTTTTTTATAAACATTGTTGTATTCTAGGTCATTATTCTGAAGGTAATTTTTAAATCCTTCTAAACTATTTATATCAAGTTTTTTATATATTCCTGTTATTAATTTATCAACTGCATCATTTTTTTTATCAAGCTCATAAAATTTTTTAATTTCACTTTTTTTAATTTTTTCTTTAATCAATGAATTTTTAGCAAATGAAAGTAATTGATTTTTATCAACATCCTCTAAAGACTTATTCAAAGATATTAAATATTTATACTCATTTTCTATATCTATATTAGTAATTATATCATTTCCAATTTTTGCAACTATTTTTACTTCGTTGGCATAAAGATTAAGAAAAACTACAAAAAAAAATATAATTTTAGATACTAATCTTAAGGTGAATTTTTTTTTTAGTCTCATTTATTATCTTTTAAGTCAAATAAACTTCCAGTTTGAGTTGAGCCTAAAGGTATTAAGGTTATATTGAAAAATAATTCCTCAGTTGGTTTTTTTGTAGAATTAGAATAATATTCTTTGTTATATCTTAAAGATGCAGTCAAACAATCTGTTTTGTATTGGTAAATGAGGTCATAAAATTCTGTTAGATTGTCCTTCTTGTTATTTCTAGTTTTGAAAGATAGTGTGTTTCTATTATCAAAGTTATATTCAAACTTATTTTCGTAGTAACTTTTGTCACCTAATAGATTATTTTCTTCGTAAAAAGTAAAAGTATTTAAAAAATTATTTACTTTAAAAGTATTTTCAAAAACATGTAAATTAATTTCATCTAAGTTATTTTTTACTGAATAGTTGTAGTCAAATACTAGGTTTTGATTAGGTGTAAAATTTATCTCTCCAAAGATATCAGATTGTTTTTTTCCTAATGTACTTTTAATAGGCAAATTTTCATTTATTTCATCTCTGAAAACAGTTGCAATTTTTGAGCTAAATAAATTCGCATTATCTGTTTTATATTTTTTCTCAAAATTTAAACCTAATGTTAGTGATGTTCCACTTTCAATTGTTTCACTAAACCCAATCCTGTTTAGACTAAAAACATTGTCAGTATTAAGAAACCTTTCTTCATCCTGTAAATTTTTTGTGTCATTTGGGCTATGCCTTAAAGACATTTTAGGTATCAAAGAATTATAAAATTTAGCATCTTTTCTTATTAAGGGTAAATCAAGGTCATAAGTTATCATAGATAAAATTTCGCTTTGTTTTTTATCTTTAAATTTGGTTGAATTTTTACCATCAGAGTTTACGTTCTTGAGAATTGTTTTGAAATTATGATTGAAACCATAATTACTAATTTTTTTTTTTCCATTAAAAATAAAGTCATTGACTTGGACAACTTCATATATATTTGTTGAATGTTTTTTTTGATTTCCACTTGATTTGAACTCTAAATTATTAAAAAATCCACTTTCAAAATTTTTTGTTTTCCCTAATGAATAATTTGGATAAACAAATTCATATCTATCACTAATTGGTTTACCTAATGTTTCGTAACTTTCTATAGATAGGTCTAAATTAAAATCATTTTGAATTCCATTAAATTCAATTATGTTTTCTAATGTTGATGTATCTTTTATAATTGGACTTGTGCTTTCAAGTGAGTACAAGCTGATATAATCATCATTTGAGACTTTCTCAATTTTAACTTTCAAATTACTTTGATCAAAATAATTATTATTTAAATTAAATTCTGAATTAGAGAAAAAATGAGTATTTCTCCCATTTTTATTATCTGAATTTGTTTTATTTAAACTTAAATCAACGATGTGCGAAGAATATTTATTTACTCCTCTTAACTCTGTTTGAAATAATAGTTCATTACTAGAAAAAAATCTAGGTTTATAGGTAATATCTTTACTGTCTGAAATTGCATAAAAGTATGGAAGATTAATTGATGCACCTAAATTTTTTGACTCTCCAAAGGAAGGCATTAAAAAACCTGATTTTCTGTCTACAGTTGGATCAGGATGAAAGAACCTAGGAAAATAAAGGACCGGTATATTGTAAATTTTTAATAATGCATTTTTATATTTAATTTCTTTTTTATTTTTATCATGGACTATTTCTTTGGCTGTAATTACCCATGGAGGGCAGTTGTTATTATCTTTACAAGATGTAAAAATACCTTTTTTGATAAATGTTTCGTTACCCTGAGACAGTATTGAATTTCCTTTAAGCTTAGGTTCATTTTCTGGATTAATTAACTTATCATTTCGTAAATAAATTTTGACATCTTTTCCTAACAAAATATTTTCTTTAACTTTTAAAAATCCATTTTCAAGAAAGTATTTATTTTTTTTTTTATCAATAAATTTAATATTATTTGCTTTCAAAATTTCAGATTTATTAGAGTATCTAAAAGATGATGACTCTATTAAATTATTTTGATTGTCACTAAAATTTGATAAATTTTTCGAGTAAATTATATCTTCATCTATCAAAAAATTTACATCAGATGACCGTCCCTCATAATTTGTATTTATATTAAAAAAGGTATCTCCAACTGAAAAAATTTCATTCCTTTTTTTTTTATAAATTACTTTTTCAGATTTTATCTTAATATTATTTTTAAGATCTCTTGATACTACGTTTCCTTCAGCAGTCAATTCTTCACGATTTTTATTATAAGTAATTTTATCTGCATATATTTCTATTTCGTTATTTATTATGGCTTCTACTTCCTCTTTGCCAATTATAATATTTCCCTTCTCAAATGTTAATACTTCTTTAGCTTTTATATTTACTTCTTTAGCAAAAATGTTGTTTCCCAGAAAAATAATAGGTAATAAAATTAAAAAAAATTTTCTTAAGCAAGTATTATTTTTCATTTATTTTCACTACACCTATCGTTGAGATTGTTGATAGTATCAAAATCGGAAACCAAACAGATAATATTAATGGAAATTTTCCATTCTCACCTAAAAGATTTGAAAAATGGCTTAAATAATAAATTGAAACTGAAAAAAAAATTCCAATAAAAAGATTCAACATAAGATTTTTTTTAAATTTGTTATAAATCATTATAATTGTACCTATAATTGTCATTATACATAGTAAAAAAGGCAAAGAATAAAATTTATGTTTTTGGATTTTTATTTCATCAGTCGAGTAACCTATAGAGTTATAATCTTTTTCCAATTTAATAAGCTCAAAATATGTAAGTGAAGATAAGTCAGAGAAAAGATTATTTATTCTTTCAAGATCAAAATTACTATCAAAATTGTAAATCTTGTAATCTTTTGAGGAGTTATCACTCCCTGTAACTATTACTTTGTGAAGCTCCCACTTTTTATTTTGAATATTTATTTTTTCTGCAATAATATTTTTTTCAATTTCAAAGTTTTTATCTAAAATTGTTATTGAAGAATTCATTAAAAATTCGTCGATAATCATATCTGCATTGATAATAACAGTTTCTTCATCCAGGTTATCTTTAATCCAAATTCCATTTTTGGTAATAACCGCTAAATATTTTTTGTCATCTGCATAATTATTCTTAATTTTTAAATATTCATTTTTTAATATTGATGAAAAATTATAAAATATAGTAATTATCAAAAATCCAAATATAAATGAAGTTAAAGTAAGAAATCTTAATAATGAAAAGTTATCAACTCCAAATAATCTAAGTGTTTCTATTTCTTTTTTTTCATAAATATCAATAAAGAAAAATTGCGTGGTAACCAAAAAAATAAATGGAAACATTTCATATAACAAGGATGGAGCATTAAGAGTAGTCAAAATAACTGGAGTAATAAAAGAAGTATTACTATTTTTTAAAAAACTAGTTTCTTCAATTAAATTTATTATTAAAACCAAAATAAAGAAAATTCCAGAGATGAGAAGTATTTTCTTTGAAAATTTTTTAAATAAGTATTTTTTATAAGTACTAACTAGCAACTTTATCTCCTCTATTATTTTGTAAATTTAAATATACATATGAGTAAATTACAGTAAATAATATTAATGGAATTAAAAAATAAATCATCATACTTTTGATACTAAGACCAGAATATCTTAAAGAAATTTCTGAAATAATAATTAAAATTATTCCCATAAAAAAAAATAATGTATTTTTTAATTTATAAAATTTTTCATGTTTACTTGACATAATTATTAAAGATGAACAAAGTCCAATTAATATAATAAATATTGGAGAAAAAAATCTTTTTAAAAATTCTTCTAGAATTGCTACGGAGATTTCCGTGTTACATCCTGCAAAAAAAATTTTTTGATCTTTATTTTTTTCATTTCCGAATTTTTCAATCAAATTTATACATTTTAGAAGATCTAATGAATTCATTTCTTGAATTTTGGGGTGAGTAATTGTTTGTGAATTAAACTTACTTAGATCTAAATTAAATTTACTAAAATTAATTATATTTTGATTATTATTTTCAGTATTAATTATTTTTCCATTATTTAAAACTATTTTTTTTGAAATATCATCACTTGTTAAAATTTCACCACTTTGAGCAACAATTATTTGAGAATGTTGATCATTTATTTTTTCTTTAATGATAATATTCTTTAATAAATTATTTTCTCTTTTCTCAACAAATATTGTTAAATCTTCTATTCCATCAATAAATTTTTTTTGTTTTACAATAGAAGAAAATAGATCAACATCTGAAGATCTGAAAAATGATCTTCCTTTATCCAATGTATATGGGACAACGATAGTAGTTAAAATAAGCTGTATTAAAAAATATAGGATAGAAATTTTAATAAGGTTATTCAAAAAATCTAATTTTGTAATACCATTAATCCAATAAATTAAAAGTTCATTGTTTAATTCATATTTAATTACAATAAAAAATAGTGAAATCATAAATATGAATGGTAAAATTTTACTTATAATTTTGGGTAAAGAAAATAAAGTGTAAAGAAAGTATACTTTAAGACTGTGACCATCTTCCGAAATTAGGTCTAAAAAATTGACCGCTTGTATAATCCACACAATTGTTGAAATACATAAGATAGTTATTAAAAAAAAAAGGCTTATATCTGATACAACTTTTTTAAAAATTAATTTTTTCATTGAAATATTAAAAAATACTACCTATATACATCAATTATCAATTTATAACTTAATACAACCTAAAGTACATATTTATATAAAATGTCAATAAAAATAAGCTTTAAAAAGACAATCGCGTTAAATTTAATAAAAAATTACGTTCTATTTTGTGATGAAAATTTTAATGTAAATCATTTGAGAAATTATCTCTCAAAAAGCGAAACATCTTACATTTCAGGCTTGATAAAGACATCAGATTTAAAAAAAAAACTTTTAGTTTTTAAAATCAATTCAAAAAAAACAATATTTATTATCCCAATAAAAAAAAACTTTTTGTCATCTGACTTAGAAAATTTAGGAGGAGAGTTTCATAAATATATTAATTATGAGAGAAAACATGACTATGTTATTAACTCAGACTCTGTAAAAACTAAGATTAAAAATTTTTTGGGATATTTTTTACATGGATTAAAACTAAAATCATATAAATTTAAAAAGTATAAAACCAAAGAAAAAAAAACTACAATTAATTTAAATGTTATCGGTAAAATAAATATTCCCACTAATTATGAACAACAAAAGTTTAAAGCTCTTGAGGAGGGAACATTCTTTACCAGAGATTTAGTATCAGAACCTGGAAATATTTTACATCCTGATGAATATGCGAAAAGGTTAAAATCTTTAAAAAGATATGGTTTAAAAATAAATGTTTACGATGATAAAAAATTAAAAAAATTAGGTATGAATGCTCTTCTTGGCGTTGGACAGGGAAGTGTTAGGGGTTCGTATTTAGTAACTATGGAATGGAATGGTTTGAGAAAAAAATCTAAACCTCTAGCATTTGTAGGAAAAGGAGTTTGTTTTGATACTGGTGGCTATTCTTTAAAACCTGCAAAGTTCATGGAAGATATGACATATGATATGGCTGGTTCTGCTACAGTAGCTGGACTAATGAAAAACCTCGCGTTAAGAAAAGCTAAAATTAATGCAGTAGGAATAGTTGGATTAGTTGAAAATATGGTTAGTGGAAATGCTCAAAGACCTGGAGACATAGTTAAATCATACAGTGGAAAAACGATTGAAATATTAAACACTGATGCTGAGGGAAGACTAGTTTTAGCTGATGCTCTTACTTTTACTGAAAAAAAATATAATCCTAAATTTATAGTTGATTTAGCAACACTTACAGGAGCTATCATAGTTTCTTTAGGGTCTGAATATGCTGGTTTATTTTCAAATAGCGATGATCTCTCAAAAAAATTAATTCATGCAGGTAAAAAAGTTGAAGAAAAATTATGGAGAATGCCTTTACATAAAAACTACGATAAATTAATAAATTCTAAAAATGCTGATATGCAAAATATTAATTATGTTGGTGGGGCTGGGTCTACGACAGCAGCACAATTTTTACAACGTTTTATATTAAATAAAACTCCTTGGGCCCATTTAGATATCGCCGGAATGGCCTTTTCAAAATATGGAGGTGCATTAAATTCTGAAGGGGCAACTGGTTATGGTGTACGATTACTAAATCAATTAATAGAGGATCATTATGAGTAATTTAGAACAAACTTTATCTATTATAAAACCTGATGCAGTAGAGCGAAATCTAGAAAACGACATAAAGGCTATCTTTAAAAAAAATGGTTTTTCAATTATTAAAGAAAAAAAAATTCAAATAGAGAAATCAGAGGCAGAAAAGTTTTATAAAACACATGAGACAAAGCCATTTTATGATGACCTATGTACTTATCTTTCATCAGGACCAATTTTGGCAATGGTTCTTGAAAAAAAAAATGCAATTTCAGCTAATAGAGAATTAATGGGATCGACCAACCCAGACGATGCTGAAGAAGGAACCATAAGAAAAAAATATGGTATTTCAATTGATAAAAATTCTGTTCATGGTTCTGACAGTATGGAAAATGCAAAGATTGAAATAAACTTTTTTTTTAAAGATTAAAAATTTTTAATATAGCTTTAGGATATAGTTTGTGTTCTTGAATAAGCACCCTTTTTGCTAGAGAAATTGGGGTATCATTTTTTTTCACTTTTACTTTTTTTTGACAAATTATTTTTCCAGAATCAAGTTTCGAATTTACGTAGTGGACAGTGCAACCAGAGTATTTTTCTTTGTTATTTATAACTTTTTCATGCGTATTGAGCCCCTTAAATTTAGGTAGTAAGGATGGGTGTATATTTAATATTTTTCCTCTAAATTTCTTAATAAAAGTCTTCGATAAAATTTTCATAAATCCCGCCAAACAAATTAAATTAATTTTATTATTTCTCAATATTTTAAGAATTTTTTTTTCAGCTAATGTTTTATTCTTAAAATTAAAAAATTTTTGTTTAATCTTAAAAACATCACCATATTTAAGGCCAACAGCATTTTTATTGTCTGACAAAATTAGGGCAATAGTTATTGGTGATTTTTTTTGTTTTGAAAATTTGATAAGGCTTTTTAAGTTGCTTCCAGTACCAGAAATAAAAACTGCAACTTTAATTTTTTTTTTACCAATTAATTTCACCATTCAATCTAATTTTGTTTCTTCCTTTTAAAATTTTTCCAATAACATATGGTTTGTATTTTTTTGTAAAGATTTTTTTTACCTGATTTAGTTTTCTCTGATTTATTATTAAACAAAATCCCACACCACAATTAAACGTTTTGTACATTTCATTATCTGAAATATCATTTTTTTTTAACCACTTAAAAATTTTGTTTGGTTTTATTTTTTCTAGATTTATTTCAGCAACATGGTTATCTGGAATTACCCTTTTAACATTCTCTGCTAAACCTCCACCAGTAATATTAGCACAACCATTTATTAAATCATTGTCTATTAATCTTAAAACCTCTTGTACATAAATTTTTGTAGGTTTTAAAAGTTCTTTTTTTAAAAAATTATTTTTTTTAATATTGATTTTTTTCTTTTTTAGAAGATATCGAACAAGTGAGAAACCATTAGAATGGAGGCCATTAGACGGCACAGCTAATATTAAGTCATTTTGTCTGATTTTTTTTTTGGTCAGGATTTTATTTTTTCCTACTATACCAACAGCAAATCCTGCTATATCAAATTTACCTTTTTCATATGTTCCTGGCATTTCTGCTGTTTCCCCACCAACTAATTCACAACCAGCTAACTTACAACCTTTTATAATTCCTTTAATTATTAATTTAAGTTTTTTCAAATCAATTTTGTTTATTGATATATAATCTAAAAAAACGAGTGGCTTTGCTCCTTGAACAATAAGATCATTTACGCTCATGGCCACTAAATCAATTCCTATGGTGTTAAATTTTTTTAAAGTATTTGCTATTTCGATTTTTGTTCCAACTCCGTCAGTGCAAGTAACAATTTTTGGCTGTTTTACCTGACTAGGAATATTGGATATAGAACCAAAATTACCAATATTTGAAAACTTTTTTTTGCCCTTTTTTTTTGATGATACTGAAGAAATGAAATTAATAAATCTATCAGCTTCATTTATATCAACACCACTTTGTTTATATGTTAATATCTTTCTAACCATTAAAATATTATATGAAAATTGATCATAATATTAATTATACGAAACTATTATATATTTTTTTTATATTCCTATCTTTAAGTTTATTTTTTTTTTCCACAAATAAATCATTTAGCAAATCTTTTGATATTGAAAATATAGATATAAAAAGACCCTTTGAGATAAATTTTAATAAAAATGAAGTAATTGATGAGGGTTTTAGGGAAGCATATGATCGTCTTCTTTCTTTAATAATTACTTCTAATGATAAGAAAAAGATAAAGAAAATAGATCTTAATAAAATCAAAGGCATGGTTGAGACTTTTACTATAAAAGAGGAAAAGTTTATTGATGAAATATATTATGTAAATCTTGGTGTTTCATTTAATAGAAAAAAAGTTTTTAGTTTTTTAGAGAATAATAATATTTTTCCATCTGTACCAAAAAAAAAAAAATTTTTATTTATTCCAGTTATTATAAATGAGAATAATAAAACTCTTTTAGTTTTTTATGAAAATAAAATTTATGACAGATGGGATAAAAATTTGATAAAGTCAAATTTAATTGAATATATTTTGCCAACTGAAGATTTAGAAGATATTAATTTTTTAAAAAAAAAATATGATGTAGTAGAACAATATGATTTTAAGGAAATAATAAGAAAATATAGTTTACGAGACTCTATTATAGCATTAATATTTAAAGATGATAAAGAGTTAAGAATCTTATCGAAAATTAGTTTGAATAAAAATAATATATTAAAAAATCAATCGTATCTAGATGTAAACCTAAATAATGATGATGAAGTTGATGATATAATAAAAGATTTGAAGATTATATATGAGGACTATTGGAAAAATTTTAATCAAATTAATACTTCAATTAGAATAACTATCAACATTAAAGTTAACAATTACAATAATAAAAAAATTTCTAATTTTGAAAAAGTTTTAGATGAAACAGATTTGATTTATAATTATTTTATATCAAAGTTTAATAAAGACTTTACTTACTATCAGATAATATTTAATGGATTACCAAATATTTTTCTTGAAAAAATGAGCAATAGAAATTTAAGTTTTAACACTCAAAATAAGATTTGGATTTTAAAATGAAAGATATAAATCAACAAATCATTAAGTTTAATCATGATACTAATTTAAGTAAAGATAATTTTTTTATTTCTAAAAGTAATAAACATATTTTTGATTTTCTTAACAAATGGCCTAAGTGGGAAAAAAACTTTATCAACATTGTTGGGGAACGCTTTTCTGGAAAAACTCATTTAACGAGTATTTTTTTAAAAAAATATAATGGCTTGAAAATTGATTCTAAATCACTGAATGAATATCATATTAAAGAAATTAAATTATATGAAAATATAATTTTAGAAGATATAGATAAGAATGTGGATGAAAAATTATTTTATACTTTATTTAATATAATCGAGCAAAACAATAAATTTTTGATAATAACATCGAATAACCCATTAACAAAAATTGACTTTAATTTACCAGATTTAAAATCAAGATCAAAAACATTCATTTTACAGAATATAAATAAACCTGATGATGAATTAATTTTTGCACTTTTATTAAAAAATTTTTCAGATCGTCAAATTTTTGTTGAAAAAAAATTTATTGATTTTGTAGTTAAAAGAATTGATAGATCGTATGGAAAAATTTTTGATTTCATATATAAGATCGACGAGATGAGCTTAAAAAAAAAAAAATCAATAAATTTCAAAATAATTCAAGAAGTATTAGGGGGTAAAACTGAATAAATACAGGAGTCACAAATGTAATGAATTAAGAAGTAAAGATGTTGACTGTATGGTATTTCTTTCAGGCTGGATTAACAAGAAAAGAGATCATGGAAACTTACTCTTTATTGATCTACGTGATAATTATGGGATAACACAATGTATTATAGATAAAGATAATTCTAACTTTAATCAGTTAGAAAAAACTCAGTTAGAAACAGTAATACAAATTCACGGAAAAGTCGTTCATAGATCTAAAGAGACTTTTAATGATGAATTAGAGACAGGTGAAATAGAGGTATTAATTGAGAAATTTTTAATTTTAGGAGAATGCAAGGAATTGCCAATGCCAGTATTTAGTGATCAAGATTATTCTGAGGAAATAAGACTGAAATATAGATTCTTAGATCTTAGAAGGAAAAAAATTCATGAAAATATCATATTAAGATCAAAAGTAATTTCTTTTATTAGAAGTGAAATGGAAAAATTAGGATTTTTAGAATATCAAACTCCTATCTTAACATCTTCGAGTCCAGAGGGAGCTAGAGATTTTTTAGTACCAAGTAGATTAAACCATGGAAAATTTTATGCATTACCACAAGCACCACAACAATTTAAACAACTTATAATGGTTTCAGGTTTTGATAAATATTTCCAAATAGCGCCATGTTTTAGAGATGAAGATGCAAGAGCAGATCGAAGTCCAGGTGAATTTTATCAATTAGATTTAGAGATGTCATTTGTTGATCAAGAAGATGTTTTTAATGTTGTCGAAAATTTATTAGTTAATACTTTTAAAAGATTTTCTAAAAATAAATTATTAACAAACAAATTCCCAAGAATTTCTTATTCAGATGCTATGATCAAATATGGAACTGACAAACCAGACTTGAGAAATCCACTAGTTATAACTGATATTACAGATATTTTTTTTAGAGAAGATGTAAGTTTTGAAATATTTAAGAAATTAGTAAAAAATGGATCTAAAGCTAGGTGCATTGTAACAAAAAAGACAAAAGACAAGCCAAGAAGTTTTTTTGATAAAATCGATAAATGGTCAAAAGATGAAGGTTTTTCTGGATTAGCTTATTTTACGATTGAAAAAAATAAAGAAATTACTGCTAAAGGTCCAGTCGGTAAATTTTTCTCTAAAGAAGCCCTAGAAAAAATAATGAGTACAACTAGTGCAGAAGTTGGTGATAGTATATTTTTAGCATGTGACAAACTAAAAGATTTGGAAAAGATGACTTCTTTAGCAAGAGATAAAATAGCACAAGAATTGAATTTAATTGATAATAGTATTTTTGCTTTCTGTTGGATAGTAGATTATCCGATGTTTGAAAGAGACGAAAAAACAAAAAAAATAATTTTTAGTCATAATCCATTTTCTATGCCACAAGGAGATATTAAAAATATTGACTTTAAAAACCCTTTGAATATTCTTGCTTATCAATATGATATAGTTTGTAATGGTATTGAGCTTTCATCTGGCGCTATAAGAAATCACATACCAGAATTAATGTACAAACTTTTTTCAATTGCAGGTTATGAAAAAGATCAAGTTGAAAAAAAATTTAGTGGGATGATAAATGCTCTTAGTTATGGTGCACCACCACATGGAGGAATAGCTCCTGGTATAGACAGAATAATAATGCTTTTGGCAAATGAAAAAAATATTAGAGAAGTTACAATGTTTCCAATGAATCAAAATGCTCAAGATTTAATGATGAGCGCTCCATCTGAGGTTTCAGAAACTCAACTAAAAGAGCTAGGTATTTCTTTGAGGGGAAAAAAATAATTATTTCTTTCCCTTTAGATTTATCTTTATGTCAGATAGATCAACTAAATTTTTTTTATAATTATTTCTTACGAATCCCTTACTTGTAATATCTCTTACAATCTTGAGTAACTGGCTTTGATCCTCAGAATTTTCATCATCTAAGCTAGTATTTTCAGATGTTCCTATTGAAGGTGTATGAGCTAAATCTTCTCTATTTTGATAGGAAATAGCTAACTCTCTAAAAATATAATCAAGAATTGAGGATGCGCTTAAAATTCTATCATTGCCATAAACTTTACCTGAGGGCTCAAATTTTGTTCCTACGTAAGCACTTATAAATTCGTCTAAAGGTACTCCATACTGTAACCCCAGCGATACAGCAATCGCAAAATTATTCATTAAAGCTTTAACTAACTCACCTTCTTTACTAGTATCAATAAATATCTCACCAATCTTACCATCCTCATATTCTCCAGTGTGTAAATAAACTTTATGATCTCCAATGGTGGCCTTTTGAATATAACCCTTTCTTCTATCTGGCATGCTAAATCTTTTACTATTATTTTCATAATTTTGATTTTTTGTTTTTATAATTTTCTCAATATTAGAGGAACTTGATTTAGTTTTATCTGATGAACTTTCGATTTTGTTATTTTCTATAATTTTTTTATTTTTTGGATCTAAGCTTTTTGTTTTTCGATTATCAAGTTTTACATCTAGTACTTCGAATTTACCATCATCTCTTTTTTCGAGGTTTTTAAGCTCTGATTCATTTATATCTTCTAAGTAGTGGTTTACTTTAAATGTACATGTATAATAGGTCTCAACTAAATATTTTGCCATTTCACCTCAATTTTTAAATTTATTTTGTATTGTGTAAAAATTTATTTATATACAAAATCAAATTATAGTCTAATTTAATTTATACAATTTTAAATTGAACTTTATAATTTTATTATGTTGACATTTTTAAAAAAAATTTTCGTCTGGTGGAATCAAGATACTCTTGGTACGAGATTGAATACTTTTATTTTTGGTAAATTTGTTGGTAAGGATAATTTTGGGAATAAATATTACGAAAGCAAGAAGGGCAAAAGATGGGTAATTTACTCCGGTGAAATTGATGCCTCAAAAATTCCTGTAGAATGGTATTCCTGGATGCATTTTACTCAAAATAAAATTGAAAAAAATCACGATTTACAGAAATATGAATGGCAAAAACCTCATCAACCAAATTTAACTGGAACAAGTTTAGCTTATTATCCAAATAAAAAAAAGAATGTACTCGAAAAAAAATATAAAAGTTGGAAAAAATAAACTCATATTAATTAATTTTATTATTTTTATACTTTTTAACAATTTAGTTATAGCAGATAATCTAGAGGGTAAAATTACACATATTAAAGTCTTAGATAAGATAAGTTCAAAAAATAAACTTATAAAATTAAAGAATGGTGAAGAAACTCGTCACAAAGATTTATTATTAAAAAGTATGAAATGTAAAAATTCAGAATTTGATGATAATCCTGAAATTACAGCTTATATACAAGTTAAAGACTTAATGAGTGACAATAAAGATGATGTATTTGTTTTTAATGGCTGGATGTTCTCTTCAAGTCCATCTATTAACCCATTTGATCATCCTGTTTATGATATTTTGTTAGTTAAATGTTATTAAATTAGTTTTTCTTCATCTAACCAACTGACATTAAAATCGGAATTTATAAATTTTTCATGATTTAGAAGTTTTTTGTGCAATGGAATAGTAGTTTTTATTCCTTCAATAACAAATTCATCTAAGGATCTATTCATTCTTTGAATAGCTTCCATTCTATTTCTCCCATGACAGATTAATTTACATATCATACTATCGTAATAAGGAGTAATTTTATATCCTTGGAAAATTGCTCCATCTACTCTAGTTCTAAAGCCAGATGGTTGGTGACACATACTAATTGTTCCTGGTGAAGGCTGATAATTATTACTCGGATCTTCAGCATTTATTCTGCACTCGATAGCATGACCTCTAGGATTTACATCAGATTGGTTAAGTGCCGTATTACCTGAAAAAGCAATCCAAATTTGTTCTTTTATTATGTCTATACCTGTTACCATTTCAGTGACAGGGTGTTCAACTTGAACCCTTGTGTTCATTTCCAAAAAGAAAAATTTGCCGTCCTCATAAATGAATTCAATTGTTCCAGCACCTTCATAACCTATTTCACTTACCATTTTCAAAGTTCTTTCAAACAAATCTTTTCTTAATTCTTTGTTTAGAACAGGACTCGGTGTTTCTTCAATTAATTTTTGATGTCTTCTTTGAACTGAGCAGTCTCTCTCGTGTAAATGAACTGCTCTATTTTTTCCAGCTAAAATTTGAACTTCAATATGTCTTGGGTTTAGAAAAAACTTTTCAATATATACTTCATCGTTGCCAAAATATTTTTTTGCTTCAGACTTAGCTGTAGAAAAAAGTAATTCAAAGTTCTCTTCTTTGCGCACAACTTTCATTCCCTTACCTCCACCACCACCTGCAGCTTTGATTAAAATTGGAAACCCAATTTTTCTGCAAAGTTTCTTTGCTTCATCTAAATCCTTTACTCCTCCATCAGATCCCTCAATGATAGGTAAACCATGTTCTTTTGCGATTTTTTTTGCTTGAATCTTATCACCCATCATTTTTATATGTTTTGAGGAAGCTCCAATAAATTTAATGTTATTTTCTTCTAATATTTTTGCAAAATCAGAGTTTTCAGATAAAAATCCGTATCCAGGATGTACAGCTTCCGAATTTGTAAGCTCTATGGCTGACATTAAAGCTGGAATATTTAAATAACTATTCTCAGGTAGATGTGAACCAATACAAACACTTTCATCAGCTAATTTGACATGCATACTTTCTCTGTCTACATCAGAGTGAACAGCGACTGTAGAAATTCCCCATTCCTTACAGGCTCTTATAATTCTAACTGCAATTTCTCCACGGTTTGCAATTAAAATCTTTTTAAACATTATTCAAGAATTATAAGAACTTGACCAAATTCAACTGGTTGACCGTCAGCTACACTTATTTCCTTTACAATACCATCAGATGTAGATGGCACATGATTCATAGTTTTCATTGCCTCAACTATCATAATTGTATCACCTTTTTTTACTTTTTTTCCAATTTCAACAAATTTTTTTGCACCTGGTTCAGGTGCATGATATGCAGTGCCAATTATAGGCGAAAAAATTTCTTTACCTGATTTTGTACTTTCATTTTTTTTTGTTACAGTTGAGGTCTCATCATTTTTAAAAGTTGGTTTATGATTTGACAAAATGTTATTTTTTGAAACTTTTATTTTAGTATCTTTCTCTGTATATTCTAATTCAGTCAGCCCGAACTCATCGAGATAATCACTTAACTCCTGAATGATTTTTTTATTAATTTTCATATTTTAGAAGTTTTTCTATTGCAATTATGGCTAAAATATAACCATTGTCTCCTAAACCAAAAATACCCCCAGAAACAATATTACTAATTAAAGATTTATGCCTAAATTCTTCTCTTTTATAAATATTTGAGAGATGAACCTCAATAATAGGTTTTTTAAAAATTTCGAGAGCATCTCTTATAGCTACAGATGTATGAGTGAACGCCGCAGCATTAATTATCATTCCATCATATATTTTTCTTGCATCTTGGATCAAATTTACTATCTCACCCTCTAGATTTGATTGTATAAATTCTGTTTTTAAACCCAATTCTTTTGATTTATTTATACAATTTTCTTTTAATTTATCGAACGTGATAGCACCATATTGTGATTGTTCTCTTTCGCCTAATAGATTAAGATTCGGACCATTAATAATAATTATTTTATTATTCATTTACACTTTATATACGATGAAAAAAATAAAAAAAATAAAAATTCGGCTTAATGGCAAAGAAAAGAAAATTGCGTATAATTATAAAATTAAAAACTTGATAAACGACCTAAAAATACCGCTCAAGAAAGTTGCAATTGAACTTAATCAAGAAATTTTAGATAAAAAAAAGCTCAATCGAATTAAGATCAAAAAAAATGACAAGATAGAAATTGTTCATTTTATTGGTGGTGGTTAAAAGATGGAAAAAGATAAGTTTATTATTGCAAAAAAAAAATTTAATTCAAGACTTATAGTTGGCACTGGTAAATACAAAAATATGTCAGAGTGCGCCAAGGCAGTAAAACTATCAGGTGCTGAAATAGTAACAGTTGCAGTCAGGCGAGTTAATATTACTGATAAAAAAAAACCGTTATTAATGGATTTTATAGATCCAAAAAAAATTACGTATTTACCTAATACTGCGGGTTGTTTTAATTCTAAAGAAGCTCTAAGAACACTTAGATTAGCAAGAGAAATTGGTGGCTGGAAATTAGTAAAACTAGAAGTTTTAGGAGATAAAAAAAATTTATTCCCTGAAATGATCGAAACCTTAAAATCGACTGAAGTTTTAGCAAAAGAGGGTTTTAAGGTAATGGTTTATTGTAATGACGATCCTTTAATGGCAAAAAGACTTGAAAATTCTGGAGCTAAAGCAATTATGCCTTTAGCAGCACCTATTGGTTCGGGATTAGGCATACTTAATAAAGTGAACATAAAGATTATAAGAAATCAAACAAAACTCCCTTTAATAATTGATGCTGGATTAGGACAAGCTTCTGATGCGGCAATCGCCATGGAGTTAGGATGTGATGGCGTTTTAGTTAATACTGCGATTGCCAAGGCTAAGAAACCTTTCGAAATGGCTCTCGCATTTAAAAATGCAGTCTTAGCTGGAAGGCAATCCTACCAATCAGGTAGAATTGCAAAAGTTTTAATGGGTAGAGCCTCATCACCAAAAAAAGGTATTATTTAGCTTTCTTATAAAAAATTTTTTTTTTTATATATTTTTTTTTGAATTTTTTTTTTATCTTTATATTTATAACATTATCATCTTTTTTTTGTGTCTCTAGGTTTTTAAGTTTTTCATGATGTTCAATCAATTCTATTGTTTTCTTTGATTTATTTTTAAGATCAATAATATATTCTGGTATTATTAAACTCTTTTCTGTTATTATATCTATTTTAACTTTATTTTTTTTTTCTAAATAAGTTAAATCTTCAACAAAGTTTTCTTTTAAAAAATCTGATATTTTTTCACAGACTTTTAAATCAACAAACTTGGCTTTATTTAAAACAGTTTTTAGCTCAACCATTTTGAGTAATTTCTGAGCAAATGACTCATCTGTTAAACTTACTTTCCATTTTACTGCACTTTCCCTTAATCTTTGTCTAGACATCTCAAGCAACCCAAAATTACTTATCCTGCCAATTTGAATTCGAGCCCTATCAATTCTACACTTCTCTTTTAATCTTCTTTCCACAGTTTTTCTATTTCCATAATTTAACATATCAATAAAATCAATTATGATTAATCCTGACAAGTCTCTTATTTTGATTTGTCTTGCAATTTCATCGGCAGCTTCAAGGTTTGTATCAAGTGCGGTATTTTCAACATTTTTTTGTTTTATTGAGCTCCCAGAATTAACGTCTATCGAAACTAAAGCCTCTGTGGGATTGATAACTAAATATCCACCAGAATTTAATTTAATTTCTGAGTCAAATATTTGATTTAATTTTTGTTCTATTCCCTCTTCAATAAATAAAGAAGTTTTACCTCTATATTTTTTTATTTTTTTTACTTGT
>CABXYJ010000010.1 GCA_902516345.1 uncultured Pelagibacteraceae bacterium
GGTTGCTTAATGGAAGGAATAAGTCATGAGGCTTTAAGTCTTGCTGGACACCTAAAGCTTAAAAACTTGATATTACTTTTTGATAATAATTCAATTTCAATTGATGGTCCAACTAGCTTAGCAGTATCCGATGATCATGAAAAAAGATTTCAGAGCTATGGTTGGAATTATCTTAAAATTAATGGACATAATTTTAAAGAAATATCAAAAGCTCTTGAAAAAGCACAAAAATCAAAAAAACCCGTAGTAATCTCTTGTAAAACAACGATTGGATATGGATCCCCAAACAAGAGTGGTAAAGCTTCATCTCATGGCAGTCCATTAGGTGAAGATGAAATAAGATTAGTCAGAAAAAATTTGAACTGGCCACATAATACTTTTGAAATTCCAAAAAACTTAATGGATCAATGGAGATCAATAGGTAAAAAGGCATCAATTAAAGCTGAGAAGAATAAAAAAAAAATTTCACTAAGATTTAATCAAAAGATAAATAATGTTAACGAAGCAATAGACAAAGCAAAATCAGATTACTTAAAAAATTTACAACCAATTGCTACTAGAAAATGTTCAGAAAGATTTTTGGAAATTGCATCTAAACTTCCAAACTTAATTGGTGGATCAGCAGATTTAGCAGGATCAAATAATACTAAAACGAAAAATCATAAAATTATTCAATCAAATGATTTTTCAGGAAATTATATTCATTACGGAGTAAGAGAACACGCAATGTGTGGTATTATGAATGGTATCTCACTTCATAGTGAGCTTGTTCCTTACGGCGGAACTTTTTTAATATTTAGCGATTACTGTAAACCATCAATAAGACTTGCGGCGATGATGAAACAAAAAGTTATTTATATTTTTACACATGACTCAATTGGTCTTGGAGAGGATGGTCCAACCCATCAACCTATAGAACAATTGACGAGTTTAAGATCAATACCAAATTTAAATGTTTTTAGACCCTCTGACTTAATAGAAACTTTTGAGTGTTGGCAATTAGCATTAAAAAGCAAAAGTTCACCAAGTGTAATTGCTCTAACAAGACAAAGTTTAAATCCAATCCGTACAAAAAAAACATCAAAAAATCTGTCTATTGCTGGCGCATATGAAGTTTTAAGAACAAGTAATAGAATAAGTGCAACAATTATAGCAACAGGATCTGAAACTAGTCTTGCAATAGACGTTAGTCATAAATTAGCCACAGATGGCATTTACTCAAAAGTAATATCAATGCCTTGCCAGGAATTATTTGATCAACAAAGTGAAGTATACAAAAATAAAATTTTAAATGAAACAAAGCTTATAATTTCTATAGAGGCCTCTGAAACTAATTATTGGAAAAAATATACTGGAAGCAGAGGACTTAACTTTGGAATTAATGATTTTGGAAGAAGTGCACCTTATAAGGATATATATAATCACTTCGGATTAAGCTCAGAGATTATAGTAAAAAAGATTAAAAAAAAATTATGACAATCAAAGTTGGAATAAATGGAATGGGCAGAATTGGAAGAATGATTGTTCGATCAATTATCGAGAATAAAAATAAGAATATAGAAATTAAATACATTAATAATAGAACTAATTCTGAAACATGCTCGTCTCTGTTGAAATATGACTCTATTCATGGAAAATTTAACGCAGAAATAGATTTTGATGAAAATCATATTATTATCAATAAAGATAAAATTTCATTTGGCCAAGAAACAGATTTGAAGAATATTCATTGGAATAAATATGGCGTGGATTATGTTTTAGAGTGCACGGGTAAATTCAACACAAAAGAAAAATTATTAACACATATTAATAATGGTGCAAAAAGAGTTATAGTTTCTGCTCCCTGTAAAAATGCTGACAAAACTATTGTATATGGAGTTAATGAGACTGAATTAAAAAATGAGGACAAGATTATATCTGCTGCTTCTTGCACAACAAATTGTCTTGCCCCTGTAGCTTATGTTTTAAACGAAAATTTCGAAATTGAAAAAGGGTTTATGACTACTATTCATTCCTTTACAAGTGACCAAAGAATATTAGATAATTCTCATAATGACCCAAGAAGAGCTAGATCAGCTAGCCAATCTATTGTGCCAACCTCAACAGGTGCATCTAAAACAATTGGTGAGATTATACCTTCATTAAAAGGTAAGTTAGAAGGTGTGGCAATGAGAGTCCCTACACCTAATGTCTCGTTAATTGAGCTGATCTTTTGTACAAAAAAAGACATCACTATTGATAAGATTAATTTAGCATTTCAAAACTTCAGCAAAAAAAACAAAATTCTTGAAAGCACGAATGAAAAACTTGTATCAATTGACTTTAATCATAATCCTGCCTCCTCAATAGTAGATGAAAGTTTAACAGTAGTGGTAGGTAAAAATATGGGTAAAATTTCTGCTTGGTATGATAATGAATGGGAAATGTTTTTATGAAAAAATGTGATGATGTATTCGCGATTTCGAAAAAATTTTTAACAGAGTACAAACTTAAAGAAGATTACGATTTTTTAGTTGTTGACTTTCATGGAGAAATTACGAGTGAAAAAAATGCGATAGGGCATTTTTTTGACGGAAAAGCTACTCTAGTTGTTGGAACACATACACACATTCCTACAAATGATGCCAGGATTTTGAAAAATGGTACAGCTTATCAAACTGATGCAGGCATGTGTGGTGATTATGACTCAGTTATTGGAATGAATAAAGATAACTCTTTAAAAAGATTTATGAAAAAAGAGTCAACAAAACATTATCCGGCAACTGGTGATGCTACTTTAAGTGGAGTTATTGTTGATTGTGATATAAAAACTGGTTTAGCAAATAAAATTGAAAGCTATGTTTTTGGAGGTCAGCTAAAAAATACTTAATTAGTTTATGGCAGGGCATTCTCATTGGGCAGGAATAAAACATAAAAAAGGTAAAGCTGATAAGCAAAGGTCTAAAATTTTTTCAAAGTTGTCAAAAGAAATTACTGTTGCAGCAAAACTTGGGGATAAAGATCCAGCAATGAACCCGAGATTAAGATCTGCTGTTCAAGCCGCAAGATCAGCAAATATGCCCAAAGAAAATATAGAAAGAGCAATCGATAAATCGTCAGTTAATACCGAGTTAAATTTTGAAAATTTAAGATATGAGGGCTTTGGACCAGAAAAAGTAGCAGTAATAATAGAAGCATTAACAGATAATAAAAATAGAACAGCATCAAATATTAGAACTATTTTTCAAAAAGCAGGTGGAAATCTAGGAACCCAAGGTTCTGCTTCTCATAATTTTAATCAATTAGGTGTAATAAAGATTGATAAAAAAGAAATTTCTGATGATCAAATTTTTGAGCTAGCTATCAATGCTGGAGCTGATGAGTGTAAATCGGAAAATGACTTTCACGAAATACAATGTTCTATCAGTAAAATTTATAATGTTAAAAAAGAGTTAGAAAAAGAAATTACTAATTTCATATCAACAGAAATTGAATGGGTGCCACTCAATAGTGTAAAAATTTCTAAAGAAAAAAATGAAGATTTGGTAAATTTCTTTGAATTACTCGAAGACAATGATGATGTACAAAATGTTTATTCTAATGCTGAATTTGTAAATTAAATATGTTAATAATAGGTATAGATCCTGGAATTTCTGGTTCAATTTGTTTTTTAGATAATGGAAAAATCCTAGAAGTTATTGAAATGCCTTTAATGACAGATGGAAAAAAAAATAAAAAACAAATAAATGGTTCTCAAGTTTATAATGAAATAACCAGAAGAATTAAACAATTTGAAAAAAATCAAATTAGAGTTGTGATTGAACATGTTTCTGCAATGCCTGGTCAGGGGGTCACTAGTATGTTTAATTTTGGACAATCGTTTGGAATTTTAAAGGGTATTTGCACTGCGATGCAACTACCAATGTACTTTGTAAGGCCTGTAAAATGGAAAAAATATTTTAATCTTTTAAATTCTGAGAAAGATGCCAGCAGAACAAGAGCAATAGAAATATTTCCTTATTTTTCATCTCAATTATCAAGAAAGAAAGACTCAAACAAAGCAGATGCGATCTTGATAGCAAGTTTTTATAATGAAACGTACAAAATTGATGACTAGCCTGAAATATTAAGACAAAATCATGACACATTTAAGTGTGAGAAGACGATATGGAAGCTGATATCACGTCTCAAGCAGTAGGGTTAGCCTCAAGTGCAGATTTTTCTTTAATTAATTTATTTGTTAGAGCCGACATAGTAGTTAAGTCAGTGATCATAATGTTAATAGCTTGTTCTATATATTCATGGGCAGTAATAATAGAAAAATATAGATTATTCAAAAAAATAAATCAATCTTCTGAAGAATTTGAAGCAAAGTTTTGGAATTCTAAATCTGCAGAAACTTTTTATAATAATTTACCAGCAAGCGTTCAAGATCCAATGGCTTTAATATTTAAGGATGCGATGCAAAATTTATTAAAGAGAAGATCTAGAACTGATTTAAACGATAGAATGACTACTATGTTAGAGACAGGAATCGAAAAGCAGATGTCTAAAATTAGCAAAGGTTTCACATTTTTAGCAACCGTGGGATCAACAGCCCCATTTATAGGTTTATTCGGTACAGTTTGGGGCATTATGAATTCTTTTCAATCAATTGCAATTTCGAGAAATACTAGTTTAGCAATAGTTGCGCCTGGGATAGCAGAGGCACTTTTTGCAACTGCATTAGGTTTGTTGGCTGCAATACCAGCGGTAGTTGCTTATAATAAATTTAACAATGACTCGATAAAATATTCTCAAAAGTTAGAAAATTTTTCAAAAAGATTTTTAACTATAATTTAAGATGGCATTTAGATTAAACCGTTCCTCAAAAGAACCCATTAGCGAGATTAATGTTACTCCATTTGTGGATGTGATGTTGGTACTTTTGATTATTTTTATGGTAACTGCTCCTTTATTGACTGTAGGTGTGCAAGTTGATTTGCCAGAAAGTTCAGCAGACTCACTTCCTGAGGAGGCTGAACCATTAACTCTAACGATCAATTCAAAAGGTGAAATTTATATTCAAGAGTCAAGAGTTGAATATGAAAAAATTATTGCAAAAGTTTTGGCTGTTTCAAAAAATAGGACCGACACAAGAATTTATGTAAGGGGTGATAAAACTATTAATTATGGAAGAGTTCTAGAAATTATGGGACTTCTATCTGGCTCTGGTTTCACAAAAGTAGCACTTATATCTGAGCCATATAAAGAAAGGTAAAAAGTGAATAGAAGTATAATTATTTCTTCTGCATCACATTTAATTTTAATTATGATTACAGCTTTTAGTTTACCTTTTTTAGCAAAAAAACCAATCGATCTACCTCCAATAGTGTCAGTAGAATTAATACAGATCACAGATAAAACCAATATTCCATTTGCTCCTAAGGCAAAAAAAATTATTGAAAAAATCAAAGAGAAAGAAAAAAAGTTGGTATCTGAACAAGCTCCCCCAAAAAAAGTAAAAAAAATTAAACCAGACACAGTTCCAATGCCAGATGATAAGCCTAAAAAGGTTGAAAAAATAAAAGAAGATAAACAAAATCCAGAAAAAATTGATAATGAGGTTAGGCAAGTTTCTGAATTTGAAAAAAAAGAGTTATTCGATCCAAATAACATTGCAGCTTTAATTGATAAATCTAAAGTTGAAAGTGCTGAAATGATAAAAAAAAATAACAAAATTACACAAGATCAAAAAAAAAATGTTGAGAACGCAGGTTTATCTTTAAGTGAAGAGGATGCTTTAAAAGCTCAAATTTTTGGTTGTTGGAGTATCCCTTTAGGTCTACCTTACAATGAAAATTTATTAGTAAGAATTAAACTTCAACTAAATCCAGATGGAACAATTCAAGAGTCAGAGATTTTGGATCATGCAAGAATGAATAAACCTGGTCAAGGCTTTTATAAGGTTTTGGCAGAGAGTGCTTTGAGAGCAATAAAATTATGCCAGCCTTTAAGAGTTCCAACAACTGGTTATGAGAGGTGGAAAGAATTACAACTAAATTTTGATGCAAGAGAAATGTTAGAGGGATAGAATATCTTTATGAGAAATCTTATCATTTTATTTATTATATATACGATATCAACAAATGCTCTCGCTTTGATTGAGGTAGATATTACGAGAGGAAATCTTAATCCACTTCCAATTGCAGTATCCCCTTTATCAATTGACGAAGACTCAAAAAAAAAATTTAAAAGTATTCTTGAAAAAGAAAATATTGGCTCAGAAATATCATTAATTGTAGAAAAGAATTTAAAAACATCTGGACTTTTCAATCCCCTAAATAAAGATGCTTTTTTACAGGCACCAGATATTGCTAATTTAAAACCAAGATTTGAGGATTGGAATTTAATTAAAGCACAAGCACTAATTACAGGAAAAGTTAAATTTCAAAATGAAAAATTAAGAGTAGAATTTAGATTATGGGATGTTCTGGCGGGTAAAGAAATGATGGCTTTAGCTTTTACGACAGTTCCTTCGAATTGGAGAAGAGTTGGACATATAATTACTGATAAAGTTTACGAACGTTTGACAGGGGAGAAGGGTTATTTTGATACAAGAATTATTTATGTAGCTGAAGAGGGACCAAAAACAAGACGAATAAAAAAATTAGCTATAATGGATCAAGATGGTTCAAATAACAAATTTCTTACTTTAGGAAATGAGCTTGTTTTAACTCCGAGGTTTAATCCTACAAGTCAAATGGTTACTTACTTGTCCTACTTTAGAAATTTACCTAGAGTTTATCTTTTAGATATAGAAACAGGAATGCAAGAAGTCGTAGGAGATTTTCCTGGTATGACGTTTGCACCTAGATTTTCACCGGATGGTAAAAAAATAATTATGAGTTTTGCTAAGGATGGAAATTCGGAAATTTATACGATGGATTTGGAAAATAGAATTGTTGAAAAAATTACCAATCATCCTTCAATTGACACATCCCCATCTTATTCTCCAGATGGAAAATATATTTGTTTTAATTCAGACAGAAGTGGTTATCAGCAAATTTATATAATGAAAAGTGATGGTACTAAGGTTAAAAGGATTTCTTTTGGTAAAGGATTGTATGGTACACCAGTTTGGTCTCCAAGAGGTGACTTGATTGCATTTACTAAACTACATAAAGGAAAATTCTATATTGGGGTTATGAGAATTGATGGTAGTGGAGAGAGACTGCTGACTGAAAATTTCTATCAGGAAGCACCGTCATGGTCGCCCAATGGAAGGGTCTTGATTTTTTATAGAGAAACAAAAACAAATGATAAAGGAGAAGGTTTTTCTGCAAAATTATGGTCGATAGATTTGACGGGGTACAACGAAAGGCTTGTAACCACTCCCACAGACGCATCAGACCCATCATGGTCATCATTATTGAGTAATTAGACACTATTATCTTGATTTTTTAACTTGAAACATCTAATTAGTTGTGAAAAAGTCAACTTAAGAAATATTTATCAAGGAGCAATAATGAAATTAAACAAAATTCTAAAAAATGCTTTTTTAATAACTTTCGCTTGCCTTGCGCTTTCAGCATGCGCAACTCAAAAAAAGACGACCGGTCAAATGCAAGGGGACGTTTATACTGGCACGGACACTGTTGAATATTTGGCTTCGGGAGTTCCTGATAGGGTATTTTTTGCAACAAATGAGTCTGTTCTTACTACTGCCTCAAGAGAAACTCTTAGAAAGCAAGCAGCTTGGTTAAGAAAAAATTCTGAAATTACAATTGTATTAGAGGGTCATGCCGATGAAAGAGGCACAAGAGAATACAATTTAGCTTTAGGTGAAAGAAGAGCAAATGCAGCAAAAGATTATTTGATGACTTATGGGATCTCATCTGACAGAATATCTGTTTTAAGTTATGGTAAGGAAAGACCAGTTGACTCTGGATCTAACCCTTTAGCTTGGTCAAAGAATAGAAGATCAGTTACTGTCAAGGCGAACTAATTAAATTTTTAAAGACCCTCAATGGTTTTTGTTTGAGGGTCTTTTTTTTGCCATTATTTTAAACATACAATTAGCAATGAGAGTGTCATTAAAAAAAATAATTGTAATATTTAACTTATCAATTTATTTTCTTTTCTATACTTTTTTTTATGCATTAGCAGATAATCACAATATATATGAAACTTTAGAGATAATTCAAAAGGATTTAAAAACTTTAGAAAAAGCTGTTTACTCTACTTCATCTGAAACAAACAACCAGACAGATAATGTTACCTTAAATGATAATAATTCTGAGGATGTTTTGACAAGACATCTCTTAAAACTCTCAGAAATAGAAAGTCAATTTCAAATGCTTACAAATAAATTTGAAGAAATAAATTTTAAACTAGATAAGTTATCTAACAGATTATCAAAAGTTCAAGCTGATAATCAAATTAGGTTCCAAATTCTTGAGGGCAATTTATCTACTGATGAATACAAAAATCGTACCACAATAAAACCTAAAGAAAATAATGTTGTGTCTCTACCTGGAAGTTCAGAGCCTCAAGATTTAGGATCAATTTCTTATAAAGATACTTTGCCAAACGAAACATCACAACAAACACAATCTGTTGAGACTACTGCTTCTATAGTAACCGAAAATTTTAAAACTGAGGAAAAAATTCTTCCAAATGAAACTCCAAAAAAACAGTATGAGTTTGCAACGAGTTTTTTAAAAATTGGCGATTACCCAACTGCAGAGAGAGCATTTAGAGAATTTGTAAAATCAAATCCAGATCATGATTTAGCAGGAAATGCACAATATTGGTACGCTGAAACTTTCAGGATAAGACAACTATATACCGATGCAGCTTCAGCATACTTGGAGGGCTATCAAAAATATCCTAAGGGTGAAAAAGCTCCTATTAATTTATTGAAGCTCGGAGTGTCTATGGTTCAGATCGGGGAAAAAGACCAAGGGTGTAAAATGATCAACGGAGTGAAAGATCAATATCCTAAAGCTAATCAATCAGTGATACAAAAAGCCAAATATGAGTCACAGAAATTTGAGTGTAAAAATAAAAATTCCTAAACTTTTAGAAAATAAACTAAAAAATAAAAAAATTAAAAAGATATATCTTAATTTTGAAAAGTCTCTTGATATTAATGAAAATTTCATCGTTGCAGTATCTGGTGGCCCTGATAGTTTAGCATTAGCTTTTTTAGCAAAAATTTATTCGCAAAAAAAAAATTTAATCCCAAAATTTTTTATTGTTGACCATAAATTAAGAAAAGAGTCATCTAAAGAAGCAAAATTAGTTCAAAAAGTTTTAAGAAAATATTCTATAAAGGCTGAAGTTTTAACTTGGAAAGGAAAAAAACCATTAAAAAAAATACAATCATTTGCAAGAAAAATTAGATTTAAATTACTATATGAAAAATGTAATAGATTAAAAATTAAGAATATTTTATTAGGACATCATTCAGAAGATCTTATTGAAAATTTTTTTTTGAGAATGATAAGGGGTAGCGGGCTAAAAGGTTTAGTCTCATTAAATAAAAAAGTAGAAATTAATGGAAAAAATTTACTTAGACCTTTATTAGATCTAAAAAAAGAGGATTTAATCTTTATCTCAAGATATTGCTTTGATTTTTTTATAAAAGACCCATCAAACCAAAATCAAAAATTTAAAAGAATACAGATTAGAAAATTAATCACAGAACTAAAGAATGATGGCTTAGATGAAAATAAAATTTTAATGACAATTAAAAATCTCAAACTTTCAAATAATCTAGTAGAAAGTTATGTAAAAAATAACCTAAGAAAAAATACTTTTTTTTCAATTAAAAAACATAAACTTTTCATTAACAAAATTTTTTTTGATCAACCTCATGAGGTGATATTTAGATCTTTATCTGAGTCTATCAAGCTGATTGGGCGAAGATATCATCATTCCAGAGGAAAGAAATTAGATAAAATTATCAAAGATGTTAAAGCTATTGAGTCTTTCAAGCGGACACTTGGGGGATGTATCATCGAGAAGGTTAATCAAACTGTAATTTTGAGTAAGGAATCCTAGTTTATTGCGACAATATCTAATATTGTCTCTTGTTTATTTTGAAATAATTCTTATTTTAAATCTATGAATATTAAAAATATTATAATGTGGGCAATTATAGTTTTCTTGACAATTGGCCTATACAATATGTTCAAAAATCCACAATCAAATTTAAAAAGTAATAATAAAGTTATATTTTCAGATTTCCTAACTTCAGTCGATAATGGTGAAGTATTAAAAGTTGAAATACAAGGTAACAATATTAATGGAGTTTATTCAAATGGAAAAAATTTTACTACTTATTCTCCAAATGATCCAAATTTAATTGAAAAGCTTTCAGAAAAAGGTGTAAGTATTTCTGCCGCACCAATTGAGGAGAAAATGCCATCATTGTTTGGAGTTTTATTATCATGGTTCCCAATGCTATTGTTAATTGCTGTTTGGATCTTTTTTATGAGACAAATGCAAGGAGGTAAGGGTGGAGCAATGGGCTTTGGAAGATCTAAGGCTAAAATGATGAATGAATTAAAAGGTAAGGTTACATTTAATGATGTTGCTGGTGTAGAGGAAGCTAAAGAAGAAGTCGAGGAAATTGTTGAGTTTTTAAAAGACCCAAAAAAATTTAGTAGACTAGGTGGAAAAATTCCAAGAGGTGCATTATTAGTCGGACCTCCAGGCACTGGTAAAACTTTACTTGCAAGAGCAATCGCTGGTGAGGCAGGTGTTCCTTTTTTTACAATTTCTGGATCAGATTTCGTGGAGATGTTTGTTGGGGTTGGTGCTTCTAGAGTTAGAGATATGTTTGAGCAAGGAAAAAAAAATTCACCATGCATAATTTTCATTGACGAAATTGATGCAGTTGGAAGAAGTAGAGGGGCTGGTTTAGGAGGTGGAAATGATGAAAGAGAGCAAACTCTGAACCAATTATTAGTAGAAATGGATGGATTTGATACTAATGAGGGTGTAATTATTATTGCTGCCACTAATAGACCCGATGTTTTAGATCCTGCACTGCTAAGACCAGGAAGATTTGACAGGCAGGTTGTAGTTTCTAACCCAGATATTATTGGTAGAGAAAAAATTTTAAAAGTTCATGTTAAAAAGATTAAGATGGCTCCGGATGTTAATTTGAGAACAGTCGCAAGAGGAACACCTGGATTTTCAGGTGCAGATTTAGCTAACTTAGTAAATGAGGCTGCATTATTAGCTGCAAGAAAAAATAAAAGAATTGTAACTTTGAATGAATTTGAAGATGCAAAAGACAAGGTCATGATGGGTGCCGAGAGGAGATCAATGGTGATGACTGAGGAGGAGAAAACTTTAACAGCCTATCACGAGGCAGGTCATGCTATATGCACTTTAAATGAAAGTGCAGCTTATCCAATTCATAAGGCTACAATTGTACCAAGAGGTAGAGCATTAGGAATGGTTATGCAGTTGCCTGAGAGAGATGAATTATCTCAAACCAGAGAGCAATTACATGCTCAAATAGCAATAGCTATGGGTGGGAGAGTTGCAGAGGAAATTATTTTTGGTCATGATAAAGTTACGACTGGAGCTGCTAGTGATATCGAGCAGGTAACTAAAAGAGCTAGAGCGATGGTAATGAGAGCTGGTTTAAGTAAAGAATTGGGTCCGGTCGCATACGGCGAAAACGAGGAAGAAGTATTCCTTGGTAGATCAGTTGCAAGGCAACAAAACATGTCAGAGGAAACAGCAAAAAAAGTGGATTCAGAAATTAGAAAAATTGTTGATAAAGGCTATGAAAGAGCAAAAAAAGTTCTTTCAGATAAAATTGATGATTTGCATAAATTAGCTAAGGCACTATTGACATACGAAACTTTAACGGGTGAGGAAATCGAAAATTTAATTAATAAGAATATTTATCCTGCCGACAAAGAGGATCTTAAAGTTGAAGATGATAAAGGTTCTGCGTTAAGCGCTATGGGACTAAAACCCAAAATTGTTCATTAAAATTAATGCGAAGATATTACACTAAAGCGTGTAATTTCTACTACGGTTCAATTTCTAAAAATCTAATAAAAGAAAAAAAATCATATTCTTTGAATGGTAATAATGAAATATCTTTTGATGAAATAGAAATTTTTTCAAGAAAATTGAAAAAAAAAATTTCAATTAATCAAATTAATAGACTTCCAAAACAGATTAAAAATAATATTTATTTGGATTTAAAAGAAATAACTAAGAAAAAGAAATTTAAAAATATTATTTTTAAATCGACCCCTAAGATTATGGGCATATTAAATGTTACACCTGATAGTTTTTCTGATGGAGGAAAGTTTAATAAAAATGAAACTGCAAAAAAACACTTCTATTATCTTTTTAAATGTGGTGCAGATATAGTTGATGTTGGTGGTGAGTCAACAAGGCCAGGCTCAAAATCTATAAGCTCAAAAATTGAGTGGAATAGAATAAAAAATGTTTTAAAAAATATTGATAAGAAAAAGATAATATCTATTGATACTAGGAAATCTGACATAATGGAAAACGCTATTAAACATGGTGTAAAAATTGTAAATGATGTCTCTGGTTTAAGTTACGATAAAAATTCAATAAACATAATTAATAAGTATCAAATTCCATTTGTGATTCATCATTCACTTGGAAACCCAGACTTAATGCAAAAAAATCCTAAATATAAAAATGTATTATTAGACATATATGATTTTTTTGAGAATAAGATTAAACTCATAAGAAGCAAAGGTATCAATCATAATAATATTATATTAGATCCAGGAATTGGTTTTGGAAAAAATTTGAAACATAATATGACAATTATAAAGAATATATCGATTTACCATTCTCTAGGTTTTCCTATATTACTTGGCATATCTAGAAAAAAATTTATTAGTGAGTTATCTGGTACTAATGATAGTAGTTTGAGATTAGGAGGCACAATAAGTTCAAGTATTTTTGCCATGATGCAAGGTGTTCAAATATTTAGAGTGCATGATGTAAACGAAATAATTCAAAGTATTAAAGTATTTAAAGAACTTATTAGATAATTATGAAATATTTTGGAACTGACGGAATAAGAGGTCATGTAAATAGTAAAAATATTAATGGTGATATGTTTTTTAAATTTGGTTTAGCGGCAGGAAAATATTTTACTAACCTAAAAAAAAGAAAACAAACTGCTATAATTGCAAAAGATACACGACTTTCAGGTTATGCCTTAGAACCAGCTTTAGTCTCGGGATTAGCCTCTGCAGGGATGCATGTATTTACTTTAGGACCATTGCCAACAAATGGACTTGCAATGTTGACTAGGTCTATGAAAGCAAACCTTGGAATAATGATAACAGCTTCTCATAATCTTTTTAATGATAATGGTTTAAAATTATTTGGGCCTGATGGATTAAAATTATCAGATAAATTTCAAAAAAAAATTGAGGGCTTAATTGATAGCGATGTTCATAATCATTTGTCTAAACCAAAACTAATAGGCCGTGTAAAAAGACTCGAAACAGGAACTGATGATTATATAAAGATTCTTAAAAAAAAAATTTCTAAAAATTTTAAGATTCAGAATATGAAAATTGTTTTAGATTGTGCTAATGGCGCGGGATATAAATCTGCACCTAAAATGATTAGATCCCTTGGGGCAAAATTAGTTGTTATTGGAAATAAACCAAATGGGACAAATATTAATAAAAATTGTGGCTCTACTTTTCCTAGTAAAATTCAAAAAAGTGTAAAAAAGAATAAAGCTCATTTAGGTATTTCTTTAGATGGAGATGCAGATAGAGTGATAATGTGTGACGAAAATGGCTCAATTATTGATGGCGACCAAATAATAGCTGCTCTAGCACTTCAATGGAAAAAAAAAAAGATTCTTAAAGGTGGTGTTGTAGGAACTCTAATGTCAAATTATGGCTTAGAAAAATTTTTGAAAAGTAAAAAAATAAAATTTATACGTGCAAATGTTGGTGATAGATACGTAAAAGAAATCATGCAAAAAAAAAAATTTAATCTAGGTGGAGAGCAATCTGGGCATATTATTTTAGGTAAATTTGCAACAACAGGTGATGGTTTATTAGTTGCATTAGAAGTAATTCAAGCTTTAAACAAAAAGATTAAGGCGAGCAATTTTTTTAAAGTTTTTGAAAAGACTCCACAGATTTTGAATAATATAAAGGTAAAAGATAAAAATATACTTGAAAAAAAATCAGTAGTTAAATCAATAATAACAGCCAATAAATTGATAAAAGATCAAGGTAGAATACTTGTCAGAAAATCTGGAACAGAACAAAAAATAAGGATTATGGGTGAAAGTAAAAATATACATTTATTAAAAAAATGTTTAAAAATTATCAAAAAAAAAATCAATTAATTTGAGGCCTAAATCAAAAATTTTAATCATTGCCGGTTCAGACTCCTCTGGAGGAGCTGGAATTCAGGCTGATATTAAAACTGTAACAAGTTTAGGATCTTACGCAATGACCGCAATAACAGCCGTCACATCCCAGAACACTACAGGAGTAAAATCTGTTTTGCCAGTTCCTGCAAATGAAATAAAAAAACAGATCGACTATACTGTTAAAGATATTAAGCCAGACGCTATTAAAATTGGAATGTTGAATTCCTCTAAAGTAGTAAAAATAGTTACCAATTCTTTAAAAGGAATAAAAGTAAAAAAGATTGTTTTTGATCCTGTAATGATTGCAAAAGGAGGAGCCAGATTAATTAATGATCAAGCTATAAAAATTTTGAAAAATAATCTTATTAAAGAGGTAACTTTAGTTACACCAAATATACCTGAGGCCGAGGTATTAAGCGGGGTAAAGATAAAGAATTCAAATGATATGATTATAGCTGCAAGTAAAATAATTAAATTAGGAGCTAAAAATGTTCTTATTAAAGGCGGTCATTTAAACTCAAAACAAGTTGAAGATATATTTTTAAATAAAAACGACTTAAAAATTTTTAGAAGCAAAAGATACAAAACAAAAAATACACATGGGACTGGATGCACGTTATCGAGCGCAATAACAACATTTTTTTCGTGTGGAAAAAGTATTAAGAAAGCTTGCGAGCTAGGGATAAAGTATGTAAATTTATCTATATTAACAAACCCCAAATATGGGAAAGGCCATGGTCCAATTAATCATATCAATTCGATAATATTGAAAAAAATTTTTAGATAATGAAAAATGTTGTAGTTGTTGGTTCACAGTGGGGAGATGAAGGTAAGGGGAAAATTGTTGATTGGTTATCTGATGAAGCAGATATTGTTATAAGATTTCAGGGAGGTCACAATGCTGGTCATACTCTTTTAATAAATGGAACTACTTACAAACTTCGACTTCTTCCATCAGGAATAGTAAGGGAGAATAAAATTTCCATAATTGGAAATGGAGTAGTCGTAGATCCCTGGGCTTTAGTTGATGAGATCAAAGAAATTGAGTCTAAAGGTATAAATATAAATACTGAAAACTTCATAATTTCAGAGTCTGCTGCTTTGATTTTGCCATTCCATAAGGAAATGGATGAAATTAGAGAGGATGCTGCAGGGAAAGGAAAAATAGGCACTACAAGAAGAGGTATAGGGCCTGCATATGAGGATAAAGTTGGCAGAAGATCAATAAGAGTGATGGATTTAAGATCTGAAATAAATCTTGATCAAAGATTAGAGGTTGTATTGTTACATCATAATGCGATCAGAAAAGGACTTGGAAAACAGATTTTTGATAAAGATCAGTTAAAAAATGATTTGCTGAAAATAGCACCAGAAATTTTAAAATTTTCACAACCTGTGTGGCTTAAAATTGAACAATATAAAAAAAATAAAAAGAAGATATTATTCGAAGGTGCGCAGGGTATTTTGTTAGATGTTGATCATGGAACTTACCCATTTGTAACATCATCTAATACAGTGGCATCTAACGCAGCAACTGGGACTGGTTGTGGCCCGAATTCTATAAATTATGTGCTTGGAATTACTAAAGCTTACACAACACGAGTGGGTGAAGGACCTTTTCCCACTGAGTTGAAGGATGAAATAGGAGAATTACTAGGTACAAGAGGTAAAGAGTTTGGGACTGTAACAAATAGAAAAAGAAGATGTGGTTGGTTTGATGCTGTTCTAGTAAGACAAAGTATTAAAATCTCAGGTATTAATGGCATAGCATTAACTAAACTAGATGTTTTAGATGGATTAGATGAAATTAAGATGTGTGTTGGATACAAACTTGGCGAACAAGATATAGATCACTTGCCTGCCTCTGTTGAGGATCAGCTAAAGATTACGCCAGTTTATAAATCCTTTTTAGGTTGGAAGAAGTCAACTAAAGGTATCAAAAATATTGACGATCTCCCCAAAAACGCAAAAAATTATATTTTTGCAGTTGAGGACTTTATTGGTACCAAAATTGCAAGCATCTCAACGAGTCCAGAAAGAAAAGATACAATACTTATTGAGAACCCTTTTGAGATTTAATTAATTGGCAATAAATTTTTAGACTTTGCTAAAAGCAACATATGTTTTTGTAATTTTTCAAAAGCTTTATTTTCAATTTGTCTTACTCTTTCTCTACTTATTTTGTATTTTTTACTCAAATCTTCTAGAGTGATTGGATTGTCATTTAGTCTTCTAGAGTATAAAATTTCTTTTTCCCTATCGTTTAATATCTTAATAGAATTTTTTAATAAATCTTTCCTTTGTTCCATTTCCTCCTGTTGGGCAAATTTAAGATCATGGTCTAACTCTTTATCAACTAACCAATCTTGCCATTCATCCCCATCTTCGCCTACTTGAGCGTTAAGAGAAAATTCTTTACCTGATAGTCTTCGATTCATCGATACAACTTCTTCTTTACTTACATCGAGTTTACTTGCTATTTCATTTACATGCTCATTTTTCAGATCCCCTTCAGACTGAGGTGCAATTTGATTTTTTAATTTTTTGAGATTAAAAAATAATTTTTTTTGGGCAGCTGTTGTTCCAATTTTTACCAGACTCCACGATCTTAAAATATACTCTTGTATTGAGGCTTTAATCCACCACATTGCATAAGTTGCAAGCCTAAAACCTTTTTCTGGCTCAAACTTTTTTACTGCCTGCATTAAACCAATATTACCTTCAGAAATCATTTCATTTACTGGGAGTCCATACCCTTTATATCCCATAGCAATTTTAGCAACTAATCTAAGATGGCTTGTTACTAATTTTTCAGCAGACTTAATATTACCTGTAGTTTTCCAGTTTTTAGCTAACATATACTCTTCTTCAGAATCTAACATAGGAAATTTTTTAATTTGTTCCAAGTATGCTGACAAACCACCTTCATTACTCAGAATTGGTAAATTGCTATTCATAGTTGTTCTCATTGACAGTTTATCTAATTAATCTTGAGAATTTTTCAACATTTTATTTACCTATATTTCTAAGTGTTTTTAGGATTATCCTAAGCTCTTTTGGTAAAATTGAGTTAAAAATCATCTCTTTATTTTTTTTTGGATGTATAAAGCCCAACGTTTTAGCGTGTAGAAATTGCCTCTTTAATTTCATTAAAATTTTTTCTAATGATGGATCTATTTCCTTGAGTTTTTTAAACCTTTTTTTATATTTATCATCACCAACTATACTGTTACCCAAATAATTCATGTGAACTCTAATTTGGTGAGTTCGACCTGTTTCTAATTTACACTCTAACAAACTCAAAGTTGGTATATTTTTACTTTCAAAAATTTCTAAAGTTTTATAATTTGTAATTGCTTTTTTTCCTTTACAGTTACTAACCTCCATCATTTGTCTATTTTTAGAGCTTCTTGTAATAAAGGTTTCAATTTTACCTTTAGATGGTCTAACTTTACCCCAGATTAATAATTGATAAATTCTTTTAATCGTGTGTTTATTAAACTGATTAGAGAGATGTTCATGAGTTTGGTTATTTTTTGCAATAACAATTAATCCAGACGTATTTTTGTCGATTCTATGTACTATTCCGGGTCTAAGTTCACCTCCAATATTAGAAAAAGAATTGTTAGCATAATTCATAAGCGCATTTACAATTGTATTATCAAAATTACCCGCACCAGGATGTATTACTATTCCAGATGGTTTGTTTAAAACAATTAAATCTTTATCCTCAAATAATATATCTAATTTAAATTTGTAAGGTTTTAAGGAAGCCCTTTTTGGTTCAGGTATGACCAATCTTACTTCATCATTATAATAAATTTTTTTTGAGGGATCATTTATTAGCTTATTATTTATTCTTAATTTATTATCTAGAATTAGATTTTTAATTCTTGTTCGACTGATAATATCCTCTCTTTTTTTAATGAAAATATCGACACGGAGTTCATTTTCGGTCTTATCAACTGTCAAATTTATTTTTTTTTCCATAAAATGATATATTAATACAATATGCGCTTGTAGCTCAACTGGATAGAGCGCCTGACTTCGGATCAGGAGGTTCTGGGTTCGACTCCTAGCAGGCGCACCAATTATTCACCCATATTTATTAACGTTCCCTTTACTCTCGCTCTTAAAAAAGAAAGATAAAACAACCCTATTCCAAAAATTAAATAAATTAAATTCAATAAATAAGCCTGTTTTATATTTTCATAATTTACCAGACCATTTATTAAAATATTTCTTGTTTCATCAAAAACATAAACTAATGGCAAACCCTTAGCTATTATTTGAAAAACTTCAGGAAGAATTTCTATTGGGTAATAGATACAACCTAATGGAGCAAGCAAAAATAAAGATGACCAAGCTATATTTTCAAAGGATGGTCCAAATCTCATTAAACCTGAGCTAACAAACAAACCTAGTGTAATGCCAAATATGTATAAACTTAGAAATAATATTAGTAGTGGAAACCCTAATTTTAAAATTGAAATTCCAAATAATGGAGATGTTAAAATAATAGCAGGCACTAACCCAATTAATGTTCTTATCAAAGCAGTAAAAATTAAAGATATAATTATTTCTTTAAGTTTTAAAGGAGCGATAAATAAATTTGTAAAGTTTCTACTCCAGATTTCCTCTAAGAAAAGCATATTAAAACTTATGCTAGATCTAAAAAGAATATCGTAAAGAATTGCGCATGTTAAGATTATTCCTAGCGTGTTATTATAATAATCACTATAAATTGAAAAAAATTTCGAAATAAAACCCCAAAGAATAATCTGTATTGTTGGCCAATAAATCAGATCCAAAACTCTTGGTAAAGAACTTTTGATGAGATAAAAATGTCTTAAAAAAAGTCCATACATTTTATTTAGATTCATACTAAACCTCGTGTAAGTTTTAAAAAAACTTCTTCCATATTTTTCCGTCCGTGTTTTTGAATTAATTCCATAGGTGTACCTTGATCAATAATAGATCCTTTATTCATCATAAGTACTGAAGAACACAATCTTTCAACTTCTGACATATTATGTGAAGCAAGTAGAATAGAAGTTTTTTTTTCTTTTTGGTATTCCTCCAAAAAACTCCTAACAAAGTCTCCTGTTTCAGGATCTAGAGATGCAGTTGGTTCATCAAGAAGTAGAACTGAAGGATCATTAATAATAGATTTAGCAAGACTAACCCTATTTTTTTGGCCAGAGGAAAGTTCACCAGTTATTTTATTAATAAATTCATTAAGCCTTAATTTCTCACTAAGATAATCAATTTTTATTTCAAGCTCTTTTACATCGTAAAGTCTTCCATAGACTTCTAGATTCTGCTTTACAGTTAGTTTTTTTGGTAGTTCAATATATGGTGAAATAAAATTTAAATTGTTCAATAAATCAACTCTTTGTTTTTCAATTTCAATACCATTTATTAGAACTTTGCCTTTAGTTGGTTTAAGTAAACCTAGGATCATAGCTATTGTTGTTGTTTTACCACATCCATTAGGTCCAAGAATTCCAATGATTTCATTTTCATTAACTTTAAAAGAAATATTTCGAACAGCCTCTTTAGTATCATAAGTTTTTGATAAATTAATTATTTCTAAGGCAATAGTCATTAAAATTTTGAAGCCCTTAATAATCTATCATTAATAGTTTTGCCAAATCCTTTATTTTGAATTTTACCAACAGCAATAGATTTATAATTATCTTTTTTTATTTTTCTTAAAATAGTATAAAGATTCTTTGCAGCCTCTTTTAAGTTGCCTTTTTTTGATAAAAAATAATTGTTTTTTTTATTAATTTTACTTTTTTTAATTGATAAAAAAGCTTCATTTTTTTTTATTTTTTTAACATTAAGTCTGATTGGAACTCCAGGTGAATAATGAATTCTTAATTGTCCAGGCACTGAAATATTGGATGGATTTAGATTTATTGAAATCTTTTTTTTTAATATTCTTTGAATAACTTCAACTTCTAAACCTCCCAATCTTAGAATTGTAGGTTTTTTTCTAAGATCAATAATTGTTGACTCAATCCCAATTGCAGATCTTCCACCTTCAAGTATATACTTAATTTTTTTTCCGAAGTCGTCTTTTACATCTGAGGAAGTCACTGCGCTAATTCTAGAAGAAATGTTGGCACTAGGTGCAGCAATAGGGAATTTTAAATATTTCAGAAGATTTCTTGCCACAGGATGTTTTGGAAATCTTACAGCGAGTGTACTTTTTTGATTTGTTGCAACTTTTGAAATTTTTGATGTTTTTTTTTGACTCAAAATAAATGTTATTGGCCCGGGACAAAATCTTTTATATAATTTTAGGAAATCATTATTTAAATCACAATCACCTCTCAATTTTTTTAAATCATAATAATGAATTATTAGAGGGTTATTCTTTGGTCTTTTTTTTAATTTGAATATTTTTTTACATGCCGTATCAGAATATGCATTTCCCGCTATTCCATAAACAGTTTCGGTAGGTATAGCAACACACTCTCTATTATTTAGGAGTTTCATTGCTTTTTTAATATTTGCAAGATTAATTTTCATGTATTAATTGAGAGTATTATATGAAAGATAAAAATTTACCAAATGATTATAATTCATTATCTCTTGAAGAACTAACTATTGAGGCAAATAAGATGATTGAAGAATTAGAAAATCAAAAGGATTTAGGGAACTCTTCAGACAAGTATAAAAATTTAGTCAAACTTAATAATATAATTGAGAATAAATTTAAAAAAAACATTAAAGAAATTAGTGAGAAATCAAAAGAAAAAATATCAAAAATTAACCAAAAAAATGATACAAAGAAAATTAAGTAAAATTGCTAAAGATACAAATTTATTTTTAAGAAGATTCATTTTTAAACAAAAAAAATCAAATTTAATAGTTGCAATGAAGTATGGTCTATTTTCTGGCGGAAAAAAAATAAGATCAAAAATATTAATCGATATTGGGTCTTTATTTAAATTAGATTATAAAACTCTTATCATTATCGGTGCTGCAGTTGAATGTATCCATGCGTATTCTTTAATACATGATGATTTACCTTGTATGGATAATGACTCTATAAGAAGAGGAAAACCATCTGCGCACATTAAATTTGGAGAGGCTACGGCTGTTTTAGCTGGAAATTCACTTTTAACAATGGCTTTTGAAATTTTAAGTCATAAAGACTTGGGAATTAATGAAAAGATTAAGATTGATTTAATTAATAAAATTTCTGAAACTTCGGGTCATCTTGGAATAGCAGGAGGACAATATTTAGATTTAAATTATGAACGTAAGAAAATTTCTCAAAAAAAGATTGAAGATATGGAAATTAAAAAAACTGGGAAACTTTTTAGTTTTTGCTGTGCGGCACCTTTGATTATTAAAAAAAAAAGCAAAAATGATATTAAAAAATTTGAAAATATTGGTGCTAATATAGGTTTATTATTTCAGGTTGCTGATGATCTTATTGATTATAAAGGAAGTTCGTTTATCGCAGGAAAAAAAACTGGTAAGGATAAAAAAAAAGGAAAAGCAACTCTAATTAGTTTACTGGGGTACAAAAATACTATTAGATATGCAGATAATTTAATTTTAAAAATAAATGATAAATTAAAAAAATATGGATCTAAATCAAGAAATTTATCTGAAACGTTAAATTATATTTTGAATAGAAATAAATGAAAAAAAAATATGAACTATTAGATAAAATTAATTTTCCATCAGATTTAAAAAAAATATCTGAGTCAAAATTACAAAAAGTTGCTGACGAATTGAGAGAGGAAATGATTGATGTTGTTTCAGTGACTGGTGGTCATTTGGGAGCAAGTCTTGGAGTGGTAGAATTAACTGTTGCTTTACATTACATTTTTAACACGCCTAATGATAAATTAATTTGGGATGTAGGTCATCAGTGTTATCCACATAAAATTTTAACTGGAAGAAAAGATAGAATAAGAACTCTAAGACAAGGAAATGGTCTTTCTGGTTTTACAAAAAGATCAGAGAGTGAGTATGATCCCTTTGGTGCTGCACACAGCTCAACTTCAATTTCATCAGCACTAGGTATTGCAGTAGCAAATAAACTGTCTAATAAATCTGACAATGTAATTGCAGTAATTGGCGATGGTGCAATCAGTGCTGGAATGGCCTATGAGGCTATGAATAATGCTGGTGCATCAAAAACTAAGATGATCGTAATTCTGAATGATAATGATATGTCAATTGCTCGACCAGTAGGTGCGATGAGTACTTATTTAGCAAAAATTTTTTCAGGAAAGATTTATTTTAGTCTAAGAGAGACTATTAAATTAATTATGTCAGCCTTTTCAAAAAGATTTAGTGCAAAAGCTGGTAAAGCAGAAGATTTACTTAGATCAGCTGTGACAGGTGGAACTTTGTTCAGTTCACTTGGATTTTATTATATTGGTCCAATAGATGGTCATGATTTAAATTCATTAATCCCAATTTTAAAAAATGCCAAAGAATCTAAACATCAAGGACCAATTTTAATTCACATTAAATCAAAAAAAGGGAAAGGCTATACTTTCGCTGAGGAAGCAAAGGACAATTATCATGGAGTATCAAAATTTAATGTTGAAACTGGTGAACAATTAAAAAGCTCAAGCAAATTACCCACATATACAAAAGTTTTTGCAAATACCTTAGTTCAACATGCTAAAAAGGACAGTAAAATTGTAGCTATTACAGCAGCAATGCCTGACGGTACTGGTTTAGATATTTTTCGTAAAGAATTTCCAGATAGGACTTTTGATGTTGGGATCGCAGAACAACATGCTATTACATTTGCTGCAGGTTTAGCAACTGAAAATTTTAAACCTTACGCAGCTATTTATTCTACTTTTCTTCAAAGAGCTTATGATCAAGTAGTTCATGATGTAGCAATTCAAAGTTTACCTGTTAGATTCGCAATTGACAGAGCAGGACTGGTTGGTGCTGATGGACCAACACATGCTGGAAGTTTTGACACAACTTATTTAACCACATTACCAAATTTTATTGTTATGGCTGCAAGTGATGAAGCTGAGCTTGTAAGAATGATTAATACCTCAACCGAGATTAACGATAGACCTTGTGCATTCAGATATCCAAGAGGTACAGGATTAGGTTCTATTCTGCCACCAATAAATGAAAAAATTAAGATAGGGAAGTCAAAAATTATTAAAGATGGAAAAAAATTAGCAATACTAAATTTTGGAGCAAGATTGAGTGAGACTTTAAAAGCTGCAGAGAATTTATCAAAAAAAGGCGTACTAATAACGGTTGTTGATGCCAGATTTGCAAAACCTTTAGATGAAAACCTAATTTGGCAACTAGCCACAACTCATGAAGCGATAATGACTATTGAGGAGGGCTCAATGGGTGGTTTTGGATCTCATGTGGTAAATTTTTTGACCAAAAAAGGTTTAATGGACTCTAATTTAAAATTTAGATCATTAACATTACCAGATATTTTTATTGATCAAGATACTCCAGACAAAATGTATAAATTAGCAAATCTTGACTCAGTTTCAATTGAGGAGAAAGTTTTAGATTTACTCAATTCTAATATAGTTTTGAAAAAACAAAAATAAAAAAACTAACCACACTGAGCTTTATTTAGAAGATAATGATCTAATAAAACACACGATAGCATTGCTTCACCTACAGGCACAGCTCTAATACCCACACATGGATCATGCCTACCCTTTACAGATATACTTGTATTCTTTCCAAACTTGTTAATTGTTTTTCTACTTTTTAAAATCGATGAAGTTGGCTTTACAGCAAAAGAAACAACTATTTCTTGACCTGAAGAAATGCCTCCCAGAATACCTCCAGCGTTATTAGACTTAAATTTGGTTTGTTTTTTATTTTGAGAAATTTCATCTGAATTTTCCTCACCTGACAATTGTGCTGAGTTCATACCTGAACCAATATTAACTCCTTTTACAGCGTTTATACTCATCATAGCTGATGCTATGTCAGAGTCTAATTTTGAGTATATAGGTGCACCTAATCCAGCGGGAATACCATTTGCTCTCACTTCGATTATCGCCCCACACGATGAACCAGCTTTTCTAATACTTAATAAGTATTTTTCCCAAATTTTTAACATTGATTTATCTGGGCAAAAAAATGGGTTTTTAGAAATTACTTTATCATTCCATTTTTTTGTATCACATCCTAATATTCCAAGTTGGGTTACAGCTCCGGAGACCCTAAATTTCTTTCCTAATTTATTATCCAGAACTTTTTTTGCTACAGCACCTGCTGCTACTCTTGCAGCTGTTTCTCTGGCAGATGATCTACCACCACCTCTGTAATCTCTAATTCCATATTTTTTAAAATATGTGAAATCAGCATGTCCAGGTCTAAACTTGTTTTTAATATCATTATAATCCTTTGAACGCATATCTTCGTTGTAAATTATTAATGATATTGGGGTCCCTGTCGTTTTTCCCTCAAAAACTCCTGAAAGAATTTGAACTCTATCACTTTCCTTCCTTTGAGTAGTAAATTTAGATTGGCCAGGTTTACGTTTGTTTAATTCTTTTTGAATATCTCCTTCTTTTAATGGTATTAATGGTGGACACCCATCAATAATGCAACCAATAGCTGGACCATGTGATTCCCCCCAAGTTGTGAAACGAAAAGTCTTTCCAAAAGTATTAAATGACATTATTTATATTGTATAGATTATTTTGTTTAAATTATGAATCAAAAAAACTCACTTGGGCTAAATAAATGCTTTCTAGATCTAGATAACCCTTTCGAATTATTTCAAAAATGGTTTGAGGAGGCTAAAAAAAAAGAAATTAATGATCCAAATGCTTTAGCGCTTGGTACCGCAAATAAAGAGGGTGTTCCCTCAGTAAGAATGGTACTTCTTAAGGGTCACAGTGAAAAAGGATTTGTTTTTTATACAAATTTAAATAGTCAAAAAGGAAATGAAATCAAAGAAAATCCAAATGCTACAATGTGCTTTCATTGGAAAAGTTTACTAAGACAAATAAGAATAGTTGGAACATTGAAGCAAGTAGATGATCAAACTGCTGACGAATACTATAACTCTAGAGCATATGATAGTAGAATAGGTGCTTGGGCCTCAAACCAAAGTAGTATTCTTCGAAATAGAGATCAACTTTTAGATGCCTTGGAGAAGTATAAAAAAAAATATAATGATAAAGATAATGTACCTAGACCAAGCCATTGGTCTGGCTGGAATTTGACACCTTCAACAATCGAATTTTGGTTAGACGGAGATAATAGAATTCATGAAAGATTAAAGTACTCTTTAGATAATAGTGGTGGTTGGAACAAAAGTCTTCTAAGTCCTTAAAAATCTCTTGACAAACTAAACGAAGTTAAATTTTCAAGAATATTTTTTTCATTACAATTTTTAAATATTGATAATGAGTTTGATGCTAAATTTATGTAATGATTTGCTTTTTGATAACATTCTTTAATAATTTCGTATTTTTTGATTAAAGATAATGTATAGTTAAAATCACTTTCAATTCTTTTTTCTTTAAAAAATATATCTTTGAGGTTTCCTTTCTCTTTTAAATTTGCTCTTTGAAATAACAAAATTATTGGCAGAGTAATTTTTCCTTCATAAAAATCTTTTCCAATTTTTTTCCCAAAAAATTTTGACTCTGAATTATAATCTAAAGTATCATCAGCTATTTGAAATGTTAAACCTAAATTTCTACCATAAAATTCTAAAGCCTCTTTTTCCTTTGTTTTCATGTCGGACAAGATTGCACCAACCTTGGTAGCCGCCGCAAATAATTCTGCAGTTTTTGCAGAGATAATTCTTAAATAAGTCTCTTCCAACATGTCCACCTCACCTCTATGTTGTAACTGAAGAACTTCACCCTGAGCAATTTTAGAGGAAGTTGAAGATAATAATTTTAAAACTTCAATATTTCCATCATCTACCATCATTTCAAAACATCTACTAAGTAAATAATCTCCAACTAAAACAGAAGAATGATTATCCCAAACTTTGTTTAAAGTTTTTCTGCCCCTTCTAATTGATCCATTGTCTATAACATCATCATGCATTAAAGTTGCTGAGTGAATAAGTTCTACGCAAGCAGCTAAATTTATATCTCTAGTTCCTTTTGTATATCCGCATAATTTTGCAGAGCCTAGAGTTAGTAAAGCTCTCAATCTTTTACCACCTGTATCAAGATGATAGTTTGTCATTTTTTGAACTAATTCAATTTTGCTTTCTAATTTTGATTTAATTTTTTCCTCAACTAACATCAATTTATCTTCAACTGAATTTTTAAGTTGAAAATATGAATTATTTATTTTATTTTTTAATTGTATGACTCTTCCCATTTATCGAGCAAATTAGTATAAAAGGTTGCTTTTGATACTTATCAATTGACGCACCTGAGTCTTCAATTATAAGGTGTCTTTAATTTCACAAAAAAATTCTATAAATATAAAAAAATGTTCTCTTTTTTTAAAAAGAAAAAAATTATTCCACATATTAGATTAAGTGGTGTAATTGGTAATGTAGGAAAATTTAAACAAGGTATAGATTTTTCTGGTCAAGAAGAAATTATTTCAAAAGCTTTTTCAGTCAAAAAAGCACCATGTGTCGCTATTACAATAAACTCTCCTGGAGGTTCTCCTGTCCAATCACATTTAATTTATAGCTTAATTAGACAACAGGCAAAAAAAAATAAAAAAAAAGTAATAGTTTTTGCCGAAGATGTAGCAGCCTCGGGAGGATATTTAATAGCATGTGCTGGTGATGAAATTTATGCAAACTCAAGTTCAATAATAGGCTCGATAGGAGTTATCTACTCCTCTTTTGGTTTTACAGAATTGATTAAAAAGATAGGAGTTGAGAGAAGAGTACATACTGCTGGAAAAAATAAAAGTACATTAGATCCATTTCTAGATGAAAAAAAGGAGGACATCGAAAGATTAAAAAACATTCAATTAGATTTACATAAAGATTTCATAGAGGTCGTCGAAAAAAGCAGGTTATCAAAACTTAAAAAATCTGAGGAAGAATTATTTTCAGGCGAATTTTGGTCAGGTAGAAAAGCTAAAGATCTCGGTTTGATAGATGAAATAGGAAATGCAAATCAGATATTAAGAGAAAAATTTGGAGAAGATGTTGTTATTAAAAAATTTGAAAAATCAAAAAGTTGGCTTAGCAAAAAATTATCATCTTCAAATGACCAAGTTGATCAATTAGCAAATATATTAGAGGAAAAATCTGTTTGGCAAAAATATGGCCTCTAAAAAAAATAAAAAAAAACCGAAATTTCAAACTTTCCAAGATACAATTATTAATCTACAAAAGTTTTGGAGTAAAAATGGATGTGTAATTTTGCAACCTTATGATATGGAAGTTGGAGCTGGAACATTTCACCCAGCTACTACTTTAAGATCACTTGGATCCAAGCCATGGAGAGCAGCTTACGTCCAACCTTCACGAAGACCTTCAGATGGAAGATATGGAGATAATCCAAATAGACTTCAGCATTATTATCAATTTCAAGTTATAATAAAACCCTCTCCACTAAATATTAAAAAACTTTATTTAAACAGTTTGTTGATAATAGGAATTAATTATAAAGATCATGATATTAGATTTGTTGAAGATGACTGGGAAAGCCCAACTTTAGGAGCTGCAGGTCTCGGTTGGGAAGTATGGTGTGATGGAATGGAAATATCTCAGTTTACATATTTTCAACAAATGGCAGGTTTCGAATGTAAGCCAGTATCAGTAGAGATAACTTATGGTCTTGAAAGAATTTGCATGTTTACACAACAGAAAAAAAATGTTTATGATTTAGTTTGGAATGATGAAGGTATTGAGTATAGAGAAGTTTTTCATCAATCAGAAAAAGAGTTCTCAGCTTATAACTTTGATCACGCTAATACAGAAAATTTATTTAAAATATTTGATATGCATGAAAGTGAGGCAAAATTATTAGTTAAAAAAAATATTTCTTTACCTGCATACGATCAATGTTTGAAAGCAAGTCATATATTTAATGTATTAGATGCTCGTGGAGCTATAAGTGTTGCTCAAAGAGCAGAATATATTGGTAGAGTAAGAGAAATTACAAAACAAGTAGCTAAAATTTGGGTAGAGTCGCAAATATAAAATGTCAGAATTTTTTCTAGAGCTATTTAGTGAAGAAATTCCTGCTGGTCTTCAAAAAAATTTACGTGAGAAACTTTTAGGTCAATTTCAAAAATTTTTTTTAGAAAAATCTATTAAATCAAAAAAAAGTTTTTCACTATCTACACCTAATAGATTAATCATAGTATTTGAAGGTTTGGATAAGCAAATAAAGATATTATCTGAAGAGATAAAAGGACCAAATATAAGTGCACCCGAACAAGCATTAGAGGGTTTTTTAAGGTCAAACAAAATTAAAAAAAAAAAACTATTTAGAAAAAAAACTGAAAAAGGTGAGTTTTATTACTATAAAACAACGTCTAAATTATTAAAAACAAATCATTTATTAATGGAGTTTGTTCCAAGATTGCTTAAAAACTTTCAATGGAAAAAGTCTATGAAATGGGGTGCATATGATCTTAATTGGGGAAGACCTTTAAAATCAATT
>CABXYJ010000011.1 GCA_902516345.1 uncultured Pelagibacteraceae bacterium
TATCCTTAAAAATTCCGTATCATTTAAAGAGAAATTTGTACTTTCTAAAGTAAGTGAATTTATGTTTTTGAAGTAGTAAAGTAACTCTAAAAAATCGTTAATAAAAACTTTAGGTTCTATACCTTGATCATAAATACTTCTGTAAATTTCAATAACTTTTTTTTCTTCACCTTCCAATATTAGCTTTAAGATATCAATTAATTGTGATTTATCAAAAAAACCAAAAATTTTTTTAGCAGTTTTTAAGTCAAGTTCTTTATCTTTATTCAAAGTTAGTAATGCTCTATCCAGCAAAGAAAGAGCATCTCTAACCGAACCTTCTGATATTTTAACAATCAATTTTAATGCATCATCTGAAGCTTTACCTTTTTCTTTATCTTTAATTTTTTTTACAAATTCAAATAATTCTGAGGATTTAATTCTAGACAAATCAAATCTCTGACACCTTGAAACAACTGTGATAGGTATCTTTTTTATTTCCGTTGTAGCAAAAATAAACTTTAAATATTCTGGAGGCTCTTCTAAAGTTTTAAGCAAAGCATTAAAAGCTTGCTTACTTAACATATGAACTTCATCAATTATAAATATTTTATACTTAGCTGAAGTTGGTCCATATCTAGAGAATTCTATAAGTTCCCTAACATCATCCACACCGGTTTTACTTGCAGCATCCATTTCCAATACATCTATATGACTTGAATTAGCAATCGACTTACAATTATCACATTCTACTTTACACTTATTTTCAATTCCATTGAGACAATTGAGCGTCTTTGCAACTATTCTTGCTATTGTTGTTTTACCTATTCCTCTTATTCCAGTAAATAAATAAGCATTCGGAACTTTATCAGCTTTAATCGAGTTTAAAATAGTTTCAGCCACAAATTCCTGACCAATTAAATCATCAAAAGTTTGAGGTCTATATTTTAAAGCTAGGACTTTAGAAACTTCTTTCATAATTTTTAATAAGGAGACTAGAACCTGAAAAACTGTCTCTAAGTCTGCTGAGTTTCCTCTCTGAACTGATTCAAGCAGTACTCACCTCTAGCCTCCAAAACTATTATAGCAGTAATGATTTCTAATCTACAAGAAAAGATTGAAAACTATTTTTCTCTGTGTTTGTCAGCCTCAAAAACACCTAGAACGTGAAAATCTTCACAATGTAGCCCAAGTTCCTCTAATGATTTTTTGTACTTTTAGATCTTCAATATGTCCATCAAGATCACATAAGAAAAAATAAGAATCAAAAGTATTTTTTTCCGGGTAACTTTGTAACTTTGTAAGATTTACTGAATGGATAGCAAAACCACTTAAAGATTGGTAAAGCGCAGCAGGTTTGCTTTTTAGTTTAAATAAAAAAGAAGTTATATATTTTTTTTTACCATAGTCAGGTTGTAAAATATTTTTTCCCATAACCAAAAATCGCGTAAGATTTCCTTTTTCGTTTTCTATATTTTTTTTAATTACTTCTAGGTTGTAAGTTTTTGCACTTAAAGAAGAAGCAATTGCTGCTTTAGATTTATCTTTAACTTTTGAAACCATTTGAGCAGAACCTGCTGTATCAGCTCTTACATGCTCAATAAAATTTTGATTTTTTATAAACTTTGAACACTGAGATAAAGCCTGACCATGAGAATACACATCCTTAATTTCTTTAATTTTAGTTCCAGGTAAGCCAAGTAAATTATGTTCAATTTTTTGAAAATACTCTAAGTAAATATTTAGTCTATATTTAAATATTAAATATTCTATTCCTATGTTTCCAGTAATCCTATTTGATTCAGGAACAATTATTTTCGAATTTGAGTCTTTAGAAGCTTTTAAAAAACACTCATCAAATGTTTTACAAGGTATGATTTCAGCCTCTTTATCAATCGACAAAGCAGCTAAGTGAGAGTATGCTCCAAACGTTCCCTGAAAATAAATTTTTTTCATCAGGATTTATATTCCATAATTTTTTTTATAGCTACAAAATCCTCTTCTGTATCAACTCCATGTGATACTGATCTCGCTAATGCAACATTAATTGTAATACCATTATCTAAAGCTCTTAGTTGTTCTAATTTATTCTCTACTTCATTTTGTGATTGTTTTAATGAGCAAAATTTTTTTAATATATCAATTTGATAACAATAAATCCCTAAATGATGATATATATTTTTAAAATTGATTGAACTCTCTCTCATAAAATTTATTGCTTTTGAAAATTTTAATCTTTCCAATTTTTCATCAGTTGTTACCTTGACAATATTTTTATTATTCAAAAGAACCTTGCTTTCGATATCAAAGGCTAACGTTCCAATCTTAGACTCATTTTCTATCATTCGTTTTTGTAAATTTTTTATATCCTCTAAATCAATCAAAGGTTCATCACCTTGAAGATTCATCACTAGCTGAATATCTAATTTTCCAAGTTTTTTTAGCGCTTCAAGAATTCTATCTGTCCCAGTTTTATGCTTATTACTTGTGAGAATAGCTTGACCTCCGTTACTCTTGACGTCATCTACGATCTCTTGATCCTCTGCTGCAACATAAACTTCTCCAATATCTGCCTGCTCAGCTTTTTTAAAAACATGAGAAATAATTGATAAACCATTAATTTTTAACAAAGGTTTTCCAGGTAATCTTGATGCAGATAACCTAGACGGAATTATTACTAATGTTTTCATTCTTTTTAATTAGAATTAGATTATAAACAGAGGCAAAATTATACATTAAAATATAAGCATTTTTATATTTATAATGTTATAGGTTCAACAATTTTTAACAAAATGGATTCTTTTGAAATTAATAAAATAATAGCTGCAATTCTTATGGTAGCTTTGCTGATAATAGGAATCAGTAAGGTGTCTGATCTAGTATTTTACGTAGAAAAACCTAAAACACCTGGGTACATTGTTGAGACCGATCAGGTTTTAAAAGTTGATGACCCAAACATAAAAGTTGTTGAAGCTAAAGTGGATATTGCTGCTCTAATGGCATTGGGTGACGTTAGTAGTGGAGAAAAAATTTTTAAGAAATGCGCAGCCTGTCATTCAATAGTCAAAGGTGGGAAAAATAATATTGGTCCAGCTTTATATAATGTAGTCGGAAGAAAAGTTGGTTTAATAAGTGATTATAAATATTCAAAAGCCATGAGCGAATATAAAAAGGCTTGGACTTTTGAAGAGTTGAATGGTTATCTAATAAAACCTGCTAAATGGATAAAGGGAACAAAAATGTCATTTGCTGGACTAAGAAAAGAAAAAGATAGAGCTTCGGTAATTAAATATTTGAATCAAAATTCTGATAATCCTTTGCCATTACCTTAATTTACCAAAAACAATATAATAGAATACTTTTTTGAACGTGAACTCTGTTTGATGCTTGTTCCCAAACTTTCGATTGATTACTAGCAAATACTTTTTCATCAACCTCGGTACCTCTTGGCAAACAATGTAAAAATATACAGTTTTTTTTTGCATAGCCCAATAATTTCTTATTAATCTTAAATTTTTTAAAATTTATTAATTTTTTTATTTTGTCACCTTTATCATTCATAGAAATTACTTTATCTGAGAAAATAACGTCAGCTCCATTTGCAGCTTTTTTTGGATCATTAAAAATTAAAATTTTATTTTTAGTATATTTTATATAACGCATAATATCTTTATTAGGTCGATACGATTTTGGACAACCAATTTTCAACTTAAAAGAAAATTTTACAGATGCTTCAATTAAAGAATTTAAAACATTATTTGAGTCTCCAATCCAAGTGATATTTAATTTTGAAATTGGTTTTTTTTTGATCTCTTCTACAGTAAAAATATCAGATAATATTTGACTGGGATGAGAAGATGGACTTAATCCATTAATAACAGGCACCGATAAGTGTCTTTTAAATTCTAATAGCTTTTTATCATCATCGGTTCTTAGCATAAAGGCATTTCCAAAATTTGATAGTATTTTTGCTGTGTCCTCTATACTTTCGCCTCCTTTAGACAAATGTAGTTCGTCTGGTCTTAAAGTTAAAGTGCTTCCTCCAAGTTGTTTGATAGATAAATAGAAACTTAACCTTGTTCTTAAACTTGATTTTTCAAACATCTGGATTAATAATTTTCCTTTTAGAGGTACATCCCTATCAACTTCTAGATTGCTTAATTTTTGTCTTGCTTTTTTTCGTATTTTTGCGTCCTTCAAAATCTTTTTAAGATCTTTAGATGGGATATCTCTCAGATTAATAAAATGCTTCATTCTATCTAATCTCTCTGCAGACTTTATCGATAACTTTTATTGCTAAATCGATCTCTGATTTTTTTACATTTAAAGGTGGCAAAACACGAACGACATTTTCAGCAGCTCTTATAGTTAATAATTTATTATCCATTAATTTTTTTATAAATTTTGTTTGATTCCCATAAAGTTGGATACCTATTAAAAAACCTCTCCCCCTTATTTCTTTAATGATATTAGGATATTTTTTTTTAAGATTATTTAAATTTAAAAAAAAGTATTTGGATAAATTTTTTACATTATTCAAAAATTTTTTACTAGAAACTATATCTACAACCGTGTTTCCTACCGTCATAGCAAGTGGATTTCCACCAAAAGTAGAACCATGAGATCCTGGTGTCATGCCTTTCGCAACTTTTTTATTCATCAAAACAGCACCAATTGGAAAACCACCACCTATCCCCTTGGCGATTGGCACTATATCTGGCTTTATTTTCGAACTTTCAAATGCTAAAAAATTAGCAGATCTAGAAATTCCTGTTTGAACTTCATCTATTATTAATAAAATTTTTTTTTTGTTACACAATTTTCTTAATTCTCTTAAACACCAATCAGGGATTACCTTGATGCCTCCTTCTCCCATGATAGGCTCGATCATAATCGCTGCAGTATTTTTAGTAATTTTTTTTTTTCATAGATTTATGGTTTCCAAAAACAAAATGGTCAAATCCAGGAACTTTAGGTCCAAAACCTTCTGTCATTTTTTTTGAACCACTAGCAAATATAGCCGCTATTGTTCTACCGTGAAAAGAATTTTGAATACATAAAATTCTATTTTTATTTGGTTTTCCAATAGAGTAAAAATATCTTCTGGCAGCCTTAATAGCAACCTCGGTAGCCTCAGCACCGCTATTTTGAAACATTACGAAATCAGCAAACGTTTTTTGACATAATTTTTTTGCTAATTTCTCTCCTTCAGGAATTTTAAAAGCATTTGAAACATGCCAAAGTTTTTTTGATTGATTTTGTATTGTCTTTATTAATTTTGGGTGAGCGTGTCCTAAACAATTGACCGCTATGCCTTGAACAAAATCTAAATATTTTGTTCCACTAGCCGTATAAAGGAAACTACCCTTCCCTTTTAAAAAAAGAGATTTTCTTCCTATTATAATTTTTTACTAAGAAACTCATAATTTTTTTCAATTAAAACTTTGTATTAATAAAAATATTTAATACAAGTCAGGATTGAATATTTTCATTAATATTTATTTTCAATAATTGTTGATAACTCTAAATAATTACTTGTTTATATAAAATTTATAACAGTATATTGTATATATTGTTAAATATAACACTAAATATAGATAATAATGAGCTGGACTGAGGAAAAAGTTAATAAATTAAAAGAACTTTGGGGTAAAGGAAATACTGCAAGTCAAATTGCAGAAATAATTGGAGGAATTAGTAGAAATGCTGTTATAGGGAAAGCACACAGGCTCAATCTATCCGCTAAGATAAAAACTAGATCAGCAACTTCAAACAATAATTTTGAAAATTCTTTAGATAGAAAAAAAAGTAAGAACTAGACTAAGCAGAAGAAGCAAATTTAAATCGCTCATAATTGAAAAAAAAATTTTGAACCCGAAAATCCAAAACAATTAGAAGAGCTCACGGATAATGATTGCAAATATCCAATTGGTCATCCAGATGAAAAAGGATTTTATTTTTGTGGAAGGACTGCGTTAAAAGATTTTAGTTACTGTAAGCTACATTTATTATATAGTTATCAATCAAAAAATAAAAAAGACGAATCTTTTGATAAAGATGAGATCCCGGAATTTATAGAAAAAAAAATAAAATCTGCATAAAGCAGATACTAAGTTTATTTAATTTCTTTATCTGTATATTTTATTGTAGAAAATTGTCCACCTTCTTTCCACATATAACAATATTTTTTAACCTCATGGTAAAATAATCTTTTTGAAGGAATACCAACATCTGAATTAGTTTTGTATTTTCCTGATATTACATTGTCATATTTTAAAAGTTTTACTTGATCTCTAGTTATTAAAGGTTCTGGAAGTAATTCAAAAATTGAAGCTGATACATTTGCAAAAGTTAAAGGCAAAGGTATTAAAAATCTTTTTTTACCAATAAGCTCTAATAATTTCTCTAAAATTTCTTTAAATGTAAAAACTTCAGGGCCAACGCATTCTACTATATTTGGGTGCAGTTTTTTTGAAATAATATAATAAATGATATCTGTTAGGTCTGAACAATGAATTGGAGTAAATTTCGTATTTCCAGAATAGTAAAGTGGAAAAACAGGTAATCTATTTAAAAGTGTCATAAAATTACAAGTAAAGTTGTCTGAGGAACTATAAACGATTGACGGTCGTAAAATAGTTGCTAGAGGAAAATATTTAAGAATTCTCTTTTCCCCCTCAAGTTTACTATTTGCATATTTAGAGTCTGAAGCCCTGTCTATTCCTAAAGCTGACAAATGTATAAAATGACTTAATTTATACTCTTTACATAACCTAGCTAACAGTGATGGAAATACAGAATGAATATTCGAAAAATTACTTCCCCTTTTTTTTTCAAATAATATACCTATTAAATTTATGCAAATATCCGCATTTTCAAAAAGGTTTCTAATTTTTTTTTCTTCAAAAATACTTGCCTCAACTAAATCTATGTAACCAGCATTTCCCATAATCTTAATTTTATGGCCTTTTTCATGAATATTTCTTGTTATGACCGTAACTCTGTAATTATTTTTAGTTAACTTTCTTACAAGATGAGTTCCAACCTGACCAGTTCCTCCAAAGATCAATACTTTTTTCATTATCTTAACCAAAGAATAGACATTATTGTTTAGTCTTTATATATATAAATATATGAGTAATATCAAAGTTTTTTGAAAACGATTTACCCGAGGATTTGGATCTTTCCAAAGAAAAATTTATTGGATTAGATAATGAAGCATTAGGTTTAGTTTTAGGAAGAGACCCACTCACATTGGTACAATTAGGATTGGAGTCAAAAAAATTCTATTTAATAAAGCTCAACAGGGAAAATTTTAAAGCACCTAATTTGGTTAAAGTCTTATCGAACAGCAATATTCAATTTATTATGCATTATGCTAGGCAGGACTTACTATGGCTAAAATATCACTTAAAGGTTCAGCCAAAGAATATTTTTTGTACAAAAGTGGCATCAAAAATTGCACGAACTGCAAGCTCATTTCATGGTTATAAAGATTTAGTAAAAGAATTATGTGGTAAAGATATATCAAAAAAAGAACAACAAAGTGATTGGGGAGATCCAAATCTATCAGAGAGACAAATTAGATATGCTGCCTCAGATACTGAATATCTTTTTGAGATAAAGGAAAAATTAGAAAAAATGCTCAAAAGAGAAAAAAGAATTGAACTTTTTAAGAAATCGATGGATGTAATACCAATTTTAGTTGATATGGAAATAGCGGGATATAAATTGTCAACCTTTGAACATTAAAAATGAAAAAAAATTATAACAAAGTAGGAAGAGGAGTTATAGATTTACAAATTCAAGCCTTACGTAAGTTGAAAAAATCATTAGGTCAATCTTTTAATGACGCAGTTGATCTTTTAAGTAAATGTCAATCAAAAGTCATATTGTGTGGAGTCGGCAAAAGTGGTCTGATTGCCTCAAAAATTTCTGCTACTTTATCATCTGTTGGGATACCTTCTTTTAATTTATCAGCCAGTGATAGTTCTCATGGAGATTTAGGGTCAATATCAAAAAAAGATATTCTAATTATTTTAAGTTATTCAGGTAACACCAATGAACTTAGAAATTTGATAGAATATGCTAATCGTAATAGAATTAAATTAATTGGAATAATGTCAAGAAAAAATTCAATATTATCTAAAAATTCTAATATAAAACTATTGATCCCAGAAGTAAAAGAATCGGGTTATGGTATAGTTCCTACTTCAAGTACTACAGCGCAGCTTGCAATTGGAGATGCGTTAGCAATATCATTAATGTATCAGAAAAAATTTAATAAAATGGATTTCAAAAAATTTCATCCATCTGGAAACCTCGGAAAAAAATTAAGAACAGTAGAGGATTTAATGCTTAAAAGTAGAAGAATTCCTTTCGTTGAGGAAAGTTCATCGGTAGATAAAGCAATTAAGATAATTAATAATAAAAAATTGGGAGTTGCTATAATCAGAAATAAAAAAGGAGAAACAACCGGTATATTTACTGATGGAGACATTAAAAGAACGATCCAAAAAAAATCAAATATAAAAAATCTATTGATTAAATCATTTATGACGCGTAATCCGATAAGCGTTAATAAAGATATACTTGCAGCAAAAGCAATTAGTATTATGAATGAAAAAAAAATTACAAGTTTATGCGTTTATAAAAAATCAAATCAAAAAAAAACTATTGGGATTCTTCATATCCATTCTTTAATTGATGCAAATATATTTTGATATATGGGTAAAAAAACCTTAATTCAAATCATACTATTCACATTTTTAATTGTAATTACGTTTTTGGTTTTTAAAGTCTATTATAATATTGAGAACTCGGATACCTTATTAAATAAAGAAAATCAGATTGAAAAAAATAAAGAAATTAAAGAAATAAAAAAAGATGAAAAAAATTTAATTCAAAACATAAGTTATACTGCCAATAATAATAAAGGTGATATTTATCTTTTGTTAGCAGAAATAGGAGAAATTTATTTAGACAATCCTGATTTGATGTTTTTAACAAAAGTAGATGGTAAAATTACTCTCAAGGATGGAGAAATAATTACAGTCAATTCAGACTTTGCAAATTTTAATACAAAAACTTTTGAAACAACTTTTATTAACAATGTAATAGTAAAAAAGAGTGATGAGGTTGTAACTGGTTCTGAACTGTATTTAGTTTTGGAGGAAAAAGAGAATATAGCCGAAGAGTCTAACCAAAAAGATAAGAACTTAATTAGAGTTTCTCGGAATGTTTTTTACACAAAACCTGGATATACTTTATCTGCAGATATATTAGAAATAGATTTGATTACGAAAGATATAAAGATATATATGTCAGACAAATATAAAAAAGTTATTGCTACGACTGAAATAGAATAATGACCATAATAAAAAAATTTAGAATTACAAAAATTAAAAGTGGCAATCCACTTATTTGTTTAAATAAAATTTCATTATCATTCAAAAAAAATCATTTAATTTTAGATAATATTTCTTTAGATATTTCTAAAGGACAAATAATTGGTTTATTGGGACCTAATGGAGCTGGGAAAAGTACATTAATGAATTTAATTACTGGAATTCTTAAGCCTAGTTATGGAAACATATTCATAGATGGGAAAGATATTACACAGTATCCAATTTATGAAAGGACAAAAAAATTTAAATTATCTATGTGTCCACAGTTGGGTGGATATTTTTCAGATTTATCTGCCGAAGATAATTTAAATGCAGTTGGAGAAATTTTAATTGAGGACCCTAAACTTCGTAAAATGAAAGTTGAGGAATTAATTTTTAAATTTGAATTAGATGCAGTTAGAAAAGTTGAAGCAAAATTTTTAAGTGGCGGAATGAAAAGAAGACTTGTTATAAGCATGTCCTTATTAGGTGAGCCAGAAATTTTATTAATGGATGAACCTTTAGCAGCATTAGATCCCCAAACGATACAAATGTTACAAAATATCATTATTAAATTACAGTCGGAGTATAATCTAACAATTATCATCACAGATCATCAGGCCAGAGATTTATTGGTAGTTTGTGATAAGGCATTAATATTATCAAATTCAAAAATTGTCGCTGAAGGTACTCCAAATGAACTGATGAAAAATGAAAATGCAACAAAATATTATTTTGGTGATAATTTTAAGTTTAAATAAAATTTAAGTGACTAAATCAGTTTTTATAAAAAACCAAATTAAATCTTTTAAAAAAAAATCAATCATTGTAGATGGCGACAAATCTATAAGCATTAGATTTGTTTTACTTTCATCTTTAAGTAATGGAAAATGTGTTGCCACAAATTTGCTTGAGTCGGATGATGTTCTAAGTGCAATAAACATTGTAAGAAAACTAGGTATAAAAGTAAAAATTAAAAGTAAATTATGTGAAATAAATGGCAAAGGTTTATTTGGTCTAAAATTTAAAAAAAATTTGATTTTAGACTCTGGAAACTCAGGGACTACAGCAAGACTAATCTGTGGGATGCTTGCAAACTCAAATTTTTGGATAACTATTACAGGAGATAAATCTTTAAAAAAAAGGGATATGAAACGAGTAATTGTCCCTATTAAAAAATTTGGAACTAAATTTAAAAGAAATAAAACTAAGCTTCCAATTTCATTTAAAGGACCAAAAATTCTTAAACCAATTAATTATACTGAAAAATTAGGTTCAGCCCAATGTAAATCTGCTTTAATGATTGCTGCTCTTAAATCAAAAGGTGAAACAAATTTAAAATGTTTGCCTTCAAGAGATCACACTGAACTTATGTTTAAGAATGTTTTAAAAATTCCAATCCATATAAAAAAAAGGGAGGGCTATGATTATATTAAATTAAAAGGAATGAATGAATTTAAGAATTTTAATTACAAAATACCAGGTGATATTTCTTCTGCATCATTTTTTATTGTTTTAACATTACTTTCAAAAAAAAATAATTTGACTATAAAAAATTTGAACATCAATCCTTCAAGGATGGGTATAATTAAAGTACTTAATATGATGGGAGCAAAAATTAAGGTCTTAAAAAGAAAAAGTTATCTTGGCGAGTTAATAGCTGATATAAATATCCGATCAAAAAAAAACTTAAAAGCAGTTAATTTAAATCCAAGATTAAATAGTTCAGCTATAGATGAATTTTTATTAATCTTTCTTGTATCCAGTGTGTGCAAAGGTGTAAGTACATTCAGGAACCTTTCTGAGCTGAATAAAAAAGAATCTAAAAGATTAGATTGGGGGATTAAGATTTTAAAAATGATGGGCATTAAGATTAAAAAGATTAATAATAGCGGTATCAAAATCTGGGGTAAACCAAACTTAAAATTAGAAAAATCTTTTATAATAAAAGACTTTTCAAAAGACCATAGAGTTTTTATGACTGCAACTATTGCGGCACTTACATTAGGTGGAAATTGGAAAATTTATGATCAAGATTGTTTTAAAACTTCCTTTCCAAAATTTGGAAAAATTTTGAATTCATTAGGTGCTAGGATTTAATGAACAAATTAATTCAAGTTGCAATAGACTCACCAGCGGCGGCTGGAGCCGGCACACAAGCAAAGTTAATAGCAAAACATTACAATTTACTTTATCTTGATACAGGAAAGATTTATAGATTTATAGGTTACTTAAAAATAAAAAATAAAAATAAATTTAATCACTCATTCATAAAAAAAAAAATAGATAGATTAAATTTAAAAATATTACAAAACAAATCCCTATTATCAGATAAAGTTGCTATAGAGGCATCAATAATAGCCTCTGATAAAAAAATCAGGCAGATTGTAAATAATTTTCAAGTTAAATACGCTTATAACCCCCCAAAAAAATTTAACGGTAGTGTATTAGATGGACGAGATATCACAAGTGTCATAATGAAAAACGCAATGTTTAAATTTTTTATTACGGCAAATATTAAAACTAGAGCCCTAAGAAGATTTAAAGAATTAAAATCAATGAACGACAAAATAAGTTACGATGATGTTCTAAAAAGTATTAAAAAACGTGATAAAAATGACTATAATAGAAAAATATCGCCTCTCAAAAAGACAAAAGATTCGATCTTGATTAATACAACAAATTTAACTAAAAGGTCATGTTTTTTAAAAATAAAACTAATTATGGATAAAAAATTATAAATTAATGGAAATATTTAAAGATCTATCAAACGCCGCTTCAAAAGAATTTGAACAACTCTTAAATAACCAACTTTCAAAAAACAAAATTGAGGAAGGTAAAATTATTGAGGGTAAAATTAATAAAATTACTGAAAAATTTGTTTTTTTATTCATAGAGGGATTAAAAAGTGAACCTGTTTTAGATATAAATGAACTCAAAACAATGGGTTGGGGTGAAAAAATTAAAATTGGTGAAAAAATTCCGGTATTATTAGAGAGGATTGAGGATAAAAATGGGGAAATTCTAGTTTCCGCAAGTAAAGCACAAAAAATTAAGGGTTGGGATAAATTGGTTGAGGCTTACGAAAAAAAAGAACCTATAATGGGGAAAATTACATCTAAATGTAAAGGTGGTTGTATAGTTGAACATATTGAAACTGGCTCCCTAATGTTTCTGCCAGGCTCTCAGATTAGTGATAAACCATTGAAAGATATTAGTCACTTAATGAATGAACCGCAAAAATTTGCATTAATCAAGCTTGATAAAATCAGAGGAAATGCTTGCGTATCAAGAAGAGAAATTATTTCAAGTTTTAAAAAAGAGGATAAAGCTAAAATCATAGAAAAATATAAAATTGGAGATATAATTAAAAATGCAGAGGTTAAAGGTTATAGCTCATTTGGATGTTTTTTTAATGTCAACGGTGAACTTGACGTTTTGGTTCATTTACAAGAAATTTCCTATTCTAGAGTAAATCATCCTGAAGAAGTTTTTAATATTGGGGAAAAACATGATCTAAAAGTAATTTCAGTAGATAAAGAAAAATTGCAAGTTGGATGTTCAGTAAAACAACTTTCCCCTGATCCATTTGAACATATTGAGAATTATGAGCTGAAAAAAGTTTATAAGGTTAAAGTTGTAAAAATAATGGACTTTGGAGCTTTTTGTGAATTAGAACCTGGGCTTACAACTCTTTTACATAGCAGTGAATTAAGTTGGACAAAAAAGAATGTTTCTGCAAAAAAAATGTTTAAAGTTGGAGATGAAATAGATTGTGTAATAACTGAAATTGACAAAGAAAAAAGAAGAGTTGCAATTTCACATAGACTTTCGAAGAAAAATCCGTTTGAAGTTTTTGAAAAAAAATTTCCAATAGACTCAATTGTAGAGGGGACTGTTGTTAATAAAAATGAATACTCATTGTTTGTAAAAATAGAAGATTTTGAAATAGATGCTTTTTTACATTGTAATGACCTAACATATTTTAACAATGGAGAAGAAGAACTGGCAAAATACAAAAAAAATGACAAGATTAAAGTTAAAGTTCTAGAGATTAAGGTCGCCGAGCAAAAAATTAGGGTCGGTTTTAAGCAAACACAAACTGACCCTTTAGATTGGTTTAAGGATAAAAATATTAATCAAACTATAACTGTAAAAATTATTTCAACAGATAATAAAGGTTTGATTGTAAGACCAATAGGATGTGAAATGGATTTTTTAATTAAAAAATCTCAAATCGCAATTAATGCAGCAGATGCAAGACCATCAAGGTTTACTGGCGGTGAAAGTATTGATTGTGCAATATCTGATTTAGATCTAAATAAAAGAAAAATTGGATTAAGTATAAAATTACTAGAGGAAATAGAAAAAAAAGAGGCTCTAGAGAAGTATGGTGCTGAAGGCTCAGGTAAAAATTTACCATTTTCATCTTTGTCAGATGACCTTAAAAAGAAAGATAAATAAATAAAATAGTTAAAAAATTGGCTGTTGTAAAATCTAAACTCTTAAAAGATTTATCAAAAAATTATCCTAATTTTCTTAAAAAAGATCTTAAAAAGTTTATTGATATCATTTTAGACGAAATCAAAAATACATTAAAAAGAGGAGAAAGAGTTGAACTAAGAGGTTTTGGTATATTTTCAACAAAAAGACAGAAGGCTAGGATCTCTAGAAATCCTAAAACTGGAGAAAAAGTCAATACACCAGAGAAAAAAACTATTCACTTCAAAATGGCAAAAGATTTGTTTAAAAAATTAAATAATGAAAAAAAATAAAATATTTATTGCCTGCGATAGCAATAATATTTCTAAAATAAAAGAAATAATTAAAAAAACTCAAAATCCAAAAATAAAATTTGGATATAAATTTGGACTTGAATTTCTTAATTCCAAAAATGGAAGAATTTTTTTATCTAAATTGAAAAATAAAATAATTTTTGCAGATCTTAAACTTCATGACATACCAAATACTTGTGTATCGGCAGTAAAAGCAATAAAAGATTTAAGTGTAAAATATTTAACAATACATATTAGTTCGGGCTTACATGCTCTGCAGATGACAAAAAAAGCATCAGGAAAAATTAAATTAGTAGGAGTAACAGTCCTCACATCATTAGACAATAAATCACTTAAAGAAATTGGGTTTACTAAAAATGTAAAAAAACTAGTAGCTCATCAAGCAAGATTGGCAAATAAAGCCAAATTAGATGCCATCGTATGTAGTGCGCAGGAAGTAAAAATAGTTAAGAAAGTATTTAAAAAGGAAATTATTACTCCAGGAATTAGATTTAATTCGAATTCAAATGATCAAAAAAGAGTTTTATCACCTAAACAAGCCTATGAAAATGGAAGCGACTGGCTTGTTATGGGAAGACCTATAACTAGTGGAAATATCAAAAAAAATATTAAAAAAATCATTGATCACTTAAAAAATGATTAGAGGGTTAAAAATTTGCGGGGTTTCAGATCCTAAGACTTTAGATTATATTTTAAAACATCCCTTTCCACCAAAATTTATTGGCTTCATAACAAATTTCAAAAAAAGTAAGAGGTATGTCGAATTTGAAAAATTAAAAGAATTAATTAATGTTGATAAAAATAAAATAAATTTTGTTTCAGTGCTTGTAAACCCCACTAACGAGATTTTGGAAAAAATAAAAGATTTAAATTTTGATTTTTTTCAACTTTATGATGTAGATGCTGAAAGAACAAAAGAAATTAAATTTAAATACAAAATAAGAATAATTACAGCAATAACCGTTTCATGTAAAGATGATGTAACTAAATATAAAGATTATTCGAAAATTTCAGATATTATCCTTTTTGACTCAAAAGGTTACCATAAATCTCGAAGTTTTAATCATAACCTTCTAGATGAAGTGCCTAATGAATTAAATAAAATGATTGCAGGAGATATACAAATAGATGATATTCCTAGTTTTAAAGATAAAGACTTCATGATTGATTTATCAGGATCAATCGAAAATAATGAGGGTAAAAAAGATATAAATAAAATTGATAAATTATTAAATTTATTCGCAAAAATATGAAACTAAAAAAAGGAATTCCACTAATAGACCAAGGAAATAAACTTGGATTTTGGGGAGGAAAGTTTGGAGGTAACTTTGTTCCTGAAACTTTAAAAAAGCCAATAGAAGATTTGGAAATCTTATTCAATAAATTAAAAAAGGATGAAAAGTTTATAAAAGAAAGAGATAAACATTTTAAAAATTGGATTGGAACCCCTACTCGATTCATTAAATTAGAAAATCTTACAAAACATGTGGGTGGAGCCCAAATTTGGTCTAAAGTTGTATCAGATGCAAATGGGGGTGCTCACAAAATTTACAATGCTACCGTTCACTGTTTGCTTGCTAAACGTTCTGGAAAGAAAATTATATGTGGTGATACCGGCGCTGGATACGCAGGCAAAATGTTGAGTATGGCAGCTAAAAAGTTTGGTTTGAAATGCAAAATATTTATGGGAGCAAAAGATATTGCAAGACAACAACCAAATGTAAAAGCTATAAAAAAAAATGGAGCTGAAATCGTACCTGTTTATTCAGGTAGTCAAACACTTGTGGACGCTGTTTCTGAATGCATGAGGTTCTGGGTTGCTAATTGCGATACTACAGCTATGTGTGTTGGCAGCACTGTGGGCCCAGCTGTATTTGTTCGGATCTGTGGATGGAGCACTAGTCAAATTTCAAGAGAGCTAAAAGTTCAGTTGATTGAGGAGTTTGGATCAATTCCTAAAAAACTTAAATTATATAATTGCGTTGGAGGTGGAAGTTCGAGTTTTGGATTTTGGAATGAATTTATGGATTTGAATAAAAAACAGTGTGAGTTCGTTGGTGTAGAGGCTGGTGGACCTGCAAAAAGCAAAAAACATGCCGCTCCCCTAACTTATGGATCGAAAATTGGGATTCTTCATGGAGCAGCTCAGTATGTTAATCAAAATTCAGATGGTCAAATAGAGGAGACAGAGTCAATTTCGGCAGGGCTTGATTATCCTGGAATTTCTCCACTTCATTGTTTTTTAAAAGATACAAAAAGAGCGAGGTATACTGCTGCAAGTGACGAAGAAGCTTTGAGTGCTTATAAACTTGTTACAAAGTTTGAAAATTTAAGACCTTCCTTAGAGCCGAGCCATGCTTTTTTTGTTGCTATAAAGGAGGCTAAACGATTAAGCAAAGATACTATCGTGGTAGTCAATAGTTGTGGAGATGCTTACAAAGACCGAGGAATTTTAGAAAAAAGATTGGGGAAAAAATATGCCAAATCCAATTAGCATTGCATTTAAAAAAGCCAAACAAGAAAATAGACCAGCACTTTTAACTTACACAGTTGCTGGTGATAGCACAAAACAACAATCTCTAAATATACTAAAATCAATCTATAAAAATGCTGATATTTTAGAAGTGGGTTTTCCACACAACACTCCTGTTGCAGATGGAAGCCAGATCCAAACTAGCGCGTATAGAGCAATCAAAAATGGAATAAAATTAAATGATATTTTTAAAATTGTTAAAGATTTTAAAAAATTAGCAAAAGATAAACCTATTATATTAATGGGGTATTATAATATGATTTTTCAATTCGGAGAAAATAATTTTTTAAATAAATGTAAGGCGTCAGGTGTGAATGGATTAATAGTTGTTGATTTACCCTGGCCAGAAAATAAAGTTTTTGCTAAGAAATGTAAAAGAAAATCAATTTACTTTATTCAACTTTTGTCACCTACCACAACAAGCAAAAGATTAAAAAAAATTATAAATAACTCACATTCAATGAATTATTTTATCTCTATGTTAAGCACTACAGGAGGTAAACTAAAAGTATCACCAAATGAAATACTGAAAAAGTATAAAAAAATAAAAAAATTAAATCCAAAAAAAGATATTGTGATCGGGTTTGGAATCACAGAAAAAACAATCAAAAAACTCAAATCTGCTGATGGACTAGTTGTTGGAAGTGCAATTTGTAAAGAAATTACAAGAAGTTTAAAAAGTGGACAAAATCCTGTCACAAATGTAGGTAGGTTAGTAAAAAAATTAAAAAATAAAATTAAATGAATTGGATTACAAAAATTATTAAAGCAGGTGAAAAGATAAAATCTGCTATTAACAAAAGAGTCTCCAAAGAGGATGTTGCTAATAGTGATTGGACATCTTGTTGCAAAGGCCCGATCTTAAAAAAAGATTTAGAGGGAAATCTTTGGGTTTGTCCAGATTGTAATAAACATCATAGGATTAAACCAAAACAAAGATTTGATATTTTATTTGGAAAAAACAACTATGAGATATTCAAAACACCCATTCCAAAAGATGATCCATTAAATTGGACAGACTCAAAATCTTATAAAGACAGATTAAAATCTGCTAGAAAAAAAACAGGAATGGACTGCGGAATGATGGTTGTTAGTGGCTATATAAATGGCATTAAAATTACGGCGGTTGCGTCTGACTTTGATTTTTTAGGAGCATCGATGGCTGCTGCAGAGGGAGAGGCTTTCTTATACGGAATTCAATATGCTATAGAAAATAAAACTCCCTTCATATGTTTTAGCTCAGGGGGCGGAATGAGAATGATGGAAAGTTTAATTTCATTATCACAAATGACAAGAACGACATTAGCAATCAATGAACTTAAAAGTAAAAATCTTCCGTACATTGTTGTTCTGACTGATCCTACTGCAGGAGGTATAACAGCATCCTACGCAATGTTAGGTGATCTTGAAATTGCAGAAAGTGATCATTGCTTAATTGCGTTTGCAGGTGCTCGTGTAATACAAGGCACTGTTAAAGAAGATTTGCCTGAAGGATTTCAGAAAAGTAGTTACGTTAAAAAAACTGGCTTTGTAGATTTAATTGTTGATAGAAAAGACCTTACTAAAAAAATTGGAACCTTATTATCAATATTGTTAAATAAAAATTCTGATATAAGCACTGAACAAGATGAAAATACAAAAAATACTCAGTCGCTTTCTAAAATTGCATAAAAAAGAAATCGATCTAAGCTTAGATCGAATAAATCATCTTTGCGAAAAACTTGGCAATCCTCAAGATAAAATAAAAGCCATAAGTGTTGTTGGTACAAACGGCAAAAACTCTACTATTCAAGCTTGTTATTCAATTTTAAAAGAAGCAGGAAAAAGATGTAACGTTTACACCAGTCCACATATTCAGAAAATAAATGAGAGGTTTGTTTTTAACAACAAACAATTAGATGACGACGAATTGGCCTCCCTTTTTTTAGAGGTTGAAAAAATCAATAACAATGAACCAATTACATTTTTTGAAATTTTAACAGCCTGTTTCTTTTATAAGGCAGCACAATATCCAGATAACATTAATTTAATCGAAGCAGGTTTATTTCATAGGTTTGATGCAACAAATATCTTAAAAAATAATCTAGCAAGTATAATAACTTCTATTTCAATAGATCACTTGGACTGGCTTCCATCAAATCAAAGATCTATTGATAAAATTATTTATGAAAAAACTTCAAATCTTCTAAATTCTAATCTCATAATTGCAAAACAACATCCTATTTCAACATTAAAAGAAATAAAAAAAACTATTGATAAAAATCAATCTGATAAATATTACTTTAATGAGGATTTTTCATTCTCAGATGAAGATAACAATTTTTTTTATTATGAAGATAAATTCGGTGGATTAAAATTACCAGAGCCTAATGTTTTAGGTCAATATCAAAAAGAAAATATTTCATCAGCAATAGCAACTTTACGAATTCTAGATCTTGATATTAAAGACCATCATATAAAAAAGGGTATTCAAAAAATTGAGAATATCGCAAGACTTCAGGAAATTAAATCAGGTAAATTAAAAAATTTAGTAAAAGATAATTTATTTTTGATATCAGGGGATCATAATGAAGATGGCGCAAGAGTTTTGAATGAATATCTTAGAAGCTTAGATTGTAAAAAACATATTATTATTGGTATGATGAAAAACAAGGAACACAAAAAATATATTAGCCACTTTGAAGATATTGCCTCTTTAACAACTGTAGATATAAAGAAGCAATCTGGTGCAATTAGTGGGATACAACTAAAAGAAAAGTTTAACAATATTCCGAATGTTAACTATAAAAAAAGTATCGAAGAAGCTATAAAAGGTATTAATTTAGATAAAGGTGACCTTTTGCTTGTTACTGGATCTTTATATCTTTGTTCTGAAATTTTAGATTTAAATTAGATATTTTTTTCTAAAAATTCTTTCATATGGCTTTCCGGAACACCACCAACTTTTCTATCTACCTCTACACCTTTTTTATATATAATCACGGTCGGAACACCTCTAATACCTGCTGCACTACCAGTGTTTATTCCACCATCCTCAATATCAGCATAATAAAAACCTGCTTTGTCCTTATATTCCTCAGCTAATTTATCCATTACAGGTTTTAGAGTTTTGCAAGGTCCACACCAAGCAGCACTAAATTGAATTACTGAAATATCCTCATTTTTGATTTTACTATCAAAATCTTCATCTTTAAAATCTACTAACATTAATACTTTCTATAAATTAGTATCTTAAAGTCAACTATGCAATTTCATATTTTTTCTCAATCGACATAATAAATTCATTAATTTCATCTAATTTTTTTAACTCTTTTTCATCATCTCTATTTGAAGCTTGATCTCTTAAATAATCAATTTCAGTATATGCCATATTAATTGTTTGCCATTTTTCTTTGTTTTTACTTAGAATCCGTCTTGCAATTTCACTCTTAATATTTTTATATAAATCAGGTGGCAAAATTTGAGGAGCCTCTTGATAAATAATTTTTTGTCCAAACCAACTACATCTTTTATCTGTAAATTTATCTAACATTCTTAATTTATTTTCCCATGACGAACTATGCCATGTTTTAAATAATGATGTGTCTCTGTTTGGAATAAATTTCTCATAAAGAGTTTCCTCTGGTAATAAATCTTCTTGAGTTTTTGTTTGCTCCTTTTCCTCTGCAGCTTCTCTATTTATAACTTGAATATTCTTACAAAAATTTTCATTTTCTCTAACAAGTTTTGCTCTTTTTTGAATTGTTACTAAATCTAAATCTGAATAAGGTTTCTGTTTAACAGCGAATTGTTTGTCTAAAATTACTGGCGCTTTATTAGTTTTTAAAACTCTCAAAGCCTTAGGACTATATTTTTTTAGTACATCCCTTAATTGATTTACCGTTAAGTTTAATAATGGTTCTGGATCTCTTCTTAAATCCCAAACATATCCCCAAGATGCATAAGATGGATGAAAGCAATGATTTGGATGTAGAGTGCCAGTAAGATACATCATATTTCTACCCTTCACATTTTCAAATATTGAGTAAATACCTTCATTTTTTAAAAATGTTTCAACACTAGTCTTTGTTGATGTTTTTAAAAATGTATCCCAATTTTCTTTATGTTTATCTTTTATAATTCTTAAAACCTTCAACGAATTCTGAGCATCAACATAGGCTGTATGGCTAGATGAGGTATCAAAACCCTGCATTCTAGACAAAGACTCTAATGCAAGGCTTGGGTTTCCTGCCTCTGTTAATTCAGTTTTTAAAGTTTCTGAGTTCAATGTTTGAGCTGCTCTAGCTATATGTAAACCATCATGTTCACTATTTGGCGATGAGTGCGTGGCATAAGGATACCGATTACCCTTAAAAAAATTAAAGTGGAACATTCTTCGATCAAAATTTAAATTTGACCAACCCATAAAGACCGCTGGGGCACATTTTGTGAAAAAATTCTCAACAGCACCTAAGAAATCATAATGAGAATAATTGCCTTTGGTCAATAAATCAATGCTAGTTGAATTAACAAGCAATGCCTTTGCACTTGGAACCTCTCCTTCTGGCATTCTGCCTCTAATATTTAATTTTCCAATTTCTTTAAGATTTTTATCTACTACAACCGCCCCAACCTCAATTATTGATCCCCAAATAGTGCTATTAGTTGTTTCTGTATCATAAATTACTATTTTATCCATTATTTACATTACCCTAAATTTGTGAGTTCATTAAATTTTTTAAGTCTTCCTAAAAATAAATTTTGATAAGTTACTAATTCAGGTCCTTGAATTTTAAACTTTTGAAACAAATTATCTACTGTGCAAACAAGAATAACACAAGCATTGATATTTGAATTGTAAACAACATTATGTGCCAAGGAATAAGCAGCAGTTTGTAAAAACCATGAATCTATATATTCAACTTTTTTTGGTTTATTGGATTGTTTGAAATCAATTATTGTTTCTTTTCCTTCATAAACACCGACGCAGTCTGCTGTTCCCGCATATCTCTCAGGATAATGCATAGTGGCCTCCACACCATATATTTCCTCTAATCTGTTTATTAAACCCTTATCAATAATCTCTTTTGCCATTTTTTTATATTGCTCATTGTCTTCAAAGAAACTTAAATTTTCTCTACCTAAAAGAAAAGACTCTAGATAGCTATGCATCTGAGAACCTCTGCTACTGGCTGCCTTTGTAATAGCTTCAGCCTCTTTATGGCCAGTTCGTTCTCGCCAATTTGCTAATGCTGCTTTGTCTTCCTCTGATTTTGTTGCATCAAGTATTGACGTTACACTTGGTAATTTTGCTTCTCCTAAAACATATCTTCTTATTCCATCTTCGGTAGCTCTTGAACTTGAGGGATAGTTGTATTTTTTGTTCCAACGCATGTGATTTCTTATAGTCGGTATTATCTGAAAAAAGAAATTATTTTTTAAGCTGTTTATTTCTTTCAACGAATTTCTCAACGTTCTCTGTCAGTACAGCTTTTTCAACTTGCTCGGGATCTTTAATATTTTCTAAAGTTCTAGTAATTGACCTTGCATCTTTTCCAAAACTATCAACAACGGTCATGGCCTCTTCAAGTTTTTTTCTTAATTTATAAATATTATCAAAATGACTAGAAAATCTCGTACTTATAGTTTTTAAATGATCATAAATCTCTGTTGCGTGTTTTGAAATTTTAAGAGACTGAAAGCCCATATGTAAAGACTGTAAATAAGCTGAAAGAGTATTTGGGCCACAAATTACTATTTTATATTTTTTCATTAATTCTTGAGTTAATAACTCCTTAGTGCTTGGGTCTTGATACTCAGTTAATTCTTTATAAAGACTTTCTGTAGGAGCGTATACTATTGCAAAATTTGAAGTTTTAGGTGGAACAATATATTTTTCCATGACACTTTTTGCTTTAGCCTTAAATGCACTTGCTAATTTTGTTCTAGCATCAGCAACTGCTTTCTTATCATCTGCTTCATGTGCATCAGTAATGGCTTTAAATTTTTCTACTGGAAAATGAGAGTCTACCGGAACTAAAACATCTCCTTGAAGCTTGATTGCAAATTCTACGTTTTCACTTGTATCTTCTTTCATTTTGACATTTGTCATATATTGAGATGCGGGCAATAAATCTTTAATCAAAGCATCAAGTGAATACTCTGCAAGTGTTCCATATTTTTTAACTCCTGCTAAGATTTTAGTAATGCCCTCTTGGCTTTGATTTAACAATTGCACTTGTTGATTAAAATTCCCAACTTTCTCATCTACTTTAGTTAAGGCCTCAGTCATATCTTTAGTTACACCAGTTGAAAGTGCATTAAATGAGGTCGACATTGAGCCTAAAGATGTATTGATTGTAGTGTTTAAACTATCTTTCAATCGAACTATTTCAGCATTTAAATTTGCTATTTCTTCTGCTTCTTTGTTCTCATTCTTTGGTTTAGATTTAATGTTGAGATATAAAATTGACAATGTTGCTATCAGCAGTAAACCTAATGTAATTAATAAAATTGTGTCCATGATTCGTAAGTTGTATTATAAAGGTTTTTTATGGAATTATATCTTATTTTGAAAATTATACTTGTAATTGGAATTTTAGTGGCCCTTTATGCAATATTAAGAAATTTAGATATTATCAAAATAATCCTCGTTTATTTTAAGGATAAATTATTTAGAAAGTAACTGGATTAATTTCTTTAATCCTTTTTTTTTAGAATTTTTCTTTGATGTAAAAATACATGCTTGAGACTTGAGAATTTCTCCATCTTTTAAAACTCTCAAATTATTAGCTTTTAAAGTTTCACCAGTAGAGCTGATATCAGTGATTAATTCCGCTGATCCTGTGAAAGGATAAGCTTCCGTTGCCCCAAGACTTTCGACCAATCTAAATTGAGTGACACCCTTTGAAAATAAAAATTCTTTTGTTAGATTCGGGTATTTAGTTGCAACTCTTAATCTTTTTTTCTTTTTATCTCTAAATTCAAATGCAATTTCCTCAAGATCAGCTATTGTTTGGACATCAATCCAAGGGTCAGGAATAGCCACAACTAAATCAGCTTTTCCAAAACTTAACTTTTTATTTAGATTAATATTCTTTTGAGTATTAATTTCACTTTCTTTAAATAAATCGAGCCCTGAAAAACCAATATCAAGAGAATTATCACCGAGTCTTTCTATGATTTCCCTTGCGTGTAAATATAAAATTTTGATATTTGTTTTATTTTTAATTCCACCGATTAAATCTCTCTCTCCTCTTTCAGAAATAAGATTTAATTTTTTCTTTTTAAAAATCTTTAAAACATCTTTTTTTAATCTACCTTTACTTGGAATTCCTATATTTATCATGTTTTCCGTTATCAATAATTTAAGTTTAAGGCAGCTCCTACTGCCGAGACTTGTGTTTTAGAACCTAGGTCAGAGATTAATTGATCGTATCTACCACCATTTATAATATTCTTAATTTTATTATTAAATTTAATATCAATTTTAAAAACCATTCCTGTATAATATTCAAGTTGTCTTCCAAAGGAGGTTGAAAAAATTACATTTAGTTTTGATACTTTATTGTTTGATATTGGAAAATATTTTTGATCTACCACCAAATTAATTTGGTATTTCTTAAAAAATTTATTTAGTTCTTTAGCAGCTTTATTTATTGGACATTTAATTTTTAAAAACTCCTTAATAATTTTAGATACATTTTCCCCCTTACTTACACGTCTTGGATCTTTAATTTTATTATCAAACCTACTTAAAATTTCTTCGATAGATCTACCAGCTATGATTGACGATTTATCCTCTTTAAGCATTTTTAAATAACGTTTCTTATCAATTTCAACTATAGTTGGGTCTACATCTGAATTTGTCTCTAATCTTTTTAATAAATCGTTAAAATAGTCTTCTCTCCAAAAGTGTCTGTATAATCTTAACTTCCATCTTTTTGGAATGTCTAATTTTGATATTAAAAGATTGAAAATTTCTACATTTCCAAGTGTTAATTTTCCTGAAGAGTATTTAAATTTTTTTAAAGAATTTAAAGATGTGTTTATTATTTCTTTATCGTCAATTTTTTCATTTTTCGAACCAATAATTTCAAATCCTATTTGATCTCTAATAATAGAGTCTTTTTTATTTTGGGATTTTCTATAAGCCTGACCACTATAAAATATTTTTTCCTTTCCTTTGAAATTATTTTCTAAATATCTGAGACATGAGACTATTGTTAAATCAGGACGCAAACATAGTTCATTTCCATTTTGATCAGTAAATGAAAAGATAAATTTTCTAAAATTCTCACCTGATCTTTGAACAATATGATTGGTTTCAATTACTGAGGGTAATTCAATATATTTAAATCCTTTAGACTTTACAGATCTAAGGATTATTTCAGATAAGTTTTTTGATTTCATTTATCAAATTAGATTTTGGAATTGTTTGACTGTTTTCACCCTTAACACCTTTAAGATTTTTAATAGTTACAGTATTATCTTTAAACTCATTTTCTCCACAAATGACCGCAACTTGTAACTCACGTTTGTTTGCTAGTTCAAGCTGCTTTCCTAGATTTTTTTTGGTGCTTAAAAATACCTCAGCGTTTATATTGTTTTCTCTCAATAAATCGACAATCTCATAATAATTCTTCAAAAATTTTTGATCCATTACACAAACTAAAACTGGTTTTTGATCATCTATTTTAATTTGATCCAGTTGTATTAATGCAAATAGTAATCGATCAACTCCAAAACTAATTCCTGTCCCTGGAACATCAACGCCTCTAAATCTTGAAATAAGTTTGGCATATGAACCTCCGGAACAAATGCTACCTAAATCAATATCCTTACCTTTGTTGTTGGTAACTTTAAAATTTAAGTTGGTCTCAACAATAAAATCTGAATAATAAGCAAGTCCCCTTACTATAGTAAAATTTGTTTTAACTTGTTTTAAATTTGATCCGTATCCAAGAATTTCAAACACATCTTCTAATTCTTTTATTCCTTCTTGAGATATAGAGTTTTTTAAAGTTTCTTTTAATTCTTTTAAATCTTTTATTTTTAAAAAATTTAATATTTTTGCTACTTGATCATCTGATAATTCAGCTCCTTTAGTTATAGCTCCACTTTGATCTTTTCTCTCCTTTTTGAGTAAATCTTCAACTCCCTTAAATCCGAAGCCTGGCTTGTCTAGCTTATCAATTGCTCTGATTACTTTTATTTGTTTTTCCTGAGATATCTTTAGATCATCAATCAAACCTTGAACAATTTTTCTATTACTTATATTAATTGTAAACTGGTTTTTTTTTAAACCACAATCTGAAAGTGTATTTGATATTAAATTACAAAGCTCCGCGTTTGCTTGTGCAGGATTAACGTTTCCAACAATATCAAAATCTGCTTGAAGGAACTCTCTGTACCGACCATTTCCTGCTTTCTCATTTCTAAAAACATTCTGAATTTGATAGCGTTTAAAAATTGACGGAAGTTGTTGGCTATTTTGAGCATAAAATCTCGCTAGTGGACTCGAAAGATCATAACGAAGGGTAATACTTTTATCTCCATCTTGAAATGAGAATACATCAGACATAGGATTAGTTTCATCTTCTGCAAGAAAAGATCCTATATTTTCACTTATCTCAAACGAAGGGGTCTCTAGAGCTTCAGCTCCAAATTTAATAAAACTATTCTCAATAGCTTTTAAAAGCTTTTTTTTGAGAAGAAGTTTTTTATCCCAACGATCTTCAAATCCTGAAGCTAATCCAGGAACTAATTTATTTTCTTTATTCATTTTTTGGTACCCGGGCTGAGAATCGAACTCAAACTTAAAGTTCCACAAACTTTCGTGCTAACCGTTACACCACCCAGGCATTCCTTGTTTTTATATTATTTCTATGTGAATTTAAAATTATATTATAAATAAATAGCCTACAGGCTATGGAAACAGATAAAGTGAAATCTGTTGAATATTCTTTTTTTTTCAATATTTATAATCATTGGTGTTTTTTTAGTCAAAATTTTTAATTATTCAACCCCTAAAAGAAAAGGACGTTTATCATTTTTTACAGATAAACGCCCTATAAAATTTTTTAATTTAGTCTAATTTTTTTAAGTTTACCGCTGAAGGGCCTTTGGGGCCATCTTCTAAAGTGAACTCTAGTTTATCTCCCTCATTAAGATATCTCATACCAGCAGCCTTTACTGCACTAGCATGCACAAAAGCATCTTTTTCCTTATCTTCTCTCTCTATAAAACCAAATCCCTTCTTGCCATTAAACCATTTTACCGTCCCTTTAAGTGTGCTCATCTTATTTCCTAGTCCTTTTGTTTTTTATTATCTTAAGAAGGTATTTTTTAATTAAGTGAATTTCAAGATATTTTGATGGTGCCTCGGGAAGGATTCGCACCTCCGACACAAGCCTTTTCAGGGCTCTGCTCTACTCCTGAGCTACCGAGGCAATAGATTAACCTCTAAAGATTATTCTACCCTTTGTAAGGTCATAAGGAGTCATTTCTACTGTAACATTATCTCCTTGTAAAACTCTTATTCTATTTTTTCTAAGCTTACCAGCAGTGTGAGCGGTAACTTTTGCCCCATTCTCAAGCTCAACTCTAAACATGGCGTTAGGTAGTAAGTCTATTACTTTTCCTTTAAATTCAAGTAAATCTTGTTTTGCCAAATTTATTTTCTCCTAATTCTTTTTTGAACGGACTGTGCATGAGCAACTAACCCTTCATAATTTGCAAGTGTTATAACTGATGGCCCAAGACTTTCAATACCCTTTTTTGATAAGTTTATGTAAGAAATTCTTTTATAAAACTCATTCACACTTATACCGCTTGAGTATTTTGCAGAACTATTTGTAGGTAATATATGATTAGATCCAATATTATAATCTGTCATAGCCATAACCGCGTATTTACCCATACAGATTGAACCCGCATTTTTTATTTGAGGCAATAAAGATTTATAATTTATTACATTAAGTTCTAAATGCTCGGGAGCGATGGAATTAATAATTTCAACAATTTTTTTATTAGATGTTACATGTATAATAATCCCATTATTAGTTAAACTTTTTTTAGCAACCGAAATCCTAGGAATTTTTTTCAATTGTTTTGTAATTTCTAATTTTATTTTTTTTATCATCTTTTTATCTTTTGAAATTAAAATACACTGTGCCAGATTATCATGCTCTGCTTGACCAATAAGATCACTTGCTACCCACTCAGGATCAGAAAATTTATCACATACTATAGTTACTTCTGATGGACCTGCGGTCATTCCCTCTATACCAACATCCCCAAAAACTTCTTTCTTCGCAGCAGCAACATATATGTTTCCTGGTCCAACAATTTTATCGACTTTTTTTATTTTTTTTGTTCCATAAGCTGCTGCAGCTATAGCAGATGGACCACCTATTGAATAAATTTCTTTTATTTTACATTTTCGAGCAGCATACAACACAGCTCCACTTTGCTTTCCCTTTAAACCAGGATTTACCATAACTATTCTTTTTACACCTGCTACAACTGCAGGAATTGCATTCATTAATACACTTGATGGGTATGAAATAGTTGAGCCAGGAACGTATATCGCAACTGAGTCAAGTGGCAAATATTTATAATCAAGTTTATTTTTAAATTTATCTACATAAGAAATATTTTTGAACTTTTGTAATGAGTGAAATTTATAAATTCGGTTATATGCAAGATCAATAGCCCTTTTTACTTTTGTATCAAGTTTAGAAATTTCTTTAGATATTTTTTTTAATGAGGGCTTTATTATTCTATTTTGATTAAATTTTTTTTCATAT
>CABXYJ010000012.1 GCA_902516345.1 uncultured Pelagibacteraceae bacterium
TAATTTTTGATGATTTTTTATGGATGCATTATCCTAAAATTAACGATAATCCAATGGGAGCTATAAAAAAATTTTTAGAAAATAATATTAAAAACCTTAAGATTCTCTCTATATCCCATCAAATTATTTTCCAAAAAATTAATTAGTGGAAATTATTGTAAATTAAATTATATGACTAATTATTATCAAAATAATGAAAATTATTAATAAAACTCAAACTTCTAATCATTTTAATAAAAAATGGTGGACTAATACGAAGATAGTTTCTAGGTACAATACAGTTGTAGAAGATCTTTTAAACATGCTTAATAAATCTAAAAAAAAGATAATCACAAAACCTTTACAATTAAATAGAGCTTATCTGACTTGCGAATATGTTATAAATAATTATAAAAAAAAATCTAAGATTCTAGAAATGGCATGTGGTTTAGGTTTTGTAACACACACATTAACCAAAAAAGGTTATGATGTCTCGGCCTTTGATATATCAAAAGAAGCAATAAATTCAGCTAAAAAAAGTGGCTGTAGATTATAAGCAAAATCCAAAAAAATTTTATGTTGCCAATGAAAATTATTTAAAAAAAATTAAATCTAACTCTATGGATGTTATTATTGGAATTGGCTATTTTAGGTATATTGATTTCAACAAACAAAAAAAGAGTTTATAAGGAATGCAAAAGAATTTTAAAAAAAAAAGGTAATTTAATTCTAGATCATCAAAATGAATTATTTGAAATGTTTGCTTTAAATAACGAGAGCATTCAGTATTGGGCTAATTTTATTGAAAATTATTGTGATATAAAAAGAGTTTTAAAAAACGGTCATTTAATAAAAAGATTAGATAAACACATTAAAACACCAATTAGAAAAAGAGAAGCTCACAGTGTTTCTGCTAAATCAAAAGTATTCAGTGAAAACCCTCTTATTTATAAAGAAAAAATCAAAAAAATGGGCTTTGAACTTAAAGAGATAAAATACCCTCATACAGAGATAATTCCACCTTTTTTACATAATGAAATTAATAAAAATGAACTTGAAAAAATTCAAAGAAAAAATTGTCTTAAACTATCAAAAAATTGGAAATCAATGTTTATGTGTTTTCAGTTTCTTACTTTTTTAAAACCAATCAAAAAATAAAATTAAATTATAAATTTACGTATATTCAGCTTTATCAAAGAAATTATTTTTTTATTACAATCTCACTGATATATTTTTTTGATTTAAGTATCTTTTAACATCTAATGGAGTAATTTCAGTAAAATGATAAATGCTCGAAGATGATACGGCTCTAACATTTGTTTTTTTAATTACCTCATATATGTCTTGACAACTACCAGCGCCCCCAGAAGCGACTATTGGACAAGATGATATTGAATTCATTGAAGAAATCGTATCTAAATCATATCCATCCATAATGCCATCATGATCGATTGAGGTAAGTATAATTTCGCAAGGATTTAAATCTGACATTTCTTTCAAATGTTCTTCTAATAGTTTACCTGTCTTTTTTTTTCCAGATTTAACATAAACTTCTTTTTGATTATTTTCATTAATTTTATAATCTATGGAGATAACTATACATTGGCTACCATATTTTTTTATAGCTTTAAGAATAAAATCTGGATCTTCTATGGAAGCCGTATTAATACAAATTTTATCTGCTCCAACTTTTAGAAGATTTTCAATATGATCTAAACTTTTAACACCTCCACCAATCGTTAAAGGCACAAAGCATTCATCAGCAAATTGATCAATTAATTCAAAATCAATAATATTATTTTCTCCAGCATTCACATCAAAAAAAATAAGCTCATCTACTTCTCTTAAATTGTATAATCTAATCATTGTATGAAGATCAGAAACAACTCTCCAGCTTTTAAAATTCTTTCCTTTAACTAGGCTGTTATTATATAACAATGTAGGAATTATTCTGACTTTTTGCATTAAATTTTTAAAAAATTATTCAAAATTTTTATTCCATTTTTTAAACTCTTCTCAGGATGGAATTGAAAACCATATATATTTTGATTTCCAACTACTGAAGGAAAATTAAAATTATAATTTGTAGTTGATAAAATTTGATTTGGATTTAAACAATCAAAATAATAGGCATGCACAAAATAAAAGTCTTTATTGTCTTTGATTTCGAAAAATATTTTATCTTTTTTTTTAAATGATACTTCATTCCAGCCTACGTGTGGTAACTTTAAATTTGTTGAAATTTTTTTTACCTCACCACTGATTAAACCCAATCCTTTAGTTTTTTTTTTATTTTCATATCCTATATCTGCAAGAATTTGCATTCCTAAACAAATGCCTAAAACTGGGATTTTGTTTATTAAGGCTTGTTCTTTGATTATATCAATTAATTCTAACTTCATTAATTGCTCCATACCATAATCGAATGAACCTTGACCAGGAAGAATTATTTTTTTTGCAGATAAAATTACCTCTTTTTTATCTGAAAGTTTAACCGAATAATTGGCCATACTAATTGCTTTTAGAATAGAATCAACGTTTCCAGTTTTATAATCTATAACTACAACGTCTAACTTAGATGTATTCACTATTTTTAAAAATTAGGTTGCCATCTTTATCTTTAACTAGTTTATTTTTGTTATCACATACAAATAAGCTTTTGTTTGTAAACTTATCACAAATTTTAATAAATTCATCTCTAGTACAATCAATTTCATCTAATATTTCAGACAAAGAATAACCAAGATATACCTCAGGAAATTTACCAGACCTCTCTTTAACCAACTTAACAGCTTCATCCCTGGATAATCTTCCTCGTCTAATGTGCCAACTAGACCAATCTGCGACTCTATCATATCCATATTTCAAATATTTAAAATAATCATGAACTCTAAAATATACGTTATCCAGATTTTCATAATTTACAATGGAACCTTCAACATCTTTTGTATAAGTTCTGAAACCATTTTGTTTTGCGATCTCAAAATTATTTTGTCCATCCCATGGAAAAAACTGGCCCAAAAATAAAGCTGTAGTTCCAACTTTTTCTAACTCCTCTTTTGCAGGATATGTATATAGAACTAGTTTTTCTTTAGGAATTTGTAAAACGTCTGATAAATCATTTGTTCTAAGACCAAGTAAACCACCATATTCTTCCATCCAGCGTCTATCTAAAACTGTTCTATCTTGGTCTTCTAAAGGACCACCATTTTCGTTTTCAGGACATTCTCCATAAAATAATAATGGAATATTCATATTAACTGAAATTTTTTTTGGGATTGTGAAGATAGTAATATGTTCAGGCCAACATATATCTCCAACAGTTTCTAATCCAAATTTATTTATTCTATGTCTTATTCTTGGATTCAAAGAAATTTCCATTGAGTCAACACCTAATTTTTTTAGATTTTCTTTGTTATGTCTACCTAGTTCAGAAATTTTATCTGGTACTATATTTACAATTAAAGGATTCATACCTAGTTCCAAGGCTTTAATAGTTTGATAATGGCTATCTTTGCCTCCACTTGATGGAATAATACAATTATAATATCCTTCATTTTTTTTTTTATATTTTTTAATTATTTCTAATAGTTTCTTTTGACGTTCGTCCCAATTTATTTCTTTTCTATTTGAATAAGCTAAACACCCAGTACAAACACCATCATCATTAAATTCTATGTGTGGTTTAGTTGACGGAAAAATACATTTTTTACAAAAAAATATTTTACCAGAATTAAATGTATTATTACTCATAATTTAATTTAGTCTTTGAAATCCACTGTGACTTACTTCGGAGTCTAATTTTTCATCAATTGATGGACCGATACCTTTTTCAAATTTATTAATTTTGTGAAAGATATCATTTAACAAGTCATAGTATCTATTTAAAATCTTATCGCTATGTTTAGTTGATACAAAAAAAGCATTTGAAGCTAAAAATTTCTTTTTAAGCATTTCTTGAGTAATATAAGTTTTGTATTTTAACCAATTATTAGAGTTTAAACTAAATGTAGAAAGCGCAGGGATTCCTAAAATACTAAGTTTTAGATTATTTGAATTTGCAATATCTTTCCATTTTTTTTGGATTTCGTTGCCCTTTTTGGTTAGTATTTTCCAGGATTTTGTTCTTTCCATTATTTCTAAGGTTTTAATTGCAGCAACTGGACCAGATCTTTCAGTCCAAAAAGTGCTGCTCATAAAACTACTTTGGGCATAATCAAGTATTTTTTTTTTACCAATAATCGCTGTTATACCATAACCATTTCCAAGAGCCTTGCCAAACCAAGCAATATCTGGTTTCACATTATAATCCTTATGAAGATGCAGACCACCAAAACTTTGTCTAAAACCTGAAGAACATTCATCAAAGATTAGTATTATATTTTTTTTATCACAAAGTGTCCTAATTTTTTTTAAAAAATTATTTTTTGGTTTAAAATTTCTCGACACTTCCATTTTTATAGTTCCTATATCATGATTTTTAACTATATTTTCAAGTTCATCAAACCGATTGTAAGAAAATGGAAAAGCAGTATTTTTTAATGAACGTGGAACTCCATTAGCCTCCAGCCCACCCATCAAATGAGATTGTAAATTATTTTTGTTTTTAATATTTGCAGATAAGTACCAATCATGCCATCCATGATAGCCACAAAATGCTATTTTTTCTTTTCCTGAGGCTGCTCTTGCTATCCTCACACACATAGCACTTGTTTCTCCACCAGTTCTTCCTAATTTTGCCATATCTGCCCATTTGTGAATATCTAAAAGCTTTTCACATAAATAAACTTCCTCTTTGCAATTTAATGTGCTCATATTGCTATCGGAAATTGCTTTAATTACTGCCTGATCTATTTCGGCGTTTGCATAACCTAAAGCATTACTTCCAACACCCATTAAAGAAACATCTGTATATTTTGTTCCGTCTAAGTCCCATATATTACAATTTTTTGCTTTTTTATAATAAGCTGGCCATATATTAGGCAAAAATAACTCGGGTCTTTTTGACAAGAGCATGTTCCCTCCTGGAATTATTTGTTTTGCTCTTTTGTATAGTTTGTTCGTTTTTGTCATTTTTGCACCTTCATTTCTTTTAATATTACTATTGCTCTGATATTTACGAGGATTTTTATCAACTAATTTGTATATATCATTCCGATTAAAATAAAGATTTGGCTTAAAATAATTAAAAATATTTTCTACAACCTTAAAATCATTAATTTCATCAACACACCATCTTAAATAAGATTTATCAAATTTAGATCTAATTTCTAATTTTTTAATCTTTTTTGATCTATTCATAAAAGGTGTTACATGTTCCAAATCATATTTCAATCTAGCTTTTTTAAAAGTTTGTTTCAGTGTTTTTATATTAAAAATTTCTATGTCTAAACCATCAGGATAAGTGGGGGTAATAGCATTACTCGCAAAATCAACTTTTTTATCTATAAATTTTTTTATAGTCTCATCTAAAAGACTTGGATCAACTAACGGGCAGTCTCCAGTTAGTCTAATTATTATATCCGCGCTGAACATTTTGGCAGCGTCACAATATCTTTTTAAAACATTTTCATGACTTCCTGTGAAATAATCAATTTTTTTTGATTTTAAATATTTTACTAACTTGTTATTTGAAGGATGACTTGATGTAGCAATTACTGTTTTATTTATTTTTTTTGACTTAGTAATTCTTTTATATTGAATTTCTATCATAGGAATTTTAGAAATTTTTTTAAGAACTTTATTAGGAAGCCGGATAGAATTACATCTAGCCTGAATGATTGCAACGATGTTTAAAGATTTGACCATTTTGATGGATTAATTAAGCTTATTTCTTTGCTAGCATCAAGTTTTTTTACGTTTAATTTGATAAATTTTGCTTTAGAAATTATCTGTTTAAATTGTTTAACACTATCAATGCCAAGAATTACTTTATCAATATACGGATTGGATAATGCATATTGTAAACAAATCTCAAATTTTGACTTCTTCAATTTTTTAGAAAAATTATCCCATTTATTTAACAAAGGCATCCATTTATAAAATTTATCGGGAATTTCATTTTTTTTTAATACCATTAAGCCTTGCAAGAATGTCGATCTAGTATGAATTTCAATATTCATTTTTTTTAACTTTTGTAATGTTTTTGTATTAACTGTTCTTTGATCAAAAATATTAAAAGGTAAAAGGACTAGGTCGATTTTAAATTTTTTTAATATTAAATTTAATTCTTTAATAGTATAAATAGAAACTCCAATTTTTCTTATAATTCCCTTTTTTTTATGATCATCAAGAGCTTTGTAAATTTGTTTTCCATTTTTTCCTAATAGATATTTTGTTGTATGAACATGCATCGCATATATCCTTTTTACTCTTAATTTTTTTAAAGCTTCATGTACACTTTCTACTACCCACTTATAAGCATTTTTATCAGGTTTAGTTGCTGGTAATTTTGTAACTATGTCAAATTTGTTAAAATTTATTTTTCCCAACCGTTGTTCGCAATCACCATACGCATGAGCCGTATCTAAAATTTTAATATTATTTTTTTTAGCTATTTTTTTTATTTCTTTAATATCTTTAGTTTTCAATTTTCCTGTTTTATTGGCAACACCATAATCAAATCCAAACTGAAGGGTGCCTATTCCAATTTTTTTTTTTAAATTACTTAAAATCATATGGCGTATTTTTTAAAAAAAACCTTTATCCCCTGCTCTAAAGTTTTTTTTGGTTTATATTTTGTATCTTTGATAATTTTGGAAATATTAGGAATTCTCTTGTAAATTTCACGATCTTTTGACCTATCAGAGTCTTTAAAATCTATCATATCTATTTTAATTTTTTTTTTTGACATCTTAATCATTTTTTTAGCAAGATTTTTTATTGATATTGGTTCCAAGTTATTTCCAACATTATATACATTGTTTACTTTAGCTCTTTTAATTATCTCCAACGTACCTTCAGCAGCATCTTCAACATTACAGAAGCTTCTTATCTGATTGCCTTTACCATATATAGTTAGATTTTTATTTTTTTTTATATTTTTAGTAAACTTTGAAATTACAAAATCTTGTCTTTGATCTTCACCATAAACATTAAAATATCTGATTATATTGTATTTCATTTTATATTTTTGGTTATAAGATTTAACATAATTCTCTGCAGTTATTTTACTTAGACCATATATTGATTTAAATTTAGGCTCAGCTTCTTCAGAAATTGGAAATTTTTTTTGTTCACCATAAATTTCGGAAGAGGAGGCAAATATAAATTTTTTAATATTATTTTTTACTGAAATTTCTAAAACATTTTTCGTGCCAATTATATTTGTTTCTAAGCAGTCTAAATTATTTTTTTCAGTATTTAAAACTCCTAAAGAGGCAGCTAAGTGTATGGTTATTTCACAACCTTTTAGTGCATTAGAAATTTTTTTTTTATCAAGAATACTGCCTTTAAAAAATTTAAAATTTTTTGAATTTTTTCTAAATTTAAGTAAATCATAACAATGCACTTTAAAACCATCTGCCAACAAATGATTAATTAAAACTCTACCAATAAAACCTGATCCACCAGTTATAAAAATTTTTTTCATTTAATTTTGTATAAAATAATTAATACTTTATTATATATTTAAAAAATTGTTGAATATTCTTAAAAGAGATTTAGTTATAACAACAAATAAAAAAGTAAATAAAAATGATAGATAAACTTCTAAAAAAGCATAACGAACCCATCTTGATAGCTGAAATTTCAGGAAATCACTGTGGTTCTTTATCTACTGCAAAAAAATTGATTAAAACAGCTAAAAAAAATGGTGCTGATATTGTTAAATTTCAAACATATACGGCAGAGACAATGACTATAAATTCTAAAAGAAATGAATTTAAATTAAAAGATGGATTATGGAAGGGTTTCACGCTTTGGGAACTTTATAAAGACGCACATACACCCTACTCATGGCACAAAGAATTATTTTCTTACTCAAAAAAAATTGGAATTACTTGTTTTAGCACTCCTTTTGACAACAGTGCTGTTGAATTACTTGAAAAATTAAATTGTCCTTTTTATAAAGTTGCTTCATTTGAGCTAACAGATCTTCCTTTAATCAAAAGAATTGCTCAAACAAAAAAACCTATGATTATTTCAACTGGGATGGGTACATTAAAAGAAATTGAAATGGCCTATAAAGTAGCAAAGAAAAATGGCTGCCCTAAAATTATACTACTTTATTGTGTAAGCAAATATCCCTCAGAGATTTATGATTTTAATTTAGAGAATATCAATATAATGAAAAAGAAATTTAATTGTGAAATAGGTTTATCAGATCATTCTAATAATTCCATAATTTCAAAAATAGCTGTTTCTTTGGGAGTAAGAATAATTGAAAAACATATTGCTAATGAGAACCAAAAAAAAGGAGTCGATATAGCTTTTTCATTAAAAGGTTCCAAAATTAGAAAATTTGTTAATGATATTCGGGAGGTTAACAAAATTTTAGGTAAAAAGAAATTCATAAGATCAAAGAAAGAATTACATAATACAAAACTTAGAAGATCAATTTATGTTACTAAAGAAATAAAAAAAGATAATAAAATTTCAAAAGAAAATATAAAAGTAATTAGACCTAATAATGGCCTTGATCCATCTTACTATTATAAAGTGATCAATAAAAAAGTAAAAAAAAAATTAATTGCAGGAACTCCATTAAGTTTAAGTTATATAAAAAAATGATAAGAAACTTATTATTTACTTATAACTTTATAAAGCATAATAAAAAATTATTTGCCGCTAAAAATAAAAGTAAAAAAAAAATACTAGTTGACTTTTTTCAATACAAGCCCTCTATGATAGTTTTTTCATATATTTCGAATGTATTAGCAGAAATCTATAATGCAGAAATTATTGCTACCGAATGTGATCTAGAAGAAAATAAGATTAAATCATTTTTTAAAAATATAATTCAAAAAAGTTTTTTTTTAAGTAATTGGAATATCTTTAAATCTTTTGGGGCAAAAGAACTAATTGTATCAAATTTCAGTCAAGAAGATAATTTTAAAAGTAAAAGAATATATAATAACTTATTAAAAAAAATTAAAAATAAGGATGATGTGCTTAATATTAAAATTATGAAAATAGATATAGGTGATTTAATTTATGATGATTACTTAAGAGAGAAAAGATATACTACAATAAATATACATAGGGAAGATTTTAAACAACACCTCTTTAAAATGGTTAGATTATTTGTTTTTTGGAAAAATTACATAGATAACAATGATATAAAAGCCTGCTTAATTAGCCATAGTGTTTATAAATTTGGAATAATTGCCAGAATAGCGATAAGTAAAAATATTAAAGTAATTTATTCTGGTTTAACATGCACTTATTCATTAAACAAAAAAAATAAACTATCAAATGTTGGCTATAGTGATTACCCAAAAACCTTTAGACTTTTAAAAAGAGCAATTAAAAAGGATTTACATAAAATTGCTAAAATAGAACTTAAAAAAAAATTAGCAGGTAAAACTGATATGACACAAATTATTAATCAAACACAGAAAGTTAAATCTTTTGAAACTAAAAGAAATGTCAAAACAAAATTTATCAATGATAAAAATAAACTACCAATTGTTCTTATAGCGGCTCACTGTTTTACAGATGCTGTACATGCTTTTGATAAAACGATATTTCCTGATTTTCATGAATGGTTTGATTTTTTAGGAGATCTATCGAACAAAACAAATTATCAATGGCTTGTCAAATTGCATCCAGCAGATTTTGATGCAAATAAAAGATATATAGATTATTTTATTAATAAATATCCTAAATTAAAACTTGTAAATAAGTTTGCTACACACAATGATTTATTAAATGAAAATATTAAAGTAGTGCTGACTGTAAATGGATCAATTGGACATGAATATCCACTTTTTGGAGTACCAGTGGTAAATGCTCATCCATCTGGGTCAAATCCTCATTGTGCTTATAATTTTAATTTTAACCCTAAAACCATTAAAGAATTAAGAAAAATAATCTTAAATATAGAAAAAATTAAATTTAGGATAAATAATAAACTCAAGAAAGAGATTTATGAGTATTATTATACAAGAGTTTTTGCTGATTATTGGTTTTTACCAGATCATAAAAAAATACATATAAAATTACATGGTAAAGTACACACAGCTCAAATATTTGATGAATGGCTTAAAATGTTTAATCTTAAGTTACATAAATTACAAAAACAAAATTATACAGCATTTATAAAATCAGGAAAATATAGAATGTTAGCTGATACTACTAATAAATTTCCCAAAGTTATTATGCAATAGAATTTAACTGCTTTTTATTATAATAATTATCCATGAATCAAAAAATTAAAAAATCACTTAAAATAATAAATCAAATTCAAAAAATACGATCGAAAAATAATGTAAACTGGATGGATCTCTTAAGATTAGCTGTAAAACTTGACCATAAAACTACCTCGGAAATCATGTCCAAAATTTATCTTGATGATCAAAAAATTTCAGCTTTAGCAAAAAAACTCTCTAATATTAAGTAGAGAAGAGTTAACTTGTATTTACTTGATTAAAGATTTTTCGTTAAAAATCATTAACTTAAATCCTTTTTTATAAATATTAATTGTTTTATAAGTGTCATTTGCTATTTTCCATGAGTTTTTTATATAAAAATTTTTCATATTTTCATCACATATTAATAAGGAAGCATATTTAGACTCTTGAATTTTCTTATTATTGAATAGCATTAATTTTTTTCCAATTTTTTTACGACGAAAATTTTTATCAACTATTAAAGTATCAAAATGTAAAAAAAAAATATTTTTTTTTTTAACTGAACTAGACTGAATTTTTAATAACGTGTACCCTATCAATTTATTATTTAAAAAGTAGCAATTATGAATATCATTAGAATTTATATTTTTCTTAAAATAATTTAATTGTGAATCAATACCAAATTTCCAATGCGTATCTTTTAATTTACAAATATCCTCAATATTTTTATTACTTAAGTTCTGTGTCAGTATTGATTTTAACATTTTTGAAAATCAACTATCTTTGGCTTTAGGCATTTATTTTTTTTTTATCATTCTTAAACTGGCATTCCACGACATATGGCCAACTTTACCAAATCCTTCGTGCTGAGAACAAGTTTTAATAGCAAATTTATTTTTTACATAATTTAAATTTTTTAAATGTGAAACTTTTAATTGAATTTCTGCACATTTTTCAAAATGATAAGTTAAATGAAATAATTCCTCTATGTCATTTCCCAAAATTATGACTCCATGATTTTTTAATATTAAAACTTTTGTTTTAATATTAACTTTCGATGACATTTTTTTAGCTATCTTTGCGTTAATTACCATGCCCTCATAATCAATGTATTCGATACGTTTGTAAAATCTCATGCTTGATTGATTTAATTTCTCATTAAAACCGTCTTTTAAACAAGAAATTGCAACTCCATTTTTTGAATGTGTGTGAAGTATCGCACCTGGTTTTGCCTTAGAATTATGTAAATATTTATGAATATAAAATCCTGCTTTATTTACATCTTTATATTTTTTATGATACTCATCATTTACATCTACTTTAATTAAGTTTTTTTCTTTAATTTCAGAAAATAAATATTTATGTTTATTTATATAAAAACTTTTATTGTCCGAAGAAAGTATTGATGCATGATTTGCAGTAAGATCGCTCCAATCAAATTTACTAATTACTTTGAAAAAATTTTCTAAATTTTTTTGTGGTCTACGATTTTTTATTTTCATAAATTAACTTTTTTGTTGGTACCAAATTTTTCATTTTTTTCCCATTTAAAAAGAGTTTGAGATTTGTGCAAAATATTTTTAATTGATATTTCCAATATTCTCTAAAGTATCCACCTATATGCGGTGTAAAATAGACATTTTTCAATTTAAGTATTTTTTTTAGTATTTTTACGTTCGATTGATCGGTTATTGGATCTATATAACAAGTTGATTTTTTATTTTTTTTTAAAAAATCGTATAATTCAAGTAAATTTATTGTTCTCAATCTACCTAAAAGAATTAAATTTACATCAGATTTCATTCTAGCAAATATCTCTTTATCAAAATAATTTTGATTTTTTCGGTTAAATTCTAATAAGTTTATAATGGTATCAAATTTTTTTACATCTTTTTTAAAAAAATTTTGTTTTAATATATCTTTATTTTTTAGAATTCTTCTGGAAAAATAAGTTATATCCAAATTATAGTTTTTTGAAAATTTTCTTAACTCTTGAGCAATATTGCCATAACCTAAAACTGAGATTTTTTGATCATTTAAATCTTTTGTATTTTTAAAGTATTTTTCATATAAATTTCTGTTTAGTTTTTTTGGAGCAAGAAGTATTTTTTTTGAGGTATCAAATAAAAAAATTATTAATAAATTCAGAACAGCATTAGAGTTTATTCCTTTGCTATTTGTTACTTTTATTTCTTTTAAATTAATCTTTGAGTAATCTAACTTATCAACACCTACAGAACCAAATTGTATCCAACTTAAATTTTTACATCTTTTAAATATTTCATTATTTATTTTTGTTCCCCAGTAAATTTTACAATTATAATTTGCCTTTGGTGATTCAAAATTCACAAATTCAAAGTTTATATTTGGAAATTTTTTTTTAATTATCTGAATGTGTTTATTTGTAAGAGAAAACATCTCAAGGTTTGATCTAAAATCAGATAAAATTTTTATTTTATTTTTTAAATTTAAACTCATATTTATTTAAGTTGCGTATTTTATTTTTTACTAAATCAGACTCATGATATTTATTAATATTTTTCCTGTCTAATAAATTTAAATCTATACAAGAATTATCTATTCTTAGATTTTTAATAAATTTATTGTTTAATGAAAAATCTGCCATAGGAATTTCAACCATTTTTATGTTTGCATTTGACAAAGAGGCAATCTCTAAACTTGTTTGTAAATTTACAATACCTCCCCAACAATGAAATATAATCTTACTTTTTATTTTATTTTTTTTTATAAAATTAATTAACTTAAATAAATCTGATATTGGGGTGTGACTAATGTCAACATTAATATAATCAAACCGATGATAATTAGTTAAGTTGTAAAAATCAAAAAAACTATTGAAATTTTCTCCATAGGAAAATTTAATAGTTTTGTAATTTTTTTTAATTTTATTAAAAAGGTCTACATCATTAACATTTACCACTTCTTCAATCCAAAGAGGTTTATTTTTTTTCATATAATTCAGAAATTTTTTTAAATTTTGTAAATTTCTGTTTTTTTCAAAAGTATTAGCAATTAGATCTACTGCAAAATCAAAATTATATTTTTTAATTAATTCAACCTTTCTTTTATAATTTTTGCTTAAATCAACTCTAATTTTAATATGTTTGAATCCAATTGATTTTGATTTAGTTAGATCGTTTCTTATATCGTTAAGATTGCTTTTAATAGATCCTGCACTTGAGTAAACTTTAACAAAATTATTCTCTTTAGATTTTGATTTAAAATAGATTCTATTTAATGTTTTGCCTAAACTTTCATTTCTAGAAATTGCTATTAAATTTAATAAAGAAATCTCTATAGAAGCCAAAACACTTTTTAAAACACCGTTGTAATAAAAAAATTTATTATTTTGTAATTGTTGAGTTATTTTAATTCCTTCATCCGGAGTTTTGTTTAAAAAAAATTTTTTTATATAATTCAAATTTTGCACATAAAGATCAGGTGAATAAGTGCCAATTAAACTTTCTCCATAACTATAAATATTGTTGTAGTTTGTTTTTATCTCAACCAAACTTATTAATTTATTTTTGAAGTATCCGAAATACTTAGAATTTCCAAAACTTCCTGAAATAATTTTAGAAGTTACAGATCTAATCTTAATTTTTTTTAGCTGGCCCATCGACCACTATAAACTTTTCTGATTTCTTTTTCTTGTTTAATAAATCCAAGTTTATTTTGTTTAAACATTTCATTAAACTCACTAATATTTTCAGAAAGTTTTTTCATATCATTCGGTAAAATCGCAAATTTATTATCCCTACCTGGTAATTTATTATCTATGGTAAAATGCTTCTCAATGAGAGTAACACCCATAGGTAAACATAAGATTGCACTCAAAATACCTTGGCTGTGGTCACTTAAACCAACATTTTTACAAATTTTTTTTAAATCATTAATTCTTTGTAAATTAACCAAACTAGAATCACATGGATAGGCCGATACGCAATGCATTACATTTACTTTTTTTCTTTTTAAAATTTTTAAACTATTTCTAATTTCAGAAATTTTAGCAGCTCCAGTTGATAAAAAAATAGTATCAAATTTTTTAGCACAGAATTTTAATAGTAATTTATTTCTATTCTCTGGTGAAGGAATTTTAATTTCTTTTAAATTTAGATGTTTTATTAGCTCGTAGTCTTCATGATTAAATAAACTTGTCAAAAATTTAATTTTATTTTTCTTGCATATTCTTTTTAACTTTAAATAATCTTCTTTTGTTAATTCTGCTTTTTCATAAATCTTTCTTCTTCCATCTTTGTCCCAAGGTCCTGGCTTAAGATTTTTAACTCTCCATGTTTGAAATTTTGCAAAATCTGCACCTGATTTTTTTGCAGCAACAACCATTTTTTCAGCAAGCTTAATGTTGCCCATATGATTCCATCCAATTTCAGCAATTAAATTTATTTTTTTCATAAGATGAAATTCGTATAAAAATTATTGAAATTCAATTTACTTGCTTTTCTAATATTTAGCAAATAAATATATGAGGTGAAAATTTTAGCAATAATACCAGCCAGATCAGGTAGCAAAGGTATAAAAAATAAAAATTTAAAAAAAATAATTGGAAATAAAACTCTAATTGAACATGCTTATGAAATTGCAGATAAAAGTAAGATTTTCGATAAAATAATAATTAGCACAGACTCTATTGTTTATAAAAATTATTTAGAAAAAAATAATATACAAATTGATTTTCTTAGACCGAAAAAATTATCTACAGATTTTGTAACCGATCTTACGATAATAAAATATGAACTTAAGAGATATGAAAAATTTTATAAAACTGATTTTGATTATGTATGTCTTTTACAGCCAACATCGCCATTAAGAAAAATCTCTCATTTAAAAAAATGCTTAAATTTATTGACTAAAAGAAAACTTGACGCTGTCTGGACTGTATCTCAAATAAACTCTAAATTTCATCCTATCAAAATATTAAAAGTTAAAAAAAACTTATTAAGATATAGTGATGTCAAAAGAGGATCAAAATTTATTAGTAGACAGCTTTTAGATAATTGTTATATCAGAAATGGTGTGGCTTATTTTGTTTCTAGAAAATCTATTTTAAAAAAAAATACAATTTTGCCACAAAAGACTGGTTTTATTTTAATCGAAGATAAAATTATAAATATTGACAACTTAAATGAACTTAAAGAAGCAAGAGAATTTCTAAAAAAATCATGAAATATTTGGTGACTGGGTGTGCTGGTTTTATTGGATATCATTTAACAAAATTTTTAATAAAAAAAAATATTAATGTTATTGGTATTGACTCTATTAATAACTATTATGACCCTCAATTAAAAAAAGATAGGCTTAAAGATATACTAAAAGATAAAAAAAAATTTAAATTTTATAAAGTTAACCTTTGTCATAAGAACAAACTTAAGAGAATATTTAAAAAACATAAATTTGATTATATTATACATCTTGCAGCTCAAGCAGGAGTTAGATATTCGATGAAAAACCCTTTCTCATATATTGACAATAATATTTTATCAACAACTAATATTTTGGAACTTTGCAAAGAAAAACCTCCTAAAAAAATATTATTTGCGAGCTCAAGTAGTGTTTATGGGTTACAAAAAAGTAAAAGCTTTAATGAAAATCAGAACACAAACACTCCAATCTCATTTTATGCTGCCTCAAAAATATCAATGGAAGCCATAGCTCACTCTTATAGTCATTTGTACAATATACCTATAAAAGTATTAAGACTATTTACAGTGTATGGGCCATGGGGAAGACCTGATATGGCATATTTTAATTTTACAAAAAAAATTATTAAAAATGAAAAGATTGATATATTTAATAGAGGAGATCATTTTAGAGATTTTACTTATGTATCAGATATAATTAGATTTATTGACATTATATTAAAAAAAAAAGTTAATAAGAAATTCGAAATATTAAACTTAGGTAGTAATAATCCAAAAAAATTGGGTTTATTTATAGAGTTAATAGAAAAAAAACTTAATAAAAAATCGATAAAAAATTATATAGAAAAACAAAGTGGTGATATGCATGGCACACATGCTGATATGAAAAAATCTATAAATAATTATAACTTAAGATATAAAGTAGATTTAGAAAAAGGTATTAACCAATTCATTGATTGGTATATTGATTATAAGAAAATTAAAAAAATTTAAGAAAAATAATTATGTGTGGTTTCTTTTTTGTTAAAAAAAAAATTGCTCATGAGTTTAATATTAAAAAACTAAATAATTCAGCAAATCTTTTATCTCATAGAGGACCTGACGACTCTAAGTCATTTATCAATGATGATATATTTGTAAAATTTTTTAGACTAAGTATTCAAGATCTTTCCCCAAATGGTATGCAGCCAATGCTTAGTAAATCAAAAAATATTATGATTGTATTTAATGGTGAAATTTATAATTTCAAAAAGTTAAAAAAATACTTAAAAATAAAAGTTCTAAAAAGCAATTCAGATACAGAAGTTTTAATTAATCTCTATGAAGAGATGGGTACCAAAATCTTTAGGCTTATTAAAGGAATGTTTTCAATACTTATATATGACTTGAAAACAAAAAAAATACTTGTTGCCAGAGATCAGTTTGGAATTAAACCTTTATACGTAAGTGAAACATATGAATCAATTATCTTTTCATCTGAAATAAAACCAATACTTAATTACAGTAAAAAAAATAATCTTAACTACAACTCTATGGCTGAGTTTTTACTTATTGGAAAACAAGATCATCACAATTCTACATTTTTTGAAGGTGTGGAAGCTGTAAGACCTTCTTATTTCTATAAATACAATAGAAATAACATTATAAAAAAAAAATATTGGTCTATATTTTCTAGTAATCATAGAAAACAAAACGAAGAGTTAACTATCAATAGATTATATAACTTAATCGACTCTAAGATCGATGACTATTTAATTTCTGACAAAAAAATCGGTGTTTTTATGAGTGGCGGGATCGATAGTACAAGTTTAGCAAGTTTGGTTAGTCAAAAAACTAATTATAAAATTGACTCCTTTACTTACGATTTTAAAAATAATCATAATCTTGGTGAGTCGGATGTAGCTAAATTAAACGCAGAAAAAATAGGAATTAATAATCATAAAGTTTTTTTAACAAGCGATGATGTTATCAATAATTTTGAACAATTATCTTTATTAATGGAGTCTCCATTTACATCAATTAGATTATTTGCTGTAAAAAAACTTTATGAATTAGCAAAAAAAGAAAAATATAATGTTATTATAGAAGGTACTGGTGGAGATGAAATATTAGGAGGATATTCTTACAATTATTTACCATATTTAATAGATAAGAATAAAGATCCAAAAAAAGTTTTAAATGATTTGTTGCAATTTTCAATCAAAAGTAAAAAAAATACTTCAATAGAATTATTAAATAGAATTATGACCCTATCAATTCAGGGAGCTTCTACAACTGATAGCACTCCTTTTGTTGACATAAATGTATTTGATAATAATTTTTTAGACTCACATCTGTCAGAAAATTTTTATAAATTAGACACGAAAGACTTTGTGGGTTTTTCTAAAATGAATCATCTTCAAAAATCACAAATACAGGACATTAGTAATATAAAATTACCTAGAAATTTAAAATTTACCGACAGGCTTTCAATGGCAAATCACATTGAAACACGTATACCTTTTTTAGATAGCGATATTGCTAAATTTTGTTTTAATCTAGATAATGAATTTAAATTAAAGGATAATATAAATAGATGGATAATGAAAGAGGTCTTAAATAAAAGAAGTAAAATTTTAAAATTTAAAAAAAATAAAAAATCCATTGCAGATCCACAGTCTCATTGGCTTAGAACAGAATTAAAAGACTATTTTATGGACAATATTGGGTCTAGAGATTTTCATAATCTTGGAATATTTAATCAGAAACATTTAATTAATAAATTTGAAACTTTTGTTAAAAAGAAAAATTCAGAATCGAGTTTTCAATTTTTTCAAATTCTTTCTACTTATAAATTTATTAAAACTTTTCAGAGCCAATTATGAGGTTTTTAATCAAGAAACTACTAAAAAAATTTAAAATAAGAAATTATTCTTCTACTAATTGGAAAAAAATTATTAATGAAAATAAAGAAGAATTTGAGGTAATTAAGAAAAAGGCGAATGGTAAAAAAATTCTTATAGCAACAAGTTCGGGTGGACTATTGTTTTGCTCTCACTTTGAATCATTATTGGCGTTTGCATTAACATATTATGGTGCACGAGTAGAAATACTTTTATGTGATAAAGTTCTACCTGCTTGTATGATGGCTACTTCAAATTTTATAAATGAAGAAACTTTTTCTAAAAGTGGGGTATCCAAAATTTGTAACGGATGTTTAGACTCTGGAAAATTTGCTTTTGATGGATTAGATTTAAAAATAAATTATTATAGTCAATTTATAACCCCTGGAGAAATAAAAGAAATAAACGAAAAGGTAAATTATTTAGATTATAATGACCTTTCTTCATACAAGGAAGACGGTATTAGTATTGGAGAGCACTCTTTGGCTGGAGCATTAAGATATTATGCGGTCGGAAGTTTAAACGAACAAAAAAATAGTGATAAGATACTTCGAAAATTTGTTCAAGCAGGAATAATTACCAAAAAAGTTATAAGTCAATTTTTTATAGATAATCCCGATTTTGAAATTGTTATTTCAAACCACGCGATTTATATACCGCAAGGTATAATTAGTTCTGTATCAAAAAAGTATGGGAAAAAAATTATTAGTTATGTATCTGGTTATAGAAAAAATTCTTTTATTTTTAGTCATGATGACACTTATCATTTTACTATGGTCGATGAACCAACATCTGAATGGGAAAATATAGATCTTAATTATGAAAGAGATGATAAAATAACTAAATATTTAAAATCAAGAAAATATGGAACTAGTGACTGGACATACTACTTTGACAATCCAAAATTTGAAATAAAAGATGCACTGGTTAAAAAAGGTATTAATTTAAAAAAACCAATTATTACAATGGCAACAAATATAATTTGGGATGCTAATTTAATTTATAAAGATAATATTTTTCCAGATATGATGAGTTGGGTTTTTGAAACTGTAGAATACTTCAAATTAAGAGATGATTTGCAATTAATAATTAGAGCTCACCCAGGGGAAATAAATTATGACAGAGTCTCAAATCAAAAAGTCAAAGATGAACTGATAAAAAAATATAAGATTTTACCCAAAAATGTATTTATAATTGGATCAGATGAAAATTTAAGCACATATCCCTTAGTAGATATTAGCAACACATTAATAATTTATGCCAGTAAAGTTGGTATGGAATTTTCTCCTTTTGGCACAAATGTTATAGTTGCAGGAGAGTCTTATGTGAAAAATAAGAAAATTTCGATAGATCCAAAAACCAAAAAAGAATATTTTGAAATTTTAGATAAACTTCCTATTATGTCTGAAGTTGATCCTATAAAGATTATCAGAGCTAAAAAATATGCTTATCACTTTTTTTTTAGAAGAACCATAGTGCCGAATTCAATTGTTGAAAATAAGATGACTTGGCCTATTTTTAGCTTAAAGGATGATGTTTTTGATATTCTAAAAAAAGGAAATGACAAACCACTTAGAAGTATTTGTAACTCTATTATAAATTATAAGCCTTTTATTTATGATGATGCAATTTAACTTTTATAGTGTATAAGTCTTTTAAATGAAAATGCTCAAAAATAAAGAAGTGGTTTTTGAACTCACAAATAAATGCGCATATCATTGCACAATTTGTCCTAGAGAAAAAATGACTAGAGACCAAGGAGTGATGTCAATGGAACTTTATAAAAAAATAATTGATGAAGCTATACCTAGAGGCTTAAAATTTGTAACCCTTTTAGGATTTGGTGAACCGATGTTAGATAAATACTTTTTAGATAGAGTGAGGTATGCAAAAGAAAAGGGGTTGTCTGTTTCCACTGATACAACAGGATATTTATTAAAAGAAAAATTGTCTGAAGAGTTAATTAATTTAAAAATGGATAGTATCAGATTTAGTTGTTTTTCTACAACTAAAGAAATTTATCAAAAACTACATAATTTAAATACTTTTGATTTAGCCATACAAAGAATAAATAAATTAATTGAATTAAAAAATAAGTATAACTCAATATATCCTAAAACCGGTGTTTATTTTGTAAGACAAGATTTAAACAAACACCAAACTGAAGATTTTATTAATTATTGGAAAGATAGAGTTGACGAGGTTAATGTATGGGAGGCACATAATTGGACTGATGCTTTGGAATTGAGAAGTAAAAATTATAAAAGAAAAAAAACTTGTGGCAGACCTCATAGTGGTCCATTACAAGTAAGATATGACGGAAAAATATCAGCATGTTGTTTTGATTTCAATAGCCAATTAATAACAGGTGATTTATCTAAACAATCTTTGGACGAAATTGAAAATAACCCAAATAATATTAACCTAAAAAAAGCGCATAGCACAGGGGACATGTCTAAATATAGTATGTGTGATAATTGTGATCAGATGTATGAAGTTCCAAACACACTATATTATACAAATTCAAATGATAATAAAGTTGGAACTTCAGGTAACACTTATATCCCATTTGATGAGGAAATAAATAATAAAAAGAATGAAACTGTCTCAAAGTCCTAAAGTTTCAATTTTAATAAGATGTTTTAATGAGTCTAAATGGATAAATCTTTGTATTAAAAAAATTTTAAACCAAACAATTAAACCGTTTGAAATAGTTGTAATAGATAACAAAAGTAATGATGGAACAATTGAAATCGCAAAAAACTTCAATAAAAAAGTAAAAATTTTTAAATTCAATAACAATTATACACCTGGCAAAATGTTAAATTTTGGATTTTCTAAGTGTAAAGGCGATTATATTTTGGTATTAAGTGCCCATTGCATCCCATGCGACCAATACTTGATTGAAAATTTATTAATTCAACTAAAAAAAAATTTTCAAATATGTGCCTCATACGCAAGACAAGTATCTTTAAATTTTAGTGACGATTTGACTGTGAGAGACTTAATGTTGACTTACGGGTCTGAAAGTAAACTTCAAAAAACTGATCCTCAATTTAATAATGCTTGTAGTATGATTAGAAGAAATGAATGGAAGTCGAATAAGTTTGATAACTCAATTACAAATCTCGAAGATAGATATTGGGCTGCTCAAAAAATTAGAAGTGGAAAATTTATATATTATTCAGCTGAAAGTAATGTTTTTCACTATCATGGGTCTCACCATAATAATAACCCTGAAAGATTAATAAAAACAAAAAAAACAATTTTATTTAATAAAAAAAGCTTCGGAATTAATTCGGATAATTTACAAATTAAACAAAATGATATATTCCCGATTTACATACATAACCAAGCATCAAAAAAAAAGCTTTTTAAAAACATCGGTTTGATTGGTAAAAAATTCAAACAAAAATTTTTAGTTTTTGCAAATGATAACGTTAAAAATGATTTAAATAAAAAATATTTTATTTACAAAAGAAAAAAAAAGGAAATTCAAAATCAAAATTATTATCTTTCTGATGTAATTGATTATTACAAAAAAATAATATTAAAAATTTCTAAAGATAAAGAATATCTTTTGATTTGCAGTGATGATTTTAATGGTATTTCTTCTTCATTTATTAAAAGATCAGTAAAATTAATTAATGATTATTTTCCTGACACAATTTTTGCAGCAAAAAAAACCATTGATCCAATATTCATGAATGATAATGGAAATACTATTCGATTGAATAGACTTAATAAATCTAGAAAAGATAATGAACCTCTTCTACTAGGTAAGAGAAATCATGGAATACTAATTCACACATCGAATTTATTTAAAAAAGATAAGTTTGGTGGAACAATTAAATTAATTTATTGAATTAATATTATATAAGCCAAAATTTATTTATATTTTTACTAAATAAGTATCAATTTTATCTATACAAAATTTTTTTCAGTGCATAAATCAAGCCAATTGAGCTATTAGTACTGGTCAGCTGCACGCATTACTGCGCTTCCACATCCAGCCTATCAACGTGGTGGTCTACCACGGCTCTATAGGAAGAACTAGTTTTGAGGTGAGTTTCCCGCTTAGATGCTTTCAGCAGTTATCTCGTCCATACTTAGCTACCCGGCACTGCAGCTGGCGCTACAACCGGTCCACCAGTGGTATGTTCAACCCGGTCCTCTCGTACTAGGGTCAACTCCTCTCAATTCTTCTACACGCATAGCAGATAGGGACCGAACTGTCTCACGACGTTCTGAACCCAGCTCACGTACCACTTTAATTGGCGAACAGCCAAACCCTTGGGACCTGCTCCAGCCCCAGGATGTGATGAGCCGACATCGAGGTGCCAAACACTGCCGTCGATATGAGCTCTTGGGCAGTATCAGCCTGTTATCCCCGGCGTACCTTTTATCCGTTGAGCGATGGCCCTTCCACTCAGAACCACCGGATCACTATGACCGACTTTCGTCTCTGCTCGACTTGTCAGTCTCACAGTCAGGCAGGCTTATGCCATTGCACTCTACGAACGATTTCTGACCGTTCTGAGCCTACCTTCGCACGCCTCCGTTACTATTTGGGAGGCGACCGCCCCAGTCAAACTACCCACCATACAATGTCTTGATGCCGGATGACGGCAATCAGTTAGATATCAAGAAAAACAAAAGAGGTATTTCACTGGTGACTCCACAAAAGCTGACGCTCTTGTTTCAATGTCTCCCTCCTATGCTAAATATGTTTTTCCTAACACCAATGTAAAGTTGCAGTAAAGGTGCACGGGGTCTTTCCGTCTAACTACGCGAACTCCGCATCTTCACGGAGAATTCAATTTCACTGAGTTGATGTTGGAGACAGCGGAGAAATCGTTACGCCATTCATGCAGGTCGGAACTTACCCGACAAGGAATTTCGCTACCTTAGGACCGTTATAGTTACGGCCGCCGTTTACTGGGGCTTCAGAAATGAGCTTGCACCCATCGCATTAACCTTCCAGCACCGGGCAGGCGTCAGACCCTATACATCCACTTACGTGTTAGCAGAGCCCTGTGTTTTTGATAAACAGTCGCTTCTCCCTGGCTTGTGCCACCTTTAAATAGTTGCCTAAATAAAGGTCTTCCTTATTCCGAAGTTACGGAAGCATTTTGCCGAGTTCCTTCAACATCATTCTCTCAAGCGCCTAAATATACTCTATTAATCCACCTGTGTCGGTTTAGGGTACGGTCTTATGATGGAGCTATTTCTCGGAACCTTTTCGCGGCAAGTTCAATCCATTAAGAACTCACAACTCACAAGATTCGTCACTACCATCTGGTTAAGGAATATTAACCTTATTTCCATCGACTACGGCTTTCGCCCTCGCCTTAGGTGCCGACTAACTCTGCGCGGATTAACCTTGCGCAGAAACCCTTGGATTTTCGGCGAAGAAGTTTTTCACTTCTTTTATCGTTACTTATGTCAGCATTCGCACTTCTGATACCTCCAGGATCCCTCACGGGTATCCCTTTACAGGCTTACAGAACGTTCCGCTACCAGTTATAATTTTCGAAAAAATTATAAATCCACAGATTCGGTATATGATTTTAGCCCCGTTACATCTTCGGCGCAGAAACTCTATTAGACCGGTGAGCTGTTACGCTATCTTTAAAGGATGGCTGCTTCTAAGCCAACCTCCCGGCTGTTAAGGAATTTCCACATCCTTTCACACTTAATCATAATTTTGGGACCTTATCTGGTGGTCTGGGCTCTTTCCCTCTCGACCATGGACCTTAGCACCCACAGTCTGTCTGCTGAAGAACAATGTTTAGCATTCGGAGTTTTATTAGGTTTGGTAAGAATCTCTTCCCCCTAGCCCATTTAGTGCTCTACCTCTAAACATCTATTTATTCAACGCACTACCTAAATAGTTTTCGCGGAAAACCAGCTATCTACGAATTTGGTTGGCCTTTCACCCCTTACCACAAGTCATCCAAAGACTTTTCAACGTCAACTGGTTCGGTCCTCCGGCAAGTGTTACCTTGCTTTCAACCTGCTCATGGTAAGCTCATTCGTTTTCGGGTCTAATTCATTAAACTAATCGCCCTATTAAGACTTGCTTTCGCTACGCCTACACCTAGATGGCTTAAGCTTGCTTAATAAATTAAGTCACTGACCCATTATACAAAAGGTACGCCGTCACTCTAAAAAGAGCTTCGACTGATTGTAGGCATGCGGTTTCAGGTTCTATTTCACTCCCCTAATAGGGGTTCTTTTCACCTTTCCCTCACGGTACTAGTTCACTATCGGTCACTGAAGAGTATTTAGGCTTAGAGGGTGGTCCCCCTATATTCGAGCAAGATTACACGTGTCCCGCTTTACTCATGAATTTTAACAAACATTACTTATACGGGACTATCACCCTCTATGGTTAGTTTTTCCAAACTATTCAAATTTTTTTATTAAAATTTCTGGCCTATTCCGCTTTCGCTCGCCACTACTAACGGAATCTCAATTGATTTCTTTTCCTCTGGTTACTTAGATGTTTCAGTTCTCCAGGTTGTCTCTTTAAACCTATGAATTAAGTTTAAAGTACCACATAAAGTGGTGGGTTTCCCCATTCGGAAATTTTCGGATCAAAACTTACATACAGCTCCCCGAAACTTATCGCAGTATATCACGTCCTTCATCGGCTTTCAGTGCCAAGGCATCCGCCACACGCCCTTAAACGCTTGATTTATGCACAGAAAAAAATTCTGTGTTGAATCAAATTTTTATTGAACATTAGATTATAACTTATCAAATGTTCGGATATAGATATTGATATTAATTATTAATTTATTTACAATTTTTATAACTAAGTGTCATGGTGGAGGATAGCGGGATCGAACCGCTGACCTCCTGAATGCAAATCAGGCGCTCTCCCAGCTGAGCTAATCCCCCTTAATTAAATATTGGTGGGCCGAGAAAGACTCGAACTTTCGACCCCACCCTTATCAAGGGTGTGCTCTAACCAACTGAGCTACCGGCCCATGTGCAAGAGAAACACTAAATTTAAGAAGAGAAATGAGGACGGTCACATTACCAATGTATATTATTTAGAATGAAAAAAATTTTCATTCATCCTTAGAAAGGAGGTAATCCAGCCGCAGGTTCCCCTACGGCTACCTTGTTACGACTTCACCCCAGTCGCTGACTATACCGTGGTCAAGGTTTTTAAACCTTGCCTTAAGGTAGAACCAACTCCCATGGTGTGACGGGCGGTGTGTACAAGACCCGGGAACGCATTCACCGTGGCACGCTGATCCACGATTACTAGTAATTCCAGCTTCATGCACTCGAGTTGCAGAGTGCAATCCGAACTGAGGTATTTTTTGAGGATTTGCTAAACGTCGCCGTCTTGCTTCCTGTTGTAAATACCATTGTAGCACGTGTGTAGCCCAACACGTAAGGGCCATGAGGACTTGACGTCATCCCCACCTTCCTCCAGCTTATCACTGGCAGTTCTTTCAGAGTGCCCAACTAAATGATGGCAACTAAAAGTGAGGGTTGCGCTCGTTGCGGGACTTAACCCAACATCTCACGACACGAGCTGACGACAGCCATGCAGCACCTGTGTTTCGTCCGGCCGAACCGAAAACTTTAATCTCTTAAAGTCGCGACGAACATGTCAAGTGTTGGTAAGGTTCTGCGCGTATCTTCGAATTAAACCACATGCTCCACTACTTGTGCGGGTCCCCGTCAATTCATTTGAGTTTTAACCTTGCGGTCGTACTCCCCAGGCGGTGTGTTTATCGCTTTCGCTGCGACACTGAAGATAAATCTCCAACGTCTAACACACATCGTTTACGGCATGGACTACGAGGGTATCTAATCCTCTTCGCTACCCATGCTTTCGTTCCTCAGTGTCAGTAATGATCCAGAAAGCTGCCTTCGCAATTGGTATTCTTTCTAATATCTACGAATTTCACCTCTACACTAGAAATTCTGCTTTCCTCTATCATACTCTAGCTGAAAAGTTTTGATGGCAGTTCCAGAGTTAAGCTCTGGGATTTCACCACCAACTATTTCAACAACCTACGAACTCTTTAAGCCCAGTAATTCCGAACTACGCTAGGTCCCTTCGTATTACCGCGGCTGCTGGCACGAAGTTAGCCGGACCTTCTTATTCGGGTACAGTCATTTTCTTCCCCGACGAAAGAGCTTTACAACCCAAGGGCCTTCTTCACTCACGCGGCATCGCTGCATCAGAGTTTCCTCCATTGTGCAAGATTCCCCACTGCTGCCTCCCGTAGGAGTTTGGGCCGTGTCTCAGTCCCAATGTGGCTGATCATCCTCTCAAATCAGCTATTGATCAAAGTCTTGGTAGGCCATTACCCTACCAACAAACTAATCAAGTGCAGGCTCATCCAATGGTGCATAAAGCTTTCTCCGTAAAGACTTATCCAGTATTAGCACAAGTTTCCTCGTGTTATTCCAGGCCATAGGGTAGATACCTACATGTTACTCACCCGTCTGCCACTAAGTATTGCTACTTCGTTCGACTTGCATGTGTTAGGCGTGCCGCCAGCGTACGTTCTGAGCCATGATCAAACTCTCAAGTTTAAAAACGGCGCACACTAGCTTCTATATAAATTCTAAGAATAAAATTTATATATTTTTGAAGTGTGTACGACAAATTTCGGTAACCTTAACCGTCCACACTTCTCTTCTTAAATCTTCACTTTTAAAATAACTAATTGAGCAAAACGCCCAATAATCCCTATAATTTATTGTAATGACAATAGTTTATTGAGAAAGTTTGT
>CABXYJ010000013.1 GCA_902516345.1 uncultured Pelagibacteraceae bacterium
TCTTCTGCCCCATTGACCTTTTACTGCTTTTAAGACTTTTTTATGTTTTGCTTTACTAGTTACACCTCTTTTAACTCTTGCCATATTAGCCTCTCAAACTGTAAGGCATGTACGATTTAACAATTTTACCGTCTTGTTTAGACATCGTTGTGGTGCCTCTTAATTTTCTAATTTGTGAATTTGATCTTTTAATCATCCCGTGTCTCTTACCAGCCTGTGCCATTATTACTTTTCCCCTAGCTGATATTTTAAATCTTTTTTTTGCTGAGCTTTTTGTTTTTAATTTTGGCATAATGGACGAATTTATACAAAGAATGATTAAAATTTACAACTACAATTAAAGTTTATATTGGCTGAATTACCATAATCATTTGTTTTCCATCGAATTTTGGATGCAATTCTACTTTACCTATATCCTTCATATCTTCTTTAATCTTTGTCATAAGTGCATTGCCCAGATGAGAGTGTTGAAGCTCACGTCCTTTAAATCTGATTGTAAATTTTACTTTGTCACCTTTTGCAATAAATTTTTTAGCATTTTTTACTTTAAATTGATAATCATGCGTTTCTGTAACTGGTCTCATTTTTATTTCTTTTAGAGAAATAACTTTTTGTTTTTTTTTTGCAAGATTTGCCTTTTTCTGAGCATCATATTTAAATTTTCCCATATCCATAATCTTACAAACTGGCGGATTTGCATTAGGTGCTATTTCAATTAAATCTAGGCCCTGGTTTTTAGCTTTTGATATAGCTTCATTTGTATTTAGGACACCTAGATTCTCTCCATCATTTGTAATAACCTGAACTTCTGGAGACGAAATTCTATTATTAGATCTAGGACCTCTATCCTTGGTTCTCTTTTGGAAATAATTTTGTTTCAAATTTGCCACTTAATTCGAGGGTGCTTTATTTAAAGCAGAGAATGTTTTTAAAAATTTATTTAATTCCATATTTTCTTGTTTATTAGAATCCAATTTTCTAATGGTTACTGAGTTACTGTCAACTTCTTTTTTACCACAAATTAATAAAAGAGGTACTTTTGCTTGCGAATGATCTCTAATTTTATAATTCAAATTGTGTTTTTTTAAATCAACAATTGCACTCATGCCAGCTAACTTTATCTTTTTTGAAACCTCGATAGCATAATCTTCGAAATCTTCTGAAATTGGAATTATGACTATTTGTAATGGAGAAATCCAAAATGGAAATTTTCCCGCATAATTTTCAATCAAAATTCCAATAAATCTTTCAAGTGATCCAAACAATGCTCTATGTAACATTACTGGAACTTTTTTGGTTCCATCTTTGTCTACATATGAAGCACCTAATCTTCCAGGTAAATTAAAATCTACCTGAAGAGTACCGCATTGCCAATCTCTTCCAATAGCATCCCTTAAAACAAACTCGATTTTAGGTCCATAAAATGCACCTTCCCCATTATTAATAGTATATTCTAACTTAGTAGCTTTAACTGCTTCTAATAAGGCTGCCTCAGCTTTATCCCATACTCCATCATCTCCAACTCTTAATTCTGGTCTGTCAGAATATTTTAGAATAACATTTTCGAAACCAAGATCTTTATAAATTTCTAAGATAAGATTAGTTACTGTTAAACATTCTTCTGTTATTTGATCCTCAGTACAAAATATATGTGCATCATCTTGTGTAAATGCTCTTACTCTTAATAGACCATGAAGCGCGCCTGAGGGTTCATAGCGATGAACCTTTCCAAACTCAGACATTTTTAATGGTAAATCTTTATAACTTTTAAGACCTTGATTAAAGACCTCAACGCAACCTGGACAATTCATAGGTTTAATAGCAAATACCTTTTCGTCTGGTGTCGTTGATGTGTACATATTTGTTCCAAATTTTTCCCAATGACCTGATTTTTCCCACAAACTCCTATCTAAAACCTCTGGGGTATTAATCTCTTTATATCCGGCTGTATTTTGTTTCATCTTCATATAATTAGTTAATTTTTGAAATAATGCCCATCCCTTTTCATGCCAGAAGACGGATCCAGGACTCTCTTCTCTAAAATGAAATAGATCCATTTCTTTACCAAGTTTTCTATGGTCCCTTTTTTCAGCTTCTTGTATTCTTATTAAATAATCATCCAAATCTTTTTGTGATGCCCAACCTGTTCCGTAGATTCTCTGCAACATTTCATTTTTAGAATCTCCACGCCAATAAGCTCCTGCAACTTTTGTGAGCTTAAAAGCTTTACCAATTTTACCTGATGATAAAAGGTGGGGACCTCTACACAAATCATACCAAGTATCCCCATGATGATATATAGAGAGCTCCTCATTTTCTGGAATGCTTTCTATTATTTCAGCCTTATATTTTTCACCAATTTCCTTAAAATGATCGATTGCTTTTTTTCTTTCCCAAACTTCTCTTTTTGTTACTACATCTTTATCAATTATCTCTAACATTTTTTTTTCAATTTTTTCCAGATCACTACTTGTAAAAGGTTCCTTTCTAGCAAAATCATAATAAAATCCATTTTCGATTACTGGGCCGATTGTTACCTGGGTACCAGGAAACAATTCTTGAACCGCCATAGCCATAATATGTGCAGTATCGTGTCTAATCACTTCTAATCCTTCAGGATCTTTTGAGGTAAAAATTTTTACTGAACAATCTTTTTTTATAATAAAATATAAATCCTTTAGTTCTCCATCTACGCTCATAATTAAAGCTTGTTTAACTAGCGACTTGCTGATCTTTTCTGCAATTTCTAATCCTGTAACAGCTTTAGAAAAATCTAAGTTCTTTCCGTCAGGTAATGTAATAATAGGCATTTAGTTTAGTAATCTTTTATACTCTGAATAAGTAGAAAAACACATTTTTTCAACATTAAATTTTTTAATAATGTTTTTTCGCCCTTCTTTTCCCATTAATTTTGTTGAAGATTCATCCATTGTTAAAGCTTGCATAATTTTTTTACTTAAAGATTTTGCATCACCAGACTCGAAAAGTAATCCTGTTTCATCATTTATGATTGTCTCATTTGATCCACCAATATTACTTGCAATTATAATTTTTTCCATAGATTGTGCCTCTACCGCAACTCTTCCAAATGCTTCTGGTTCGATTGAGGCAGAAACAACGATATCAGAAATTTTATAGGCTAATGCCATATTCTTACAGTGATCTATAAATTTTATTTGATCAGTTAAACGATGTTGCTCAGTTAAGCGTATTAATTTTTTTTTGTACAAATCTCTTCCTTGATCATTACCTAATATTACTGCATGAAAAGCCTCATAACCAAGTTCTACTTTAACAAGATTTATTGCCTCTATAAATAATTGTTGTCCTTTCCAAGAAGTAAGTCTTCCTGGCATTAAAATAATTTTTTTTTCTTTATTAATTTGCCAATCTTTGAGTAGTTTTTTTTCATCATTTTCTAAAGTAGTACTACAATCAAAATAATCTACGTTTATCCCTCTAAAAATTACTAAAAACTTCTTTTTAATATTCAATAGCTCTGAATAATTTTCTTTGATGTGTGAAAAAATAAAATTTGATCCAGCAATTATTAAATCAGATCTTAACATAATTGAATTATAAAATTTTTTAAATTTACTCTTGAAGTTATAAGTTCCATGAAAAGTTGTTACAAATTTTCTTTTTGTTAACTTTGTTGCTAGGAGGCACGACCATGCAGGTGCTCGACTTCTAGCATGCACAATTGATATATTAAAAATTAAGATTATGCCTACCAAAATTACTGCGTTAAATAATATTAAAATTGGATTTTTACTATGAACTGGTAGTCTAATTATCTTCACTTTTTTTTTATCAACAAATTTTATTAATTCACCTCCGCTCGTTACAATAAAAGATTTACAATTATTTTCAGGAAGATAATGTGCAATGTCGTAACAACCAGTTTCAGCACCCCCATAACCCAATTTAGGTATTACTTGTAAAACTTTTATATTAGACGTCATAATATAAGTTATATAATAATAGATAAAACTAATAAACTTTAATGACAAACTTCAATTATTTTAAGATTACTAAAACAAAAAGAATACGATATTTAAAACATATGAGAAATAATAGTGTTTACATAGTTTTTTTACATGGATTTATGTCAGACTTAGAAGGTGCGAAGTCAAAGGCTTTTTTTAATTTTGCAAAAAAAAATAATTTGGGTTTTTTAGCTTTAGAATACACAGGTCATGGAAAATCATCTGGTAAATTTACTAATGGGAATATTACAAAATGGAGTAAGGATACAAGTATTCTTATAAAAAAAATTGTAAAAAAAAATAAGATTATTTTTGTTGGTTCAAGTATGGGATCTTGGATATCATTGAATCAATTTCAAAACTTTAAAAAACAGATAGTTGGTTTTTTAGGAATCGGATCTGCCCCAGAATTTTTAGAAAATCTCATGTGGAAAAAATTTACAAAAAAAATCAAAGACGAACTTATAAAAAAGAAAATTTACCATTTAAACTACGGAGATTATAAATATCCTATAACTCTTCAATTAATTAAAGACGGAAGAAAAAATAGAGTTTTTAATAAAAAAATTGACTCAAAAATAAAAGTCACAATGGTTCATGGTCAAAAAGATGAAGTTGTACCAATTTCATATTCAAGAAAAATTTTAAAAATTTTTAGTAAAGCTAAAAAAAAATTAATAATAATCAAGAACGGTAATCATAGTTTATCCTCTCAAAAATATCTTTGTAAATTAAAAAAAGAACTTAAATTTATTATTAACTAACTCTTTTAACTTTAGATTTTAAAGAAAGGGGATTAGATATTTTATCTATCATTTCTTTAGGACAAACTTGAATAAAATTTTTTACTTCATCATCAAAATTTGAAATTATATTTTGTGAAAAAAAAGATTTCGTTTCGTTTGAATGTTCCAAGATTAAGTTTTTTAAATAATTTTTCCAAAAATCAGTTTCAACATTTTGCCAAATAACAGATTCTGGATTTACTTTTCTTTCAAATACATTTGATTTATCATAAATAAATGCCATTCCTCCTGTCATACCAGCCGCAAAGTTATCACCCACATTTCCTAAAATAACAGCAGTACCACCTGTCATGTATTCGCAGCCGTTAGAGTCACATCCTTCGACAACAGTTATGGCACCAGAGTTTCTTACTGCAAATCTATCTCCAGCCTGACCAGCGGCATATAGTTTTCCAGATGTAGCTCCATATAGGACTGTATTTCCAATAATTGTATTTTCGTTTGAAATTAAATTACTTTCATCAGGAATACTGATTGAAATCGTAGCTCCCGACAACCCTTTACCAACATAATCGTTGGCATCTCCTTTGAGAACTAATTTTAAACCCTTACAAGAGAAAGCTCCGAATGATTGTCCTGCAGAACCTTTAAAATTAAGCGTTAAGAAATTTTCATTTAAACTTTCATATCCATATTTTTTGTAAAGATGATGCGAAATTCTAGTTCCAACAGCTCTATTGGTATTTTTAATCAAAAATTCTTTATCTATTTTTTCTTTCCTATCTAAAGATTTTTCTATCTCAGGCCATATTTTTTGGTCTAATGTATCTGGTACATTATTAATTTTTGAGTCTTCACAATACCTTTTATTATTTCCTGAATCTGCTTGAACAAATAAAGGATTTAAATCTAAATCATCTAAATTTGGTGAAGCTTTGCTAACTTGCATTAATAAATCTGTTCTTCCAATGATATCATTTAAAGACTTAAACCCTATTTTAGCTAAAATTTCTCTAACCTCCGATGCTATAAAAGTAAATAAATTCACTACTTTATCTGGAGTACCATTAAACTTCTCTCTTAATTTTTCATCTTGGGTGCAAACTCCAACAGGACATGTATTTGAATGACATTGTCTGACCATAATACATCCCATAGCAACCAAAGCTGTAGTTGCAACACCATATTCCTCAGCTCCCATCATTGCAGCTATGACTACATCTCTCCCAGTTTTGATCCCACCGTCAGTTCTTAAAGTCACCTTATGCCTTAAATTATTTAATGTAAGTACTTGATTGGCTTCAGTGAGACCCATCTCCCAAGGAATACCAACATATTTAACGCTTGTTTGAGGAGTGGCACCTGTGCCACCGTTATGACCTGAGATTAAAATAATATCCGCTTTTGCTTTAGCTACTCCAGCAGCGATTGTTCCAACTCCGGATGATGCCACTAATTTTACCCCAACTCGCGCATGAGGATTTATCTGTTTTAAGTCATAAATTAATTGGGCTAAATCCTCTATTGAATAAATATCATGATGAGGTGGTGGTGAAATCAAAGTTACTCCTGGTGTTGAATGTCTTAATTTAGCTATCTCATCAGTTACTTTAAATCCAGGAAGTTGGCCACCCTCACCAGGTTTTGCACCTTGCGCTATTTTTATCTCTATTTCATTACAGTTATTTAAATAATTTACAGTTACCCCAAATCTTGCAGATGCAATTTGTTTTACTCTTGAGTTTGCGCTGTCACCATTATTTAAAACTTTAAATCTTTTCTCATCTTCGCCACCTTCGCCGCTACATGAAGCACCTTTAATACGATTCATTCCTATTGCCAATGTTTCATGTGCCTCTTTAGATAACGCACCATGAGACATACTCCCACTACCAAATCTTTTCAAAATTTTTTCTACAGGCTCTACATATTTAATATCTATTGATGATCCTAATTTTTTTTTTCTAAAATCAATTAAGTCTCTTAAATTTATCGGCGGTAAATTATATATTCCCTCAGCATATCTTTTATATGCAGGATATGAATTGGATCCTACAGCGCTTTGCAATAAATGAATTAGTCTTCCTTGGTATTGATGTGTTTCACCATTTTTTCTATATCTGTAAATACCTCCTATTGGTAATACTGTATTTGTACTTTCAAAAGCCTCTTTATGAATTTGACGAATTTTTTTTTCAATGCCTATAAGTCCAATACCAGAAATTTTAGATGTTACGCCTGGAAAATAGTCATCTACAATAGTTCTGCTTAATCCTACAGTTTCAAAATTACATCCGCCTCTATAGGAACTTATCACGGAAATACCCATTTTTGACATAATCTTAAGAAGACCAGCATTAACCGATTTAATATATCTCTCTACACAATCATCAAAACTGTATTGTCCAAACAATTTTTTCTCGTATCTTTGATAAAGACTATCGAAAGCTAAATATGGGTTTACCGTAGTTGCACCAACACCAATTAACGTCGCGAATGAGTGCGTGTCCAAGGCTTCACCAGATTGAACATTAATTGATACATATCCTCTTAACTTCTTATTGATTAAAAAAGAATTTATAGCACCGACACATAATAACATTGGAATTGGTAACCTCTCAGAAGAAATTTCTTTATCACTCAATATAATTTGGGTAACACCTTTTCTAACTGAAATTTCTGACTCTCTTTGAATTCTTTCGAGAGCAATGCTCAAAGTTTCATTCTTTGAAAAGGAACAATCAATCGTTTTAGAGTTCTGACCAAAAAAATTAATAAATTTAATAAATTGTGAATTTGATAATATTGGACTATTTAAAACATAAATATTTTCTTTGGTAAGAGTATCAAAATCAATAATATTACCTAAATTTCCAAATCTGGTTTTTAAGCTCATAACTTTATTTTCACGCAATGAGTCAATTGGAGGATTTGTTACCTGACTGAAATTTTGCCTAAAGAAATGATATAATGGTCTATATTTATCAGACAAAACAGCTAAAGGAGTATCGTCACCCATTGATCCTGTTGCTTCTTTTGCATCTTCTGCCATAGGATGTAAGATTAATTCTAGATCTTCTAAACTAATTCCAAAAGTATGTTGTCTTCTTCTTAGATCTTCTCCTTCAAAATTATTTTTTTCATTAGATATAGTAAGTTTTTCATCTAAATCTATTATCTGCGAGTTAAAATGTTTGTATTCTTTCGCTAAAAAATCTTTTATTTGATCGTTTGAAAAAACTTTTCCTTTCTCGATTCTCACACCAATAATTTCTCCTGGACCCAATCTTCCTTTCGATAAAATTTTTTTTTCGTTTAATTCAATCATACCTGTTTCCGAGCCTGCAAAAAGTAATTTGTCTTTTGTAATTGCATATCTTAGTGGTCTTAGTCCATTTCTATCATTCGCTGCAATTACCCACTCATTATCAGTAGCTGCGATTGCAGCTGGTCCATCCCATGGTTCCATGGTGCTATTTAAAAAATTGAAAAGTTGTTGATGACTTTTAGGCAAAGTTTTGTTCTTTTTTGACCACGCATCTGGGATCAACATCAATTTTGCTAAAGGGGCTGGTTGACCAGATTTATTCAGCAACTCAAATACATTGTCTAAAGCAGCTGAGTCGGAAACTCCTTTTTGTATTACAGGCTTCAAATTCTCAATATTTTCGAAGAGCGGACTGTTCATCTCTTCCTCGTGGACTTTCATCCAATTTTTATTTCCTTTGTAAGTATTAATTTCCCCGTTATGTGCAACAGCCCTAAATGGTTGAGCCAAGCTCCAACTTGGTGCAGTATTTGTCGAGAATCTTTGATGAAAAATCGAGTACCTTGAAATAAATCTTTTGTCCAATAAATCTAAATAAAAATCTGATATAGCCTCAGCTAGGAACATTCCTTTATAAATAATTGATTTTGAGCTTATAGAGCATATGTAAAATTTATTTAACGACGCTTCAAAAGCTTTATTTTCAATTCTTTTTCTAGTTTCATATATTTTTCTTTCCAGTTCTTTATCTAAAAGATTTTGGTCATTGGGTCTAAATAATACCTGAATGATTTCCGGCATCGTTTGAAAAGCTTTTTCTCCCAAAACTTTTGGGTTTACCGGAACCTGTCTCCAACCGTAAATGCTAAAATCATTTTTTGTCAGTTCACTTTCAACAATAGTTTTACAACTTTCTTGGGTTGAGTAATCATTTCTTGGAAGAAAAATCATTCCTACACAAATTTCAGAATTATCATAATCATGACCAGTAACTTCAACCTTTTCTATAAAGAAATCTTTAGGAATTTCTAAATGTATTCCTGCTCCATCACCTGTTTTTCCATCAGCATCTACAGCTCCTCTGTGCCAAACTGCTTTTAATGCTTCAATTCCATAATCAACAACAGCTCTAGATTTCTTTCCTTCCGTCGAAGCTATTAGTCCTACTCCGCAGGCATCATGTTCCATATCTTCAGAATAAATATGATTTTTCTTTAATAATTTAAAATTTTTATTGTAATTTTTCACTAAGCTACTTTCGTTTTTTTAATTTCAATATTTTCAAGATAATTTTTAATACCTGTCGCTGCGTCTCTTCCATCTTTTATTGCCCAAACAACTAATGATGCACCTCTAACTATGTCACCAGCAGCAAAAACACCTTTAATATTAGTTTCTAAAGTATCAAAATCAGTTTTAATAGTTCCCCATTTTGTAACCTGTAATTCTTGTGCGTCGAATAATTGTGGAAGATTTTCTGGATCAAAACCTAATGCTTTTATGACCAAATCTGCTTTTACCTCAAATTCGGATCCTTTTTTTATCTCGGGTTTTCTTCTTCCTGAGTCATCGGGTTCACCTAATTGAATACGATCAACAATTATTTTTTCAACTTTATTTTTACCTTTAAATTCTTTTGGGCTTGAGAGCCATACAAATTCTACACCTTCTTCCTCGGCATTTGATACTTCTCTAGATGATCCAGGCATATTCACTTTATCTCGTCTATAAAGACATTTTACAGATTTAGCTTTTTGTCTAACAGAGGTTCTAACACAATCCATAGCTGTATCACCTCCACCAATAACAATTACATCTTTGCCCTCAGCATTTAATATACCTTTATCAAATAGTTCTACTTTATCACCTAGGCCTTTTTTATTTGATGCAGTTAGAAACTCCATCGCAGGAAAAATGTTATTTAGATCATTTCCAGGTAAATTTATTTCTCTTGATTTGTAAACTCCTGTAGCAATTAAAATTGCATCATGTTTTTTTCTTAATTGATCTAAAGTTGCATCTTTACCAACCTCAAAATTCTGGACAAACTCTATTCCACCTTCCTCTAATATTTTAGTTCTTCTTTCAACAACATGTTTCTCTAGCTTAAAATTTGGTATACCATAGATTAATAATCCACCTGCACGATCATAGCGATCATAAACAGTAATCTTATAACCATTTTTTCTTAATTGTTCTGCTGCAGCCAATCCTGCAGGCCCCGCTCCAATTATCCCAACACTTTGATTTTTTTCAAATTTTACCTCAATTGGTTTAACCCAACCTTTTTCCCAGGCAGTATCTGTTATGTATTTTTCAACCGAACCAATAGTAACGGTTCCATGTCCAGATTGTTCAATAACGCAGTTTCCCTCACAAAGTCTGTCTTGTGGACAAATTCTTCCACAAACTTCAGGCATATTATTTGTGCTTTGTGACAATTCATATGCCTCTTTTAATCTTCCTTCAGCAGTTAATTTTAACCAATCAGGTATATTATTGCTTAGTGGGCAATGAACTTGACAGAAAGGAACTCCACATTGGGAACATCTGCTTGATTGCTCCTCAGCTTTTTTGGTGATAAATTCATTATAAATTTCTTTAAAATCGTCTTTTCTGTCTTTAATCTCTCTTTTAGGTGGTGTTTGTTGACCTATTTTAACAAATTTTAGCATTTTATCAGTCATAAGATATTATTCTACAAACCAGATTATACACTATTTTTTTAAGTAAAAGGATTATTTAGGTCAATATATATGACATAAATATAGCAATATTTAGCGAAAAATTTAGTAATTTTTTTTTTTGCATACCTAATATGATTTAATCGAATTGTTTAAAATGAACATTTTTTGAGTTACGACAATTAAATGTTAACAGATTTTATAGAAATTCTAATACTGTCTGCAATTCAAGGAATATCTGAATTTCTTCCAATTAGCTCCTCCGCTCACCTAATCTTAGTTTCTAATTTTTACAACTTTAAAACAAGCTCTTTATTAATTGACATAAGTCTACACCTCGGGTCTCTTTTTGCGATTTTGTTTTATTTCAAAAAAGACTTACTCGATTTCAGTCAGAATAAAAAACTTTTAAAATTAATTATCATTGGATCATTACCAGTGATTATTTTTGGCTACATACTTCACTCATCTGAACTGATATATCTATTAAGAAATGTAAAAATTATAGCATTTGCTACGTTATTTTTTGGGGTTATCCTTTTTTTTTCTGATCAAAGAAAAACAGATCAAAATATTAATGAGAATTTGAATGTTAAAATAATAATTATAATAGGTCTTTTTCAAATTCTTGCTTTGATACCAGGTGTTAGTAGGGCAGGTATAGCTATAACTGCTGCAAGATTTTTAAAATTTAATCGGGTTGACTCAAGTAAAATTTCTTTTTTGTTGTCTATTCCTGCTTTAGCAGGAGCTAGTTTTCTAGGGCTTAAGGATGCTTTGAATCAATCATTAAATTTTAATTTTTTAATTTTTATTTCAATTGTTTTATCATTTATATTTTCTTATCTTACGGTAAAATACTTCCTAATATTTATTAATAAATTTTCTTTAAATTTATTTGTTATCTATAGAATATTATTAGCTATAACTTTATTGTTCATAATATATTATTAGATTTCTTTTTTAAAATTGGAAGTAATTGAGATAATAAAACACCACCTAAAATAAATATACAACCCCAAACGTTGCTTACACCTAAAATTTGATCAAGTAAAAACCACGCAGCTATAGTTGCAAAAACTCCCTCTAATGAAAAAATTATTGCAGCAGGGGCAGGTGTAATATTTTTTTGTGCATAAATTTGTAAAACAAATGCAATTCCCCCCGACAGAACTCCTGCATAAAGAATTGAGTCAATTTCATTCATTATATTTTGTAAAATAAATTCTTCATAAAAAAAACCTACAATATAAGAAAAAAATGCAACTATTAATGTTTGAACAGCACCAATAGTTAATGGAAGATTAAATTTTTTTATAATAATGCCAACAAAAATAATATGCGTACTCCAAAAAAAAGCACCCAAAATCACAAGTCCATCTCCTAATCTTATGGTGGCATCATAAAAATTTGTTAATAAGTATCCACCAACAAGACATAAAGTTACTGATGGCCAGATACTCCAATGAATTGATTTTTTTGCAAATAAAAAAATTATTATTGGTACAAGTGGAACATAGAAAATTGTAAAAAAAGCCGCATTTGCGACATCAGTATAAAGTAATGCTACCTGTTGTAAGGCAGATCCTAAAAAAAGAGAAGACCCAATTAAAAATGAGAAAAAAGAGAAGGTTTTTAAATCTAAGTTTAAGTCTAATTTAGCTTTTTCATACTCAAAATAAAATGCAAAAGGTAAGATCGCCAAAAAACCTACAAAAAATCGGACAGAGTTAAAAGTAAAAGGACCAATATCATCCATTCCAGTATCTTGTGCAATAAAAGTTGTACCCCAAATGAAGGTGCATAATAAAGCACTTAATAATGAAATAGTTCTTGTCATGACAATCTCTTTTTTTTTAAAAAGCTAGTTTATATGCAAAGTTTTTTCCTAAATTTTCCTTAAGATCATTATTAAAACGTGCTGCCTCGGCTCCGTCAATAATTCGATGATCATAAGATAATGAGAGTGGTAACATAACCCTAGTAACAAATTTACCGTTTTTAAAAACTTGTTTTTTTTCCGATTTACCAACTCCAAGAATAGCAACCTCTGGAAAATTTATGATTGGAGTAAAAAATGAACCACCAATTCCACCAAGACTTGTAATGGTCATTGAACCTCCAAATAATTCTTTTTTTTCGATCTTAAGATTCCTGCATTGATTACTTAACTTTTTTAGTTCATTTCCTATAAAAGAAATTTTCTTATCGTCTGCATTTCTTAATTTTGGAACCATCAGACCATGTGGCGTATCTACTGCTATCCCAATATGATAATACTTTTTTAAAGTCATTTTTCCTTTTTCAATTTCATCAATTGAGGAATTAAAGTTTGGAAATTTTTTAAGTGAAGCGGTAAGAGCCTTAACTATAAATGCTAATGGGGTAATTTTTTTTTTTTCACCAGTATAAATATCCTTAAGTGAACTTCTAAATTCTTCCATTTCGGTAATATCTGCCTCATCATGATTTGTCACATGAGGAATATTAGACCAAGAGTTCATCAAATATTTTGATGAAAGTCTTTTAACCCTTGGTATGTCTTTAATTTCGACCTCACCAAACTCTGTGTGTGAATATTCAATTTCTATTTTTTCATTCTCTTTTATTTGAACTTCATTTTTATTTTGATTTGATTTTTTTAAAACAAAAGATTTTACATCTTCCTCTGTAACCCTTCCTCGACTTTCACTCCCTGAGACTTTATTTATGTCAACCCCTAGCTCTCTTGCAAATTTTCTTACTTTAGGAGAGGCTGATACTAATAAATAATCGTTTAGTGACATATTATAGTTTCGTTGGCATCGGTTTGTCTGGATCTATTTTATACTTTCTAATTGCTTCAGTCGCATATTTGGATGCTAAAAGTTGCTCTTTTGCTAAAACACTTAAACCATAAGCAACTATATGTTCTTTATCTACCTCAAAAAATTTTCTTAAATTTTTTCTCGTATCGCTTCTTCCAAAACCATCTGTTCCCAATGAATAAAAACTTTTTTTAATATAAGGTCTTATTTGATCGGAATTCATTCTCATATAATCGGAAGCTGCTAATATTGGACCTTCACTTTTACCCAAACATTGCTCAACATATGAGCTTTTTTGCTCTTTGTCTGGATTTAACAAATTATATCTTTCTGTTTCTAAACCCTCCCTTCTTAGTTCATTAAAACTTGTCACGCTCCAAACCTCACTATCTATATTATATTCATTCTGTAATACTTCAGCCCCAGCAATCATTTCTCTAAGAATTGTACCTGAACCTAAAAATTGAATTTTTGTTTTCTTATGTTTATTGAATTCTTTTATTTTATACATCCCCTTAAGAATGCCATCTTCACATTTTTTATCCTTCGGCATTTCTGGGTGAGAATAATTTTCATTCATGGTAGTTATATAATAAAAAATATTTTCATTTTTTTCATGCATTCTTCTTAAACCTTCTCTAAAAATGACAGCAAGCTCATAATGAAAAGTTGGATCATATGAAATACAATTTGGTATAGTAGATGCCAGTAAATGACTGTGACCGTCTTGATGCTGAAGTCCTTCCCCTGCTAATGTGGTCCTTCCAGCAGTAGCACCTATTAAAAAACCCCTCGATTGGCTATCTGCACCAGCCCAAGCAAAATCCCCTATTCTTTGAAAACCAAACATTGAATAAAATAAATAAATGGGAATCATCTCTATGTCATGATTTGTGTAGGATGTACCAGCAGCAATCCAAGAGGACATTGCACCTGCTTCCGTAATGCCTTCCTCTAAAACTTGCCCACTTTTCTCTTCTCGATAAGAGCTTAGTTGAGCAGAGTCTTCTGGTTCATATTTTTGACCCTCATGAGCGTAAATTCCTACTTTCTGAAAAAAACCCTCCATTCCAAATGTCCTAGCCTCGTCAGGTATTATTGGGACTAACCTAGGTGCTACATTTTTATCTCTTAATAAACTTGTAAGCATTCTTACTAGAGCCATTGTTGTAGACATTTCCTTTTTTCCAGTAGACTCTTTCATATTATCAAAAATATTTTTTGGAGGTGCTTTTATTGGTTTAGCAAATGAAGTTCTTTCTGGAATGAATCCACCTAGTTTCAGCCTTCTCTCTTTTATATATTTAATTTCAGGTGAATTTTGATTAGGTTTATAATACTCTATATTTCTTACTTGATCATCTGTTAAAGGAACATCAAATCTATCTCTGTAATACATCAGGTCATCAATATCTAATTTTTTTGTTTGATGAGTAGTATTTACACTTTCACCACTTTTACCCATCCCATAACCCTTAATGGTTTTAGCTATAACAACTGTAGGGCTTCCGATATTTTTAGAGGCCTTGTCATAAGCAGCAAAAACTTTATGAGGATCATGTCCACCTCTATTCAGTTTCCAGATGTCTTTATCAGAAAGACTTGATACTAATTCTTTAGTCTCTTGATATTTTCCAAAAAATTTTTCTCTAACATAAGCACCATCTCTTGCTTTTATAGCCTGATATTCTCCATCTACTGTTTCGTTCATTACTTTTACTAAATGCCCTGTCTTATCATTAGATAATAATGGATCCCAATATGATCCCCATATAACTTTAATTACATTCCATCCTGCTCCTCTAAATATACCCTCCAACTCTTGGATAATTTTTCCATTTCCCCTTACTGGTCCATCTAATCTTTGAAGATTACAATTTACTACAAATATCAAATTATCTAATTTTTCTCTAGCCGCTAAACCAATGGCGCCTAAAGACTCTGGCTCATCCATTTCACCATCACCCAAAAATGCCCAAACTTTTCTTCCCTCATCTTTTAACAAACCTCTGTTAATTAAATATTTCATGTATCTTGCTTGATAGATTGCTAACATTGGACCCAAGCCCATTGAAACAGTTGGAAATTGCCAAAAATTTGGCATCAACCAAGGGTGCGGATAAGACGATAAACCTCCAGAATTGATTTCTTGTCTAAAACCGTCTAATTGTTTTTCATCTAAACGTCCTTCAAGGAAAGCTCGTGCGTACATTCCTGGGGCACTATGACCTTGAAAATAAATCAAATCTCCACCAAATCTATTATTTTTTGCTCTCCAAAAATGATTCATACCGACATCATATAAAGTTGCAGCTGAGGCGAATGTTCCAATGTGTCCTCCGAGTTCAGGAAACTTTTTATTAGCTCTAACTACCATCGCAGCTGCATTCCATCTAATTAATGATCTAATTCTTCTTTCAATATTCTGATCACCATTTGATTTTTTTTCTTCACTTGATGGAATTGTATTGATGTACGGAGTATTTTGCGTATATGGAATGTTTACTCCTTCCATATATGCCTTATTAATTAATTCTTTAATCAAAAAATGTGCTCTTTGATCTCCATCTTTTTCTATTACTGCCGTTAAAGAGTCTAACCAATCACTAGTTTCTAGTGGATCTAAGTCATCTTTACTTAAACTTTGAATAATCTCTGGCTTTTTCTTTTTGATTATTTTGCTTTCATTTATTTGATTTTCTCTTCTATCCAAAGAATTTTCATCTTTCTCTTTATTTTTTTCTAAGGAAGTTTCAGCCTCTTTAATCAAATTTTCTGTATTTTTTGGAACTTCTTCTGAAACTGATCTAGAAATATTGTTTCCAGATACAACAAGTAAAGGGTCACCTTTTGAAACTTTATCTCCAATCTTAACTTCTACTTTTTCAATTTTTCCCTCTATTGTTGATGGAATTTCTACGCTTGATTTATCACTTTCGATCGTAATTACAGGATCATTCTTTTTAATTTCCTGACCTGGCTTTACTAAAAGTTCTATTACCTCAACATTCTCAAATTCTCCTATGTCAGGAACTAATAATTTTTCTGTCATTTATTTATGTCTTATACAACATAAAAATAGAGTAAATTACAATTTTTAACACATTCTGCCCCATTTTTCGACATTCTTTAATTGTACAGTATTTTGATGTTAAAAAAATTATTTAGAATACTCGTTCAATCAAAAAGTAACACTAAACTTGATGCTAATTTGTGGATTCAGTCATTACTTCTGAGAGAAAAATACAAAAAGATTAATTACTAGAGTCTTTCCACACACACTGCTATACCCATACCCCCTCCAATACAAAGAGTTGCACAACCTTTTTTTTTATTTTGTTTATTCATTTCATGAATTAGCGTAACTAGAATTCTAGCGCCCGATGCTCCAATCGGATGACCAAGAGCTATAGCGCCACCATTTACATTAACTCTATTTTCATCGATATTAAGCTCTCGAATAACTGCAATACTTTGAGCAGCAAATGCTTCATTAATTTCAAATAAATCAATGTCATCAATTCGCCAATTCGCCTTTTCTACCGCCAACCTTACAGCGCTTATGGGCCCTAATCCCATTAATGAAGGATCTACACCAACAGATGCCCAAGATACAATTTTAACTAAAGGTTCTATCGATTTTTTTTCCACTTCTTCTAAAGTAGATAATAACAAAACTGCAGCTCCATCATTAATACCTGATGAATTACCAGGAGTAACTGTCCCGTTGTCTTTAAAAGCTGTTTTTAATTTTTGTAAATCTTGAAATTTAATATCAAATCTTGGGTGCTCGTCTTTATTTATAATATAATCATTAACTTTTACATCTACTAGCTCGTCTTTAAACTTATCATTCTCAATTGCTTTTTGCGCTTTTTTTTGTGAGCTAAGTGCAAAATTGTCTTGAGTATCCCTTAATATTTTAAATTTTTCAGCAATATTCTCTGCTGTGACTCCCATGTGATAATTATTAAAAGCATCTGTAAGACCATCATGTATCATTGTGTCTATGAGTTTATCATCAGAAATTTTTTTTTCTTCTCGATAAAAAATTGAATGAGGTGCTAGTGACATATTTTCTTGTCCACCAGAAATTACTTTTTTTGCTCCACCAAGTTTTATTGATTGATAACCTGAGATTACTGATCTTAAGCCAGATCCACAAACCTGGTTTACCATATAAGCTGGCTTAGAAATTGAAATACCAGCATTTATTGCTGCTTGTCTTGCAGGATTCTGTCCATTGCCTGCAGTTAATACTTGTCCCATTATTACTTCATCAATCTCATCACTATTTATTCTAGATCTTTTGAGAACTTCTCTAATTGCTATAGAGCCTAATTGATCAGCTTTTATATCTTTTAAAATCCCTTTATAAGCACCTATTGGAGTTCTAACAGCACCAATAATTACAACCTCATGAGATTTATTATCCATAAATTTTTAAGTTTTCTTACACTTAAAATACACTATTAATTATTATACTATAGTAAAAAAAATATTTAAATTGCGCCTGTAGCTCAACTGGATAGAGCGCTTGGCTACGGACCAGGAGGTTCTGGGTTCGACTCCTAGCAGGCGCACCAAAATTTAAAAATATGTTTAAATGGCTTTTTAAATCGTCTTTGCAAAACTCGGTAATTTATTTTCTTATAATTATTTTTTTTATTTTAATACTTTTGACTTTTATATTATAAAAAATGTATGACACAAGAATTTGAACAAATAAGTTTAAAACCAGGTTTCATGAAACATAATGGTGGTGTTTTATTTAGAAATATATCTGAAAATGAATTTGAATTTAAAGCAACTATTAAAGAAAATCACTTAAATGCTGCAAAAATTACCCACGGAGGCTATCTGTCTGCTTTAATTGATGCTGGGGCTGGTACAGCTGCGCATAGATCTGCAGAAAACTCACAGTGTGTAACAATATCATTAGATATAAAATTTATAGGCACCTCAAAATTAAATGATGAAATAATAGGAAAGGTAAAAATTCTTAAAAAAACAAATACATTAGTATTTTTATTTTGTGAACTGAAATGTAAAGATAAAACAATTACATCTGCATCTGGTGTTTGGAAAATTTTAAAAAAAAAATAATTTTTTTTCTTTTTAAACCTAGTTAATTATGTAAAAATATATTTGTTGTAGAAATGAGAACTTTTTACCATCCGATTCGGTCATGTTTTAGTCTATTTTTGTTCTTAGACAGCAACTACATCTGGTAGGTGAAAAAAATAATATACCAAAGATAGAAATGATAAAAAATAAAATTAATGCTGTTCTTGGGCCTACAAATACCGGAAAAACTCACTTGGCTATTGAGACGATGCTATCTTTTGATAGTGGAATGATTGGTTTTCCACTTAGACTATTAGCAAGAGAAATTTATGACAAAGTAATTAAAAAAATTGGGTCTGAAAAGGTTGCTTTAATTACAGGGGAAGAAAAGAAAATACCACCTAATGCTAAATTCTTCCTTTGCACAGTAGAGTCTATGCCAATCGATAAACAATTAGACTTCGTAGGAGTCGATGAAATTCAAATGTGCGCTGATCATGAAAGAGGTCATATTTTTACAGAAAGATTATTAAACATGAGAGGAAATAAACTTACAATGTTTATGGGTTCAAATACTATAAAAAATATAATTTCAAAACTTAATGATGATATTGAGTTTATGTACAGAAAAAGATTTTCAAAACTTTCATATTCAGGATATAAAAAAATTTCAAGAATAGATAGAAAAACAGCAATAATAGCTTTTTCTGCAGAAGATGTATATGCAATCGCAGAGTTAATTAGAAGACAAAAAGGAGGTGCGGCCATTGTAATGGGCTCCTTAAGTCCAAAAACAAGAAATGCCCAAGTTGAATTATATCAATCAGGTGATGTCGATTTTTTAGTTGCAACAGATGCAATTGGAATGGGGATAAATATGAATCTTGATAATGTATATTTCTCTAATTTAAAAAAATTTGACGGAAAAAAATCTAGAAAACTTAATTTATCAGAAATAGGACAAATTGCTGGAAGAGCAGGTAGATATCTTAATGATGGAAACTTTGGCGTAACAGGTCAGTGTAAAGAGATCAATCCAGAAAATATAGATTTATTAGAAAATCATAAATTTGAAGAAATTCAATCTTTATTCTGGAGAAATTCAAAATTAAATTTTGATAATCCTTTATCATTGATCAAATCTTTAGATGAAAAACCGAAAGAAAATTGGCTTAGAAAAATACATGAATGTGAAGATGAAAAAGCTCTCAAATTTTTTTTAAGGGAAGACAGTTTAGGGAGTGTTAATTTTGACAGACAGAAATTAAAATTATTGTGGGAATGCTGTCAGATACCAGATTTTGTGAAAAAAACTTACGGAAATCATTATGAAGTTATAGGCAATGTTTTTAAATACTTAAATGATGATAAAGAACGAATTCCAAGTGATTATATACGTCTTCAACTAATTAAACTAGATAATCTAGAGGGAAATGTTGATTCTTTATCAAATAGAATTGCAAATGTTAGAACTTGGTCATATGTTTCTAATAAAAATAATTGGGTTGAAAATCAAGAATATTGGATAGAAAAAACAAAATCTTTAGAGGATAAACTTTCAGATAGACTTCATGAAGAACTTACAAAAACTTTTATTGACAAAAGAGCAAGTATTCTAGTTAGAGGTTTGAAACAAGATATGGAATTTAAAACAAAAATTTTAGAAAATAATAATGTTTATGTAGATGACCAATTTATAGGTAGAATTAATGGATTAAAGTTAGAATTGGATTTAAAAGAAGGATCTTTGGAAACCGATATTAAATCTCTTAAAAAAGCTGCTAGGCAAACAGTTGGCCCGGAACTGGAAAGAAGAATTAAGATAATAACAGAAACTGGGTTAATTGAATTAAATGATGATTTTAAAATTTATTGGAACAAATTTGCAATTGCTAAATTAGTTTCAGGTAAAGATTATTTAAATCCTAATTTTGATCTAATAGTTGACGACATTTTGGAACAAATACAAAAAGAAAATTTAAAAGCTTATATTGAAAAATGGTTAAAAAATAAAATTAATACAGTGCTAAAAAATTTAATAGATCTAAAAAACTTAAAGGAGAAGAACTCATCTGTAAAAGCACTGGCTTATCAACTTTATGAAAATAATGGTGTTCTCAAAAGAGAGCAAGTTTTTGAATATCTCAAAACTTTAGGTCAAACAGAAAGAAGAGTATTAAGAGATCATGGTGTAAAATTTGGAAGATACCATATTTTTCTTTATAAGTTGATAAAACCTGCGGCAGTTTCGTTAAGAACTTTACTTTGGAAAAACTATCATCAAAAATATTTAAATTTAAAACCACCAGTATTTGGTCTAAATTTTTTAACAAATAAAAATCTTACTAATAAAAACTTTATGCTGCTATGTGGTTATGAAAAATTTGATAATTTTTTTGTAAGAATTGACATTTTAGAAAGGTTATTTATGAAAATAATAAACTCAGATAAAGAAATTAAGATAATTCCTGAAATGCTAAACTTATTAGGATGTGATAAAGAAAATTTTAAAAAACTCCTTCAGAAAATGAATTACAAGATAATTAAAAAAAATGGTGATATTTTCTTTAGATATCTTCCAAAAAAAGAAATAAAAAAAAATTTTATTAAAAAAGGAGGAAAAGAAAGCCCTTTTGAAGTACTCAAAAATTTAAGTTTTAACCAATAATTATGTTTTTTAATAAAAATAAAGAAACTTATAATCTAAATAAAATTGCAGCCTTGTTAATCCATGCTGCCAAAATTGATGAAAATTTTTCTGATAAAGAAGAAGAAATAATTAAAAAAACCCTTATAGAGATTGGTGCTAAAAATGAGCATATTGTGGAAATAATAAAAAAAGGAAAGAAGATAGAGGAAAACTCAAACCAAATTTTAGAATTTACTAAGGAAGTAAAAAATATGAGTAATGAAGATAAAATTAGAATAATAGAGTCTCTTTGGAGAATTATATATTCTAACAACGAAGCAGACATTTATGAGACAAATTTAATGAGAAGACTTGGGGGATTATTATATATTGACAGTAAAACTATGGGAGTTATTAAGGAAAAAATTAAAGGTGAATATTCTGAGTGACTTATTTAGTAAATGATAAATGCATAAAATGTAAATTAATGGATTGTGTTGAAGTATGTCCTGTAGATTGTTTTTATGAGGGAAAAAATATGCTTGTAATTAAACCTGATGAGTGTATAGATTGTGGCGTTTGCGAGCCAGAATGTCCTGTTGATGCCATAATAGCTGATACAGAGCCTGGAAATGAAAGATGGTTAGAAATCAATACCAAATATTCAGATATCTGGCCAAACATAAGCGAAAAAAAAGATCCTCCTTCGGATCATGATAAATATAAAAATGAACAAAATAAGTTTGAAAAATATTTTAAAGAAAACATTTAAAAAAAAAACTAAAAATACTTCAAAAAAAAAAGCGACTAAAAAGGTTACGAAGAAAAAAAAAACACTAGAAAAAAAAATAAAAAAAGTTACAAAGCCTAAAATAAAAAAAAATTTAATAAAAAATTCGTTAAAAAAAAAAGAAACTACCTCTGAATCTAAATCAGATAATCTAAGAATACCGAAAAGTAATGAAATTAAACCAGAAATTAAGAAAGTTAAAAAGCAAGAAACTGAAAAAAAGGAATACAAAGTTAAAGATTATGTAGTTTATCCTAAACATGGTGTTGGCCAAATTACAGAATTCAAAAAAATAAACATAGGTGGTATTGATGTAGAAACTTATGTAATTAAATTTGAAAAAGACAAAGCAAACGGCATGGTGCCAGTTAACAAACAATCACACATCCGTGCTTTAGCAACAATAAATCAGGTGAATAAATGTATATCTATTTTAAAAAGTAAACCAAAAATAAAAAGGTCAATGTGGAGTAGAAGAGCTCAAGAATATGAAGCCAAAATTTCGTCAGGTAAAATTTACGAACTTGCAGAAGTTGTAAGAGATCTTAATAAAGGTGATGATCTCATGGTTGATCAATCATATAGTGAAAGACAACTTTTTGAAAAAGCTTATGAGAGAATATTATCAGAATTTAAAATCATACTAAACATCTCATTAGAAGATACTCAAAAGAAATTGGATAAAGCTTTAAAAAGAAATATTAGTACTGAAGCAAAACCAGCAACATCTCCAACAAAAACAGCCTCACCAAACTTAAATGAAGATGAACCTATCGCCGAGAGTGATGAAACTTTAGAAGAATAAAAAAAAACGCTTCCCACACGAAATCGTTATGGAAAGCGTTTTAATAAAAGAATACTAAGTTATTATCTTCTTCTTCTTTTCTTAGCTTTTTTCTTAGCTTTTTTCTTAGCCTTCTTCGCTTTTTTTCTTCTCTTAGGCATCTTTAGCTCCCTTATTTAGTTAAACGAATCAAAATGATTCGTGAATTAACT
>CABXYJ010000014.1 GCA_902516345.1 uncultured Pelagibacteraceae bacterium
CCTTCCAGGCAAAAATACTAATTATGCTTTTAAAATTGTGGAATCTGAAAATTTAATGTCAAAATTTGAGATAAAGAAAAATATGGATGATTACAATTTTGAATTAGAATTTAGTGAAGATTTATCTAAATTAAACACTAATAGAGAGGCTATCTTTAATTTAAATAAAGTCTTTTAATTTTAATTAGAAAGATTAAACTTAATTAAAACGGATTACCTATGAGTTACCAATGGGATAACAAAAAACCCACTGCTCAAATGCTAGGAAGATGGCAACCATTTCATGATGGTCATTATACATTATTTAAGGAAATTATTAAAAAAACAGGTCAAGTTTGTATTCAAATAAGAGATGTGCAAGGAGTAGATGATAACCCCTTTGATTTTGAGACAGTTAAAAAAAGTATTGAGGAAAGATTAAATCCAGAGTTTGAAGGACGTTTTAAAGTTGTGTTAGTACCTAATATAACAAATATTTGTTATGGACGAGGTGTAGGATATAAAATTGAAGAAATTGAGCTTTCAAAAGAAATTCAGGAAATTTCAGCAACAAAAATAAGAGCTCAAATGAGAAAAGACGGTAAACTTAAATAAAAATTAAATGAGCATAAAAATTATTAATCAAAAAGATATTTCAAGAGTTATAATTAATGAACCTAAGACTTACAATTCTTTATCGTTTAATAATTTAACTGATTTAATAAAAGCAATCAAAAAACTTGATCATGATAACAAGACGAAGGTAATTATAATTGAGGGAGCAGGAAAAGGCTTTAGTGCCGGACATAATTTGAAAGAGGTAAAAAGTCTAAAAAAAAAAGAGAAATATCAAAAGTTATTTAATTTATGTTCAAAACTTATGTTACTTATTGTTGAAGGTAGGAAACCTGTTATTGCTAAAGTTCATGGTGCAGCCTACGCTGCTGGGTGCCAGCTAGTTGCAAGTTGTGATTTAGCTTACAGTACAAAAGACGCTCTATTTTCAACTCCTGGAGTAAATATTGGTTTGTTTTGTAGTACGCCTATGGTTGCGGTAAGTCGAAAAATAAGAAGAAAACCAATGATGAAGATGTTGTTAACTGGAGAACCAATAACTGCGAAATATGCAAAAGAAATAGGATTGATTAATGACTTTTTTCCAAAGTCTAAATTAAACAATGAAGTTTTAAAAATTGCAAAAAAAATAGCATCCAAATCAAATTTGACAATTAAAATTGGTAAACAAACTTTTTATAAACAATTAGAGATGCCACTAAGAAAAGCTTACGCTTATACAAGTAGAATGATGACTTTAAATATGATGGCTATGGATGCTAAGGAGGGAATTTCGGCATTTTTAGAGAAAAGAAAACCTGTTTGGAAAAATAAATGAATGTAAAGTTAGATAAATCTTGTTGCGGCCCAGGCTATGCGAGTCCAACAGAAGCTATCAAAGCACCTAACGAAAAAATTTTATATACAATAGCTATTTACACTGGAACTGGAATTCAAAAACCAGATTATTTAGCAACTATTGATGTTGATCCGGATAGTCCTAATTATTCAAAAGTTATACATAGACTTGAGATGCCCGGGATTGGTGATGAGCTACATCATATGGGATGGAATGCATGCTCATCATGCCATGGAGACTCTGGTATGAGCCGAAAATATCTTCTTGTTCCTGGTGTTAGATCAAACAATATTTATGTTATTGATACGGCAACAGATCCTTTAGCCCCTAGAATATATAAGGTTATAAAAGGTTCAGAAATAAAATCTAAAACTAATTTGTCAGGACCGCATACAGTTCATTGTCTTGGATCAGAAATAATTATTTCTTTTCTTGGTAATGCAAAAGGAGAAGCACCTGGAGGCTATTTACATTTAAATAAAGAGTTTGAAATTATTGGCAGATGGGAAAATTCAATGGGCAATATCCCATTTAGTTATGATTTTTGGTACCAGCCACGTCATAATGTAATGGTGAGTTCAGAGTGGGCAGCACCAAATACTTTTATGCCAGGATTTGATTTAGAAGAAGTTGGACACTTAAAATACGGCCGTAGATTACATATATGGGATTTTGAGAAAAAAAGACCGATTAAAACTATGTATCTCGGTGAGGATGGTTTAATACCATTGGAGGTAAAATTTAAACACGATCCAAATAGTACACATGGATTTTGTGGAGCAGCCCTGAGTTCAAATGTTATTCATTTTTGGAAAGCTGAAGATGGAAATTGGGAATGGGAAAAAATAATTGATGTTGACAATGAACCCCATCCAGATTGGCCCATACCCATACCGGGTGTAATGTCAGCAATACTTGTCTCAATGGATGACAAATATCTTTACTTAAACAATTGGCTTCATGGTGATATGAGACAATACGATATAACTGATCCACACAACCCAAAACTAACAGGTCAAATTTGGATGGGTGGTCTTTTAGGTAAAGCACCAATCGTTAATGGGGTTAAAATTTCAGGTGGTCCTCAAATGTATCAATTATCTTTAGATGGTAAGCGATTATATGTAACCACATCACTATTTTCTACTTGGGATAATCAGTTTTATCCTGAAATAAAAACTCAAGGTGGAGCTATGATTATGATTGACTGTGACGTAGAAAACGGGGGTATGAAAATTAACAAAAATTTTATTGTTGATTTTGGTAAAGAACCCAATGGCCCAAGTCGATGCCATGAAAGCAGATATCCTGGAGGTGACTGCACAAGTGATATATGGCTGTAAAATTAATAACTATTAATAATCTTGAAAATAAAACATTTAAAGTTTCAGACCGTAAACCATTACTTCAAGAGTTAAGAGCTCAAGGAGTTGATCTTCCTTATGGATGTGAATATGGAGGATGTATAACATGTGCTGCAAAACTTATTGAAGGTGAAGTAGATCAGCGATCTCAAGTAGCACTAAATAATCGACAAATTAATAATGGTTATATCATTTTATGTGTAGCCCGTCCAAAAACTAATTGTAAGATTGAAATTGGAGTTGAGAGTCATGATAAGCTCTACCGAAATCCTTTTCTTGACCCACTTGCGCCCCATGAGTTAAAAGCAGATATAGCTACAAAAAAAAAAGATGAATCATAATGAACCTTATAAAGATGGGTACTTAAAAAGTATTTTAAGCTCAGTCAAAACAATTGCTATGGTAGGAGCTAGCCCAGATAAGACAAAATTTAGTTATGGTGTTTTAAGAGTATTACATGAAACTGGATATGATATGATACCCGTTAATCCAAAACCAGAAATAACTGAAATTCGAAATTTAAAAGTATACCCAAATCTTGCAGCAATTGATCGACCTGTAGATATGGTTGAAGTTTTTAGAAAATCAGAAGATCTTTATGGAGTTGCAGAGGAAGCTATTGCTATTGGTGCCAAAGTTTTATGGGGACAAATAGGTGTAATAAATCACGATGCAGCCCGTCTTGCTGAGGAAGCAGGACTTAAAGTTGTGATGAACAGATGTCCAAAAATTGAACTCTTTCGTCCTTTTTGGAAGCCTAGGCTTGATCAAAAAATATAATTTGATTAACGCAATTCAATTATAAATAAATGATAAAAAAAGTATTTATTTTATATTATAACTTGTTTTAATGAAAAAAATTTTTATTGTTTATGGCCATTACAATGAAAAATCTTTCAATGCGGCAATCAGAGACACATTTATTGAAACAGTTACAAAAGATGGTCACACAGTTGATATTGTAGACTTGTATAAAGAAAAATTTGATCCAGTTTTTTCAGGCGAAGAACCAGATGAAACTGTATTAAATCATAGAAATAGAATAGAAAAATCTGATGCTATAGTTCTAATTGCACCTATATGGAATTTTAGGATGCCAGCAATAGTTGAGGGATGGATAGATAAAGTTCTTGCACCACCGTGGGCATTTAAATTTAAAAGATTATTTGGGAATTATGGATACCCTCTAGGCAACTTGAAGGGAAAAAAAGCAGTTGTATTTTGTACTTATGGTTCTCCTCAATTTGCGGTAAGAACTTTCTTTTTAAATATGCCAACTAAAAGATTAAGAAGGGGTGTATTTAATATATGCGGCATAACGGATGTTATATACAGAAGATACTTTGCTGTACCATTCGTAGGAGACAAAAAAAGAGAAAAATTCTTAAAAGATGTTCAAAAAACTGCAAGTAATATTTAATTTACTAATAATTTTCTTTATTCCTCTTTCAGTTTTAAAAGCAGAATTACTTGAGCCAAATAGCAAAATAAATCCTTCCGAAGTTGTTAAAATACAATTACTGGGTTTACAAAAAAATGATGATGGATTTGTAGACAGTGGCATAGAGCAAACTTGGAACTTTGCACATCCAAATAACAAAAAAGCTACTGGTCCATTAGATAGGTTTAAAAGAATGATAAAAGGGAATAACTATCAAATGATGATAAATCATTTAAGTCATACTATTACTCAAGTGAGGGGCGGAGACAGTTGGGTACAATTTGAGGTAATCATATTAGATAAAGAAAAAATTTATCATAAATTTAATTGGCAGGTCGAAAAATATACAGAGGATGGACCTTTAAAGGATTGTTGGTTAACTACTATGGTATCAAGCCCTGAGCCTTTAGGAAGTTCAATTTGAAGAGCATTAATACAATTTTGTTTCGAAATGAATAAAAATTTAGTAGGAATCAAATAATGAAAACTAAAACAAAAGTAGTTGTGGTTGGTGGTGGAGTTGTTGGTGTAAGTGCACTTTATCATTTAGCAAAAAAAGGATGGTCAGATGTTGTTTTGGTTGAGAGAAAAGAACTGACATCAGGCTCTACTTGGCACGCAGCTGGCTTATTGCCACTATTCAATATGAGCTACTCTGTGGGTCAACTTCATAAGTATGCTGTCAATCTTTATAAAACATTAGAGGAAGAGACTGGAAAAAATGTTGGCTTTAGTGTCGTTTCAAATATTCGTTTAGCGAGTACTAAAGACAGGATGGATGAGTATCATCAATATGCTGGTGTAGCTAGAACGATAGGTGTTGATGTAAAATTTTTAACTCCTAAGCAAGTAAAAGAAATTTGGCCTTTATGTCATACAGATGATTTAATTGGTGCTATTCAGCATCCAGAGGATGGATATATTCAACCAGCAGACTTAACGCAAGCTCTAGCAACAGGAGCGAGGAATAAAGGAGCTGAAATTTATAGGAACACAACTGTTTTATCAATCAAACAAAATAAAGATGGATGGATTGTTGAGACCGATAAAGGTTCTATTGAATGTGAACATGTGATTTCTTGTTCAGGTAATTTTGCAAGACAAACAGGAGAAATGGTAGGATTAGATATTCCGGTTATACCTGTTGAACATCAATACATCGTTACAGAACCGCATCCTGAAATACAAAAAAGAAAAAAAGAAGGCCTTCCTGAAATGGGCGTCTTAAGAGATAGTGATAGTAGATGGTACATGAGAGAAGAGGCAGGAGGTTTAATCTTAGGTCCTTATGAGGATGGCGCGCCAGCTTGTTATGTAGAAGGACCGTCTAAAAATTCAGAGTATGAACTATTTCAAGAAGACTTAGATAGATTAGCTCCACATATTGAAGGAGCTATACATCGTGTTCCAGCTTTTGGAGAAGTTGGAGTAAAAAAGGTTTATAACGGAGCAATCTGTTATACTCCAGATGGAAATCCAATAGTTGGTCCAGCATGGGGACTTAAAAATTTTTGGATCAATGAAGGTCATAGTTTTGGTATCACTGCTGCAGGTGGTGCAGGTTGGCAATTAGCTGAATGGATTGTAGATGGGGAGCCAACTATTGATATGCTTGGTGTAGAGCCAAGACGTTATGGTAATTATGCAACCAAGTCATACTTAAAGGCAAAAAATGAAGAAGCTTATAGCCATGTTTTTATAGTTCATTATCCTGATGAAGAAAGACCAGCTGCAAGACCTCTAAGAACTTCTCCTTGTTATGAAAGAATGAAAAACCTTGGAGCTGTTTTTGGTCAAAAGTTTGGATGGGAACGGCCAAATTTTTTTGCAACTGATGGCATGGATCAAAAAGATGATTGGTCTTTTAGAAGATCAAAGTGGTTTGATGCTATTAAAAAAGAATGTGAAAATGTTAAAAAAAATGTTGGCCTATTAGATATGACTGCATTTGCAAAATGTAGAATTAAAGGTCCTAAAGCTGAGGAATTTTTAGATTATCTTGTTGCTAATAAACTTCCAAAAAAAATTGGAAGAATAAACTTATGTCATGCCCTTAATACAAAAGGAGGAGTACACTCTGAATTTACAATCATGAAAGAGGCAGAGAATAGTTACTACCTTGTATCGGCTGGAGCCAATCTAAGATTAGATCATGATTGGATACAAAAATGGATGCCAACTGATGGTTCTGTTATATTTGAAGATCTAACTAATAGTAATGGAGTACTCGTAGTTGCAGGACCTAAAGCAAGAGAATTAATGCAAAAAGTTTCAACTGATGATTTTTCAAATGAAAATTTTAAGTGGCTTACAGCTAAAAATGTAAATGTTGGATATGCACCTGTAAATGCGATGAGAGTTAATTTTGTAGGTGAACTTGGGTGGGAATTACATCATCCAATTGAATATCAAAACCATATTTTTGATAAACTTATGGAAGCAGGAAAAGATTTAGGTATTAAGCCTTTTGGAATAAGAGCAATGAATAGTCTAAGAATTGAAAAATCTTATAAATTAGTGGGTACAGAATTATCAATTGAGTACTCTCCATATGAGTCTGGTTTAGATAGATTTGTTCATCCAAACAAAGGAAATTTTATAGGTCTTGAAGCTTTAAATAAATGGAGGGAAAAAGGTTTTGACAACAAACTAGTAACTCTTGAAGTTCATAATACAACAGACTCAGATGTTTTAGGTAACAATCCTATTTATAAGGATGACAAAGTAGTTGGTAGAGCGACGGGGGGTGAATATGGTTTTAGGTTAGATAAATCAATAGCTTTAGCGATGGTAAAACCTGATCTTGCAAATGTAGGTGAAAAACTTAGAGTTGATATACTTGGAAAAATGTATGAGGCTACAATTCTTGAAGAAAGTCCATATGATAATGAAAATAAATTATTAAGAGCTTAATGAAAATTCTAGTCGCAGTAAAAAGAGTTATTGATTATAATGTTCAAATTAGAGTTAAAGAGGATGGATCAGGTGTTGTTACAGATAATGTTAAAATGTCCACAAATCCTCCTGACGATAATGCTATTGAAGAGGCAGTTAAAATTAAAGAGTCAGGTAAAGCCAAAGAAGTAATTGCAGTTTCAGTTGGAGAAGAAAAAGCTCAAGACACAGTTAGAAAAGCATTAGCAGTTGGTGCAGATAGAGGAATACTGGTTAAAGTCGATGGAATTGTAGAACCGTTAGCAGTTTCAAAAATTTTACAAAAAATAGTTGAAAAAGAAAAACCAGATTTAGTTTTTATGGGAAAACAAGCAATTGATGATGACTGCAACCAAACAGGCCAAATGTTAGCTGCGTTACTTAATTGGCCACAAGCAACATTTGCATCAAAAATAAATGTAAAAGACAAATCATTAGAAGTCACAAGAGAAGTTGATGAAGGTCTTGAGACAATAGAAGTTAATGTTCCTGCAATAGTAACATGTGATTTAAGATTAAATGAACCTCGTTATGCATCTTTGCCAAATATAATGAAAGCAAAAAAAAAACCTATAGAACAGTTAAGTGCATCTGATTTAGGAGTTGATACAAAACCAAGAATAGAACAAATTAAGGTAGAAGAGCCTCCAAAAAGAAAAGCTGGGATTAAAGTCGCAAGTGTTGAAGAATTGGTGCAAAAATTAAAAAATGAGGCTAAAGTTATTTAAATGTCGGTATTATTGATAGCAGAACATAACAACAAAGAACTTAAACCCTTCACTTTGAACGCTATATCAGCTGCATCAAAGGTTAATGAGGAAGTACATGTTTTAGTTTTAGGCTCAAACTCTGATAGCGTAGCAAAAGCTGTTTCGGAAATACCAAATGTAAAAAAAGTAATCCACATTAATAATCCTCTATATGAAAACTATTTAGCTGAAAATTATACTTCAGTTATAATTAGACTATCAAAAGATTATTCACATATAATGTGCTCAGCTAATACATTTGGTAAAAATTTAATGCCACGAGTTGCTGCTTTGCTAGATATTTCTCAGGTGAGCGATATAACAAAAGTTATTTCAGAGGATACTTTTTTAAGACCAATTTATGCAGGTAATGCATTTGCTACTGTAAAAAGTTCTGACAAAATTAAGTGTGTTACTATAAGACCAACTTCTTTTGATCCAGCACCAACCTCTGGGGGATCTGCTGAAATTTTAAATGAAGAGGTTGGCGATTCTTCAGATTTATCAAAGTTTATAAAAAAAGAAGAAATTAAATCTGATAGACCAGAACTAGGAACAGCAAGAGTTGTTATTTCTGGGGGTAGGGGAATGCAAAGTGGTGAAAATTTTAAATTAATAACGGCTGTAGCAGATAAACTTAATGCAGCGATAGGTGCATCTAGAGCAGCTGTTGACGCAGGCTATATTACTAATGATCACCAAGTTGGACAAACTGGTAAAGTAGTTGTGCCCGATTTATATATTGCTGTTGGTATTTCGGGAGCAATTCAACATTTAGCTGGAATGAAAGAGAGTAAAGTTATTGTCGCTATTAATAAAGATGGTGAAGCGCCGATTTTTAGTGTTGCTGATTATGGTCTAGAGGCAGATTTATTTGATGCTCTTCCTAAGTTTTTAGAAGAATTGAACAAATTAAACACTATACAAAAATAATATAATCTGTAGAAAATTAAGTTATGTCTAGAGAGACAATGGAATATGATGTTGTAATTGTTGGTGGTGGTCCGTCAGGACTATCTACAGCAATTAAGTTAAAACAACTAGATGCCAATCTAAATGTTTGTGTGTTAGAAAAAGCTTCAGAAATAGGGGCACACATTTTAAGTGGTAATGTTTTTGAAACTAGAGCGTTAGATGAATTAATTCCTAATTGGAAAGAACTTAATTCACCTATTAAAACAAAAGTCACAAAAGAAAAATTTTTATTTTTGAGTAAAAATAAGTCGCTTAGCTGGCCAACTTGGCTGTTACCTTCTGTTCAGAAAAATCATAACAATTACATTATCAGTCTAGCCAATTTATGCAGATGGCTTGCTGAGCAAGCGGAGGCATTAGGAGTTGAAATTTTTCCAGGATTTCCTGCAAGTGAAATTTTATATAATGTTGATGGTTCAATTAAAGGTGTTTCAACTCAAGACATGGGGATAGACAAAGAAGGAAACAAAAAAGATAGCTATGAGCCTGGCATAGATTTAAAAGCAAAGGTAACAGTTTTTGCTGAAGGTTGTAGGGGGCACTTAGGAAAACAATTAATAAAAAAATTTAATTTGAACAATGGTAAAGATCCGCAACAATATGGAATTGGCTTCAAAGAAATTTGGGAAATAGATGAAAAAAATCATGAGGAGGGATTAGTAATGCACTCAGCAGGCTGGCCTCTAGATAATAACACTTATGGTGGAAGCTTTATATACCATGCAGAGAACAAACAAGTTTTTTTAGGATATGTCATTGGTTTAGATTACAAAAATCCTCACTTATCTCCTTTTGATGAATTTCAACGATTTAAAACACATCCAGCAATAAAAAGAATAATTGATGGTGGTAAAAGAATTTCTTATGGAGCAAGAGCATTAATTGAAGGAGGACTTCAGAGTTTGCCAAAAATGTTTATGCCAGGTGGATTACTAATTGGATGTGACGCCGGCACATTAAATATGCCAAAAATTAAAGGCTCTCATACTGCTATGAAAAGTGGTATTATTGCCGGAGAGGTTATTTATGAACATTTAAAAAATAATAAAGATTTATCAATTTATGAGGAAAAATTTAAAAAGAGTTGGGTTTATGATGAATTGTTTAGAGCAAGAAATGTGAAACCAAGCTTTAGTTGGGGGTTAATTTTGGGAGTGATTTTCACCGGTATTGATCAAATTTTATTTAGAGGAAAACTTCCATTTACTCTAAAACACAAACATGCAGATCATGAAACATTAAAACAAGCAAATGAAATGCCAAAGATTGATTATCCTAAACCAGATAATATCATTACTTTTGATAAAACAAGCTCTGTTTATTTGACGGGCACAAATCATGCGGATAATCAACCTGTACACTTACAATTAAAAGATCCAAATCTTCCTATAAGTCATAATTTAATCAAATATGATGAACCTGCTCAAAGATATTGTCCCGCAGGTGTTTACGAAATACAAAAAGAGAATGATGTAAATAAATTTGTTATAAACTCTCAGAATTGTATTCATTGTAAGACTTGTGATATTAAAGAACCTTCTCAAAATATAATTTGGGTTACTCCTGAAGGCGGTGGGGGACCAAAATATGGAAATATGTAATTAAGATAGATCGATTGCAAATTTTTTAAGCGTTTCAATTGGCAGAACTTTTAATGTATTCTCATGTGTCCTTTTTAAAAAAATTGGACAACCTTTGCCAGCCTCTACTGCTCTAGCATACCAAGTAGCACAAACACACCAACCATCACCATCCTTTAAACCAGGAAACCCAAATTCAGGATGAGGAGTTATCAAATCATTTCCGGCATCTTTGCACCAGATTAAAAACTCAGTGGTTACTTTTGCGCATACAGTATGTAAACCATGATCATTTTCATCAGTATTACAACATCCATCCCTATACCAACCAGTTAGAGGATCATTTGAACACAATTCTAAATTTTCGCCTAAAACATTCTTTTGAAATTTTTTCATTAAATTTACTTATGAATAATCGTTATAAATCTCATCATTTATTTTTGCATTAAATGAAATTGATCTTCTTTCGTCTTCAGAATTCTTGAATGGATAAACTGTATGCATTAAATAATTTGGGAAGAAATAAAAATCTCCAACTTTTGGAGTAATTCTGTATTTTGCATTTGATAAAAATGCTTTTGAACCGTGAATTAATTCCAAAGAGCCGCCTGGATAATCCATTGAATTTTTCTTTTGAAGAAAATTTCCAAAACTTGAAGGAATCTTTAAAAAACCAGCACCAGATAAATGGCCACTATGCCAGTGGATAGGATTATACTCGTTTTTAAATTGTCTCACAATCCAAGACTCAATAAGTTCAAATTTTGTTATTTTTTTTTCAGTTTGTAGTTCAATCCATGTCGACGCACTTTGGGCTAAAAAATTGATCCATCCACTTTTTTCCATTATTTCTTTTTCTAATTTAAACTCTTGAGCAACATCTCCAACTAGTCGATCTCCATAGTTCAATTCTTTTTGTTTTTTGTTATCTAAAATTATTTTATCAACATAATTATTTAGATCTTTGACAATATTTTCTGGAATTTTAACTTTAAATACTGATGGACCAAAATGTTTAATGAATTGATATTCAAGTTTCATTATTTAAATTTTTGTCGGATTAGGCTGATCTTTGTAAATTTTCTTAGGATCGAATTTTTTTTCTTTTTCAGTAAATTTCATTTCTACTTTTCTTCCATTATCTATTGGTCCTAAAGGAATAGATCTATAAAAACAAGAACGATAGCCTACATGACAACTGGCACCTTCACCAATATCTACAGTTAACCAAATAGAGTCTTGATCATCATCAATTCTAATTTCAATAACTTTTTGTACAAAGCCACTTGTTTTACCTTTATGCCATAAAGCTTTTCTTGATCTACTAAAATAATAAGCTTCCTTTGTCTCAATCGTTTTTTTTAAGGCTTCGACATTCATATATCCATGCATTAAAATTTCTTTTGTATTAACACACATAGTGATTACTGGAATTAGCCCATCATTATCAAATTTTGGTGAAAGAAGATTTCCTTCCTCAATTTCAAGTACATTTTCTCTTTTTTTTGAACATAAGTGGTGATTATGTAGCATATATACAGATATATTAAATATTTTAAAAACACATATTTATAGGTATAAAACTGCCCATGAAATTAGTTAAAGATACAGATAACAACGAAAACTTAAAAAAGATTTCGGATGAAGAGGCTGAGGAAGCATTTAAAACAATATTATCCTGGATGGGTGAAGATCCTAACAGAGAGGGATTATTAGAAACACCCAAAAGAGTTGTAAAAGCATTTAAAGAATATTTTAAGGGCTATAAAGAGGATCCTACTCAAATTTTAGATAAAACTTTTGGCGACGTTGATGGTTATGATGATATGGTTATCCAAAAAAATATTTCAGTGCAAAGTCATTGTGAACATCATATGGCTCCGATAATTGGAAAAGCTCATGTAGCTTACATCCCAAAAGATAGAGTTGTTGGTTTAAGTAAATTAGCAAGAGTTGTAGAAGTATTTTCAAAACGATTGCAAACACAAGAAAGATTGACTATGCAAATTGCGAATACCCTAATGAAATCTTTAGATGCAAAAGGGGTTGCGGTAACGATAGACTCAACTCATCAGTGTATGACAATGAGAGGTATAAAGAAAGAACAAGCAACCACAGTGACAAACTATTATTTAGGTCAATTTAAGGAAGATTTAAGTTATCAAAATAGATATTTGAGATTTATTAGTATAACAAAAGATTAAAGTGTCTGATCAATTTAAAGCATTAATTTTAAATCAAAAAGGCGAAGAGTTTACACGTGAAATAAAATCTATTGATAAAAGTTTTTTAAAGCATGGTGATGTTACTATTAAGGTAGATTATTCAGATCTTAATTTTAAAGACGGCATGATCTTAAAAAACGGTGGGAGACTAGTAAAAGAGTTCCCTCATATTCCAGGTATAGATTTTTCAGGAACAGTTTTAGAAAGCCAAAATTCAAATTTTAAAGAGGGTGATGAAGTAATTTTAACTGGTTTTAGAGTGGGGGAAATTTTCTACGGTGGATACTCACAAGTTGCAAAAGTTAATAGTGATTTTTTAGTTAAAAAACCAAAAAATTTGACCAGTAAACAAGCAATGATACTTGGAACTGCTGGTTTTACATCATTAATGAGTGCTTTTGCAATTAAAGCAAGAGAAGAAATTTTACTAGGTGAAAAAGTAAATAATGTTTTAGTCACAGGAGCTTCAGGTGGTGTTGGAAGTGTTGCAGTAATAGCATTAAATAAAATGGGATATAATGTAACTGCAGTGACTGGAAAAGACTCTAAAGCTGATTACTTAAAATCATTGGGAGCTAAAAGTGTTGTAAATAGAGCGGAATTTGACAAAGAACCAAGACTTATAGATAAAGGTCTATGGGATGGTGTTGTGGATACCGTTGGTGGTAAAATTTTAGCTAACGCAATAGTTCAAACTAATTCAAATGGAATTATTGCAGTTTGCGGGAACGCAAGCACCAATGAATTAAATACTAATGTAATACCTTTTATGTTACGAGGTATAAAACTTTGGGGTATGGACTCAGCCAATTGTAGTATTAAAAGAAGAGAATTTATTTGGGGAGAAGCTGCAAATTTAATTGATTTTGATTTATTAGAAAAATCTATTCAAACAGTAAGCTTAGAAGAATTACTTGAAACCTACCCTAAAATTTTAAAAGGTGAAATTTCAGGAAGAGTTTTAGTTGATTTAAATAAATAATGGACTGGGATAAATTAAAGATTTTTCATGCCGTTGCCGAAGCTGGAAGCTTTACTAATGCAACAATTAATTTAAATTTGAGTCAATCAGCTATTAGTAGACAAATACAATCATTAGAACAAGATCTTAAAGTTCAACTTTTCGAAAGACACGCTAGAGGTCTTACTTTAACTGAGAATGGAGAATATGTATTTAAAACTGCACATGAAGTTATAACAAAATTAAAAGAAGTAGAAACCTCACTTGGAGATCAAAAAAATAAACCTACAGGTAAATTGACGATCACAACAGTAAGAAGTTTCGGGACACATTGGTTAACACCTAGAATCCAAGAATTTATGACGTTAAATCCAGAAATAGATATTGAGTTAGTTTTTGATGATAAAGAATTAGATTTAAGCACAAGGCAGGCAGACATAGGTATCTTCATGAGAAGACCAAAACAACTTAACTACATTCAAAAAAAACTTGTAGATATTAAGTATCACATTTATGGATCAAACAAATACCTTGAAAGAAATGGAATGCCAAAAAATATAAATGATTTAAATAAACATAAATTCATATCTTTTGGAAAAGGAGCACCATCACCAGTTTATAATCCCGATTGGGCACTAAAACTTGGAATGCATGATGGAAAAAAAAGGAAATCAATAATGAAGGTTAATAGTGTAATGGGTTTACTTTTAGCTGTAGAGTCTGGGGTTGGCCTTGCCGCTTTACCAGATTATTTAGTAAGCAATTCCAACAATGTTATTAGAGTTCTACCAAAATCTGAAGGTCCAATTACCGAAGCTCATTTTGTTTATCCGCAATCTTTAAAAAGTACAGCTAGGGTTCAAGCATTTAGAAACTTTTTATTTAGCAAAATTGGCGACTGGAAAGCTTAATTTCTCTTAAAATAATTGATTTATTTAATGCGACACTGTTGCAATTGATTATCAATCTCATTGATAATAGTTATTATTATCATTAATTATGCGGAATAATTATGCGGAGAAAAGGAAAAAAAATGAAAAAAATAACTATTTCAGCATTGATTGCTTTGTTGTTTGCTTCAACTTTTGCAATCGCAAATGAAGTAAATATATTTAATGCAAGACATTACAAAGCTGATGCTGAGCTTTACTCTAAGTTTACGAATAAAACTGGAATTAAAGTAAATTTAATAAATGGAAAATCGGGTGCTTTAGAAAAAAGAATCATTAGTGAAGGCGCAGACTCTTCAGCTGATCTTTATATCACAGCAGATGCTGGAAGATGTGGAGCAATGGATGCAAAAGGTACTCTTCAAGCGGGTTTAACATCTGCAGCTATCAAAGCAGCTGTTCCTGCAAGTTTTAGAACAAGCAAATGGGTAGGAATCGCAAAGAGAGCAAGGATAATTTATTATTCACCTGAAAGAGTAACTGGTGCTGAATTATCTGGAATGACTTATGAAGGTTTAGCTGATCCTAAATGGAAAGGTAGATTAGTAATTAGAAAATCTAGTAATATCTACAATAAATCTCTTGTAGCGTCGTTGATTAAAAATAATGGAAAAAAAGCAACTGCAGCATGGGCTGAGGGAGTTGTTGCTAATATGGCGAGAACACCAACAGGTAATGACAGAGCTCAAATAATGGCGGTAGCAGCTGGTGAAGCTGATATTGCAGTGGCTAATACTTATTATTTAGCACTCATGTTATCTGGAAAAAAAGGTGCAGAACAACAAGAGGCTGCAAAAAAAGTAAAAGCATTCTTTCCTAATCAAAATGATAGAGGAACTCATATGAATGTTAGCTGTGCAGCTTTAGTAAAAGGTGCGCCCAACAAATCTAACGCCATTAAACTTGTAGAGTTTTTATTAACTCCGAGTTCTCAAGAGCATTTTACAAATAATACTTTTGAGTTTCCAATGATCGATGGTGTTTCACCAAGCCCATTAGTAGTAAATAACTTAGGATTAGATTTCAAACAAGATATGAAAACTAAGCTTGCTTCTTATGGAAAAAATCAAGCTGCCGCAGTAGAAGTTATGACAGCTGCAGGTTGGAAATAACAGATGCTAAAAGAAAAAAAATTTAATTCTGATATTAATTTAAATAAGTCTTCCAGTGCATGTTCCCCATGTAAATTGGAGTGTGAAAAAATTAATAAAAGATTAAATCAAAGAAAAAATACAGAAATTAAGTCTCAGGAGGTTCCGCATATCCTAAAAGTATTTAATTTTTGATTTTCTTAAATAGTGCCTAGTATTTACAAACGTAAAACTGGGCACTTTACTTTTTCATGTTTATAAGGCGGATTATAATATGAAATTTAATAGTTGGTACCTATCTTCTCTCCTTATTTCTTTTATAGTATTAATTCCCATCATTACTGTATTTACTAGTTTTTTTGAAAATACATCTAACTATTATGAAATTTTAAAGAACACCTTTTTGATGGAGTATATTTTAAACTCCGTTACTTTATTGTTTTCAGTATTAGTACTGACTTTTATATTTGGTACAGGTACAGCTTACTTAGTGTCTTTTTTTAAGTTTCCTGGAAGTAATTTCTTTAAATGGGCATTAATATTATCTTTTGCAGTTCCACCCTACATATACGCATATTCTTTAACCGCTTTTTTTGAAAATTATGGAACTGCTTTTACAATTTTAAAAAATCTATTTGGTGATGCAAATTACAATAAAGATATTCCAAAATTCGATGGTATGTTAGGAGCTATATTGTCTATTTCTTTTTCACTTTTCGCCTATGTCTACATTTTAGCTAGAGCATCATTTTTATATCAGCCGCAAAATTTAATTGATCTTGGAAAAAATCTTGGGTTTTCTAAGTTTAAATCTTTTTATAAGATAATTTTACCTGCTGCACGACCAGCAATAGTTGCTGGGTTATCTTTGGTAGCAATGGAAACTTTAGCAGAATTTGGGGCAGTTGATTTTTTTTCAATAAATACATTAACTACAGGTATTTATAACTCTTGGATTTATTTTGATGATTTGGCTTTTGCTAATCGAATTTCTTTCCTTCTATTATTATTTATATTTTCTTTATTTATTTTGGAGAACTTATCCAGAAGAAAGGCTAAATATCATTTAAATTCTAAAGGAGGCTTCAAGCAAAAAGAAAAAATTAAACTTTTTGGTGTTCAAGCTTTTTTAGCGTTTATGTTTTGTTTTATTATTTTTTTTATAAGTTTTTTATTTCCACTAAGTCAAATGTTATATTGGACAATAAAATTTCCAGAAAATTTATTTGATTTAAATATAGTTAATCTTTTTTTAAATACTGTTTACTTAGTAACAATATCTAGTTTTGTATTATTACTATTTTCATTGATATCAAATTATGGCAATAGAGTTTCTAAAAATAAAATCTTAAACTTTTTATCAACTTTATCTATCTCAGGTTATGCGATACCAGGAGTAATCCTAGCCATTGCTTTTATAACTTTTATTGCATGGTTCGATGATAGTATCATTAAAACATTAGGCTTTACTTCAATAAAAAAGATATTTATCGGTTCGATTTTTGGTTTAGTTTTAGTTTATTTCATTCGATTTTACTCTTTGGCCTTCAATGGAATTAAATCAGGGTATGAAAAGATAAATATTTCAGTAGATGAGAGCGCTTACTTACTTGGTTATTCAAAAAGAAAAACATTCACGAATATTCATATTCCTTTTTTAAGAAACTCGCTAATGTTCATTATAATTCTGATTTCTTTAGAGATTATAAGAGAATTGCCAATTACCTTAATCTTAAGACCTTTTAATTTTGAGACTTTTGCAACCACTGCTTATATATCAGCTTCTGAAGATTTGTTAGAGGCTGCAGCAGTACCTTCTTTATTTTTAATTTTAATTGCAAGTTTATTCATTATAATCACATCAAAATATATTTTGAGAGAAAAGAATGAATAATTTTTTTGAAGTTAAAGATGTTGACTTTAGTGTTGGAGGTAAAACTAAAGTGAAAAATGTATCATTTTCAATTGAGAATGAGGGCGATGTGATATGTCTTTTGGGCCCATCTGGTATTGGAAAAACTACAATATTGAGAACTATTGCGGGATTAGAAAAATTGGATAAAGGCATGATAGAATTAAAGGGTAAAACTTTATCTTCAGAAAAAATAAATATTGAACCTGAAAACAGAAATATTTCTCTCGCATTTCAAGAAAACAGTTTGTTTCCGCATTATACAGTAAAAGAAAACATATTTTTAGGAGCTGAAAGAAATAAAAATAAAAAAGATCACAAAGTAAGCTTTGCAGAACTCATAGATTTATTAGATATTTCCCATATTTTAAATAAATTTCCTCATGAAATAAGCGCAGGTGAAGCACAAAGAGCTTCCTTAGCTAGATCTCTTGTAACTCAGCCAGATTTACTATTATTAGATGAACCATTGTCAAATGTAGATCAAAGCTTTAAGGAAGAAATTCAAGAAAAGTTAAAAAAGATATTAAAAAATTCTAAGATCACTACAATAATTGTTACTCATGACTCTTATGAGGCTTTTTATTTAGGTTCCAAATGTGGAATAATTTTAAATCAAGAGCTTAAACAATTTGATGATCCTTATAATGTTTACCATTTACCAAACTCTATTGAAGTAGTTAATTTTTTAAATAGAGGTACTCTTATTCCTGCTGAAGTGACGAGTCCTAAAAGCTTGGAAAATAAAGATCTTGGAACAATTACAGGAAATTTTATAAAACCTTTCCCAATAGGATCAAAAGTGAAGCTTTTAGTACAACCAGAGGATTTACATCATGATGATAAAAGTAATCTTAAATTCGAAGTAGTAGATAGAAAATTTCGAGGAACTAATTTTATTTATACTCTCAAGACACCCAATAACACATTAATTCCTGTTTTTGTACACTCTCACCATATTCACCAACATGAACTTGATGAAAAATTTGGAATTAAGAGACCAATTCATATTGATCATATAGTTTGCTTCTAATAAAAAGCCTCTCATAAAATGAAATCAAATTTACAAGTCTTTATCAAAGGGATTATTGACGTAAGTCCATTTATGATTCCGGTTGTTCCGTTTGGACTGATATTTGGAATTTTAGCTATAGATGTTGGTTTTAGTCCTTTAGCTACAATGGGTATGTCCCTTATAATTTTTGGTGGCGCTTCCCAAATAGTTCTTTTACAATTGTTTTCTGGAGGAGCATCCTCTTTAATAATAGTTAGTTCAGTTGGAGCCGTCAATTCAAGGCATCTTCTTTATGGTGCGGTAATTTCTGAGCATGTTTCTGATTTAAGATTAATTTGGAAAATAATAATTTCCTATTTTTTGATTGATCAAGCATTTGCTCTTTCAAATGAGTACTTTAAGAAAAATCAAGACAGAAATAAATATTTTCATTTAATTGGTGGTGGTGTTACTTGTTGGGTGATTTGGCAATCATCCACATTTCTAGGTATAATTTTAGGTGAGGCCATACCTGAAAAACTTGGATTAAATTTTGCAGTACCATTAACTTTTTTAGCTTTGTTAGTTAATGATTTTAGAAAAGTTATTAACGTAATTGTTATTATAATCTCAGGTCTTGTCGCTACTTTAGGTTATAATCTTATACCTTATAAATCTTATGTTATAGTTGCAGGACTTACAGGATTGTGTGTGGCTTGGATTTTAACAAATAAAATAAAAAAATATGAGTGATTGGGCTTTGATTGTTAGTTGTGGAATTATAACCTTTCTTACGAGGTTCTCAATGATTGCATTACTTAAGAAGGAGATGTTTAACGATAGAGCTAGGCAAGTCTTATCTTATGTGCCTACAGCGATTTTTCCTGCAATCATATTTCCCGCTATTTTTCTTGATGACACTGGATTGATACAGATTGAAGATAATCCAAAGATTTTAGCAGCAGTGATTGCTATGATAATTGGAATAATGACTAAAAATATTCTTGCGACAATTTTTTCTGGATTAGCCTCTTATTGGTTTCTTATTTTTGTTGTATAAGATTATATGAAGAAAATTCTTATAACTATTTTTTGTGTACTTGCTTTTAGTGTTAATGCTATGGAGAAAAAAACAACTTTTAATAAAGAGTTGTTTGATAAAGCCCAATCAGAAGGTAAGATTGTAGTTGTAAGCTCTTGGATAAAATATTGCTCATCTTGTGCTGGTCAAATGAAAATTCTAAATAAAGCTAAAAATGACGGTGAATTAGCTGATATTAAATTTGATAATATTGAATATTTTTCTTTTGAAGTTACCAATAAAGAAATAGCTAGTCTATTAAATGTACAATATCAAACTACACTTTTAATTTTTAGAGATAATGAAGAGATTTATAGAAGTGTTGGTGAAACAACTAAAGATTTAATTTACGAAGCCATCAAATCCTCAATTTAAAAATTTAAATTATTTTCAAACAAATATTTTGTTCAAGAGAATTTTAAAAGATAGTATATTTATATCATTATTAAGTTATGGAATTCACAAAATTTGATTGGTTCTGTTCTAGTACTTGGAAAATAAGTGCGAAAAATACCGCATGGTGTTTACTCGGTTGTTCAATAGGAGATTTTGGAACTATTCTTTTTTTTCAATTAACAAAAATTCCTTTTCCAGTATTATTTATAATGATTTTAGCAATAATTAATGGCTTAATTACAAGTATTATTCTGGAAACTATAGTTTTAATAAAGCAAAATCTTACTTTAAACGAGGCCTTCAAAACAGCCTTAGGAATGAGTTTTATTTCAATGATAAGTATGGAATTGGCCATGAACCTTACAGATTATTTTTTAACTGGTGGCGCTATATTAACTTGGTGGGTAATACCATTAATGTTAACCGTAGGTTTTTTAACTCCATGGCCGTACAACTATTGGAGATTAAAAAAATATGGTATCAACTGTCATTAAAAATTGGGATAATAAGACTTGGCTATCTTCGCAAAGCTACATCAATCAATTTAATAAATTTCTAGTTAAAAATACTAAATTAAATTCAGAGTCAAAAGTTTTAGATATTGGATGTGGCAGGGGTAAAATCATAGGTGATTTAAATTCAAAATTAAAATTTGATTTTAAACCATTAGGAATTGATATAGTAAATCATAAAGATAAGGATAAAAGAATTAATTTCAAAAAAATTTGTGTTAAAGATTTTTTCATAAAAAATAACGATAGGTTTGACTTAATTTTGATCAAACAAACAATTCATTTATTAAGTATTAATGAGATAAATATTTTGCTTAGATCAATTAAGAAAATTTTGAGACCAAATGGTAAAATATTAATATTCACTTTAGATACAAAAAAAAATGAGATACCAACTTTCAAAAAAATGAAATTAAAACTAGATCAATCTCTCAAAAGAGATAAAAAAATACTTAAAATTATTAATAAATTTTATCCATATATGATTAAAAAAAGGTTTATTTATAAAGTAAAAATAAGAAAAAATAATTATATCAGAATGTTAAAGAAAAGATTTATTTCAAGCTTGTTACCTTTTAGCAAAAATGAACTTTTAGAGGGTATTAAAGAAATTAAAGTGAATTACAAAAATATAATAAATTTTGATGATAAGTTAATTTGTCTTATCTTATAAAATTCTTTTTAATAAATTTTCTTTAAATATAATTTTATGAATAATAACTGCAAAGATATGCAATAAAACAAGAGCTATCAGTGTATAGTTTCCAACAATATGAATATCATAAAATAATTCAGCTAATTCAAAATTGTCTTTTATTTCTAATGTAAAAAAAAATATATTCAGTATCTCTCCACTAAAAAGTTTCTTTAGAGCACCGGAGGTTGTAATAATCAAAATTGATAAGTATAAAAAAATATGATTCATTTTCGCTATCATTCTTTGACCTATAAAAAGACTATTATTTAATCGTGGCGTAGGATTAAAAAGTTTGTATGTTAATCTTCCAATAGTTATATAAAATATACTTAAACCTAAAATTATATGTATGTTCTCAATAGATAATCTTTTCTCATCAAATTCTAGACCGACTAAATAAAAACCTAATGGAATTTGTATTACCAAAACTGCGGCACTTAACCAATGAAATATTTTTGAAATTAGTCCATACTCTGTTAGATTATTAGTTAATCTCATATGATTAAAAAATATACCATATATATTTTCAAATATACTTTGTTTATTTTGACACTGATTACCTTTGCTTTGCCTGTTAACTCAGACATGTCCGTTGAGGAAATAATTAAAGGAAGAAAAGCACTCTTTAGCAAGAATTATAGTACAGCAAAAAAAGTTCAAGCGTTAGCTTCTAAAGGTGATTTTGAGAAAGCTAAAACTTTAATGATTGAAATGAGTAAAAATTATGAGATTTTACTAGAATATTTTCCAGAAAATACAAAAGAAGGATTTAA
>CABXYJ010000015.1 GCA_902516345.1 uncultured Pelagibacteraceae bacterium
TGATAATAAAAAGTAAGAAAAATAACTGCAGATAATAAAGTTTTTTAATGTTGCCCGAAAAAAACCCAAGAGATTTTCTCACTGCTATAGACATATTATTTTGACTAATAAAAGATAACAAAGTATTGGCTATTCCAATGCCCGCTATCAACATTGCGCTAATCGATACGAGTGACAAAAACTGAGAAAAATTATTTATAACTCGTTTTAATCCACTCGCCGCATTTTCTGGATATCGAAGTTTTACTTTTTGATCCTCCTTAAAAATATTTTCAATTTTTTTTATTAATATTTCTGAGTCGTTACTATTTTCAAACTTTACTTTGTACTCATAATTTAAAAAACTTCCAATTCCATTGAGTTTTAATATTTCCAATGTTTGTTTTCCTGTTAGTACCCAGTCACCAAAGGTTACAAACCCACTGACATCAGGCACAGACTTTATTTTTCCAATAACAGTAAATCTTTGATCTTGAATTTTTACTATATCATTTATTTTGACATTAAGTGTTTTTGATAAACTTTCATTTATTAAAATCGTGAAAGGTTCCTTTTGCATACGCTCGTAAGAACCCATAGGTTCGTAAACTATTTCTCCATACAAAGGGTATTTTTCGTCAACCGTTTTTATTCTAGTAAACAAAGATACATTTTTTTCTCGATTTGTTGTTGATAACATTGTGCTAAACTCGAGCATGTGTGAAACTGTTGTAAATTCCTCAACTCGATTTATTAGGTCTAGATTTCCAGGATTTCTATTATAATCAATTTCTAAATCTCCGCCCAACAATGCCTTGGCATTATTTTTTAATTCTTTTTTAAGACTATCCTCAATAGTAAAAATTGCGCTTAATATGAAAAGACTAATAAATAATGTAATGATAATACTAGATATTTTTTTATAATTTCTGCTTAAGTCTTTTAAGGCGTATTTTATAACTAATATAAACTGATAAGAATTATTTAATTTTTCCATCTTTGATTCTAACTTTTCTTTTTGCTTTATTGGCAAGTTTTGGATCATGAGTTACCATAATTAAAGATGAACCCTCCTCTTTAACATATTGAAATAAAATTTTTGAAATCATGATAGAATTTTCTGTATCTAGATTTCCAGTGGGTTCATCGGCTAATATTAATTCAGGCTTCATAGCAATTGCTCTTGCAATGGCAACACGTTGTTGTTCACCTCCTGATAATTGACTTGGTAAGTTATTAAATCGATTTTTTAAACCAAATCTTTCTAAGAGTAGTTTTGCCTCCTTTTCAGGATTTTTTAATTTGTTTAACTCAAGTGTTAATGCAACATTTTCAACAGCTGTATAATTTGGAATTAAGTAAAAAGATTGAAAAATTATACCAATATTCTTCCTTCTAATTTTTGATACCTGATCTTCACTAAGATTTGTAATTTCTTGATTTTGAAAGAATATTTTGCCTGAAGTTGCACGCTCCAATCCACCTATTAACATGATCAAACTGGTTTTTCCTGAGCCACTTTCGCCTACAATTGAAATAGTTTCCTTTTTTTTTATAGTCAAATTTATATTTTTTAAAACATTTACATTATCTTTTCCAGTTTGGTATTTAAGATTTACCTTTTTTAATTTAAGAAGAATATTCATGAATAAAATTTTTATTATTAAAATAATTGCTATATGTCTACTAACCATAAATGCATATGCAATTGAAAAAATTGTATTATTCGGTGACAGCTTAATGGCTGGTTATGGCTTATCAAATGAACATCATTTGTCAGTTGTTTTACAAGAAAGTTTGGAATCTAAGGGTTATAATATTGAGGTTGTTAATGGTAGTGTATCTGGCAGTACTTCATCGGGTGGATTTAGTAGAGCGAATTGGACTTTATCAGAAACAGGTATAGACTTGATAGTTTTATGTCTCGGCGCTAACGACATGCTGAGAGGCATCAAACCAAGCGAAACTAAAAATAATTTAGAAAAAATAATCAAAATTGCTCATGATAAAAATATTGAAGTTATTTTAGCTGGAATAATTGCTCCTACTTCACATGGTTATAAATATAAAAAAAAATTTGACAAAATTTTTCCAGATTTGGCAACGAAATTCGAATTAAAATTTATTCCCTTTTTACTTGATGGTGTAGCAATGAGGCCTGAATTTAATTTAAGTGATGGCATACACCCAAATGAGAAAGGTACAATAATTATTAGTAATACTTTAGAAGAAATTATTTTAGAAAATCTATAAATAATATTTATCGAAATGAAAAGAACACTTTTTCATCATCTGCCAGACGGGACATTTAGAAATCCAGAGGGATCTCCTAAAAGAAATATAAATTTTAAATGGTCATTTAAAGTTTTTAATAAAGAAAAAAAAAAACTTGATATGTCGGTTCCAGAAGAACATGTTGTTAAAAAAGAAAAAATACTCTCAGATTTATCAAATTTGAAAAATAATGATTATATCGCATGGATTGGACATGCTACATTTATTATTAAACTAGGAAATACTACAATTATAACAGATCCTGTTTTCTCTAAAAATGCGGGACCTTTAATATTTGGTCCAAAGAGATTTGTGAAACCAGCTTTAGAATTAAATGAAATTCCTAAAATTGATTTATTTTTACTTACTCACAACCATTATGACCACCAGGATATGATGACAATTCGTAGGTTTCCTTACAAGGATGCAAAAGTAATGTTGCCTCTAAAACTTGGTAAATATTTTACAAGAAATGGTTATGAAGATGTGAATGAAATGGATTGGTATGATGAAATAAAAGTTAATGACAAATTAAAAATTACATTTCTCCCAGCAGTTCATTGGTCTAAAAGAAGTTTAACGGATACTAACAAAACTTTATGGGGTAATTTTTTAATTGAATATGATGGTAAAAAAATTTTATTCGCTTGCGATACTGGAGTTGGAGATATTTATAAAGATTTAGGAAATAAATATGGTCCAATCGATATCTTATTTATTAATATTGGTGCTTATAACTTTTATCCAATATCACCTTATAAAGATAAATCTGCTTATCACACTAATCCTGAAGAAGCCTTGAGTTTAGGAAGAGATTTAAGAAGTAAAAAGGTGGTTGGAACTCACTGGGGTACCTTTGTTTTATCATTAGAACCAATAATGGAACCACCTATTCGGTTTAAAAAAAATGCAGAAAGATACGGTTTTAAAAAGAAAGATGCTGTGATTTTTAAAATAGGTGAAATCAGTCCCTTAAAAGATTTAATTGATAATGATTAATTATCTAGAATTTTTTTTTTAGCTTTTTCAAATTCCTCTTGAGTTAAAGCGCCACTTTTTAAAAGCTCATTTAATTTATCTAATTCCTCAGTTAGTCTTTCGGGATTATTTGTAATATTTTCTGAATTATTAGTGTCTATCTCTGATTCTGACGCATTAGAGCTCTTCGCGCTAAAACCTGTCATTATAGCCCTGCCACCCAAATAAAGCACAAAAAGAAAAATCGGAATTACTAAACCAAAAAAAATTATCTTTTCCATATATCAATCCTCATCTTCTTCTCTCCATTTTTTTTCATACATCAACCAAGCAGCATATATTACTGAAAATGTTCCAACTATCATACCATAATCAAATCCAGTTTGCTGGTCATATAAGTACCAACCTAATTGAGTTGCACCAATTGGAGGCACAGTAAGTATCAGCATGAGAATTGCAATTCTATATGGATATTTAGGTTTTTTCATAAACAATCATATCAAATAAAATTTAATGGTCTAATTATTAAATTTGCGATCTTTTGAAACAGTCAATTGTATTTTTGAGCAAACATGCAATAGTCATGGGTCCCACACCACCAGGTACTGGTGTTAAAGCTTTAGCATTTTTTGAAACTTCGTCGAACGCTACATCACCCACAATTCCTTTATCAGTTTTATTTATACCAACATCAATAACTATCGCATCTTTTTTTATCCAATCACCTTTAACCAGCTCTGGAATTCCGACTGCAGCAACAATAATATCTGCCTCTAAACATTCTGCTTTTAAATCTTTTGTTTTTGAGTGTGTAATAGTTACTGTGCAGTTTTCCTTTAAGAGAAGTTGAGTCATTGGTTTACCATTTAGGTTGGACCTTCCAACTATAACTGCTTTTTTACCGCTCAAGTTTGGTTCAATTCTTTTTATTAATAAGTAACATCCTAAAGGTGTACATGGTATTGAGCTTTCATAGCCTGATGAAAGGTTACCAACATTCATCGGATGAAAACCATCAACATCTTTTGAAGGGTGAATGGCCTCAATAATTTTTTGTTTATTGATTTGCTTTGGGAGAGGTAATTGAACTAAAATTCCAGAAACATTTTCATCTTTATTTAATTCATCAATTTTTTTTAGTATCACCTTTTCTTCTATTGTATCTGGATATTTGATTACATCGGACTTTAATCCAACTTCATTGGCCGATTTTTCTTTATTTCGAACATAAATTTGACTCGGAGTTAGATCACCAATTAAAATAACAGTTAAACCTGGCACCTTATCATACTTTGCTTTCAAATCAGAAACTTCCTTTTTAAGTTCTTCTCTAAGTTCTGCAGCAGCTTTTTTTCCATCAATTAAAATCATATAATTTAAAATATCATTGGTGCAATGTAGAGCTTCATACACATTTCTACAAACCAAATCAATAAAAGTAAAATTATAGGTGAAATATCTAATGAACCTAAATTAGGTAAAAAGCGTCTGATTTTATTTAATATAGGATCAGTAAGACGATAGCTAAATTCTAGGATAGAATAAACTAATCTATTTTGAGTATTTAAAATATTAAAAGCTATTAACCAACTAACAATTACATTGGCAATAACGACATAAGAATAAAGTTTAAGTATTTGTAAAACCAAATAAAAAATGGCTATCATTTTTTTTCGATATAAATTGAGGAACTTGGAAAGGCAAAAGAGGCTTTATTTTTTTCAACAATTTGCTTAATTTCTATTGCCAATCTTTCTTTGACTGAAAGCCAATCATTCCAACTATTCGTTTTAGTAAAACAACGAACATACATATCGATAGAGCTATCAGAAAATTTATCTACCCTAACTGCTACGCCAATATTAACATTAAAGTCCTCACTTTTTTTAATGTGATTCTCGATTTGGTCTCTTATAGTTTTTAATTGATCAACTGTAGTGTCATATTGAAGAGTAATAATCCAACTTATAAGCCAATTTGATGTTTCACTTACATTAACGACTGCATTTTCAGCAAATTGAAAATTAGGTATTATTGCTAAAGATTTATCAAATTTTCTTATAGTCGTTGATCGAAATCCAATTTTCTCGACTATGCCTTCAATAATTCCATCAACTGAAATCCAATCACCAATTTTAAATCGTTTTTCAACTAAAACTAAAATTCCTGAAATCAAATTTTTAAATAAATCCTGTGCACCTAATGCAACCGCAACACCAAATAAACCTAATCCCGCAATTATTGGACCTATTTTAATACCCCAAAGTTCTAAAACTGCTGCGAGACCTAAAATAAATATCAGTATTTTTAATGATTTTATAATCCATCCAATAAGTTCTCTTGTTAATAACTTATCTAGACCACTTAAAATATATGAAACTGGCTCGATTATCTGATGGATTACCCAAAAGATTAAAATTGTAATCAAAGTTCTGTTAATAGTGTCTACAACTTCCCTGCTCTCGTTTGAGAAAGTCATATAATAACTTGCTATAAAAAAACCTAATACTATTGGTAAAAATCTTGCAGGTCCTCTTAAAGATGAAACAAATGTGTCATCTAGTTTATTAGTGGTTCGCTTAGAAATAATTTCTAGTTTTTTAATAATAAGCTTACTTATAAGGCCTCTGAAAATGAGAAATATGAGAAAAATTAATAGTCCAATTAATATTTGAAAAATATCAACACCAAGAATCCCTTTATTCCATACTGATAAAAATATTTTAGAAAAATTATTTACAATTTCCATAATCAAATTTTATATAACAAAAATTCCTCTTCACCAGGATTAAAAAGGAAAATCTTTTTCCATTTAATTTCATTTAATATTTGTGATGTTTTTTCTCCCATACACATTAAATTTGTATTCATCCAAAGATTTTCAGATTGTATCAATTTTACAAAATTTAAAAAGCTTAATGCGCTATTTTGTGAATAAATATAAACAATATCAGGTATATTAAGTTTTAACTCTTTTATAAACTTTTCATCAAATTTCTGATTATGGGAAGTTCGATAATTCACAATTCTTTTAACATTTAATCCCTCTTTTAATAAAAGTTGATCTAAATCAACTGATATAGTCTCGCCACTTACATAAAGTAATTTTCTATTTATTAAATCTTGATTTTGCAAAATTAACTCTTTTAAATTTGAGACATTTCCCTCTGCAGAGATTGTATTTTGAAAACCTATACTTCTGGCTTTTTTTTCAGTCATTTTACCTACACAAAAACAACTTATATTTTTAGAAATTCCAGTATGATTTAAAAATTTTATTGCGTTAGCGCTCGTAAAAATAATTCCAGAGTATTCTGAATAATTTATTTTTTCATAATTAATTTTCTCAATATTTAATGTTGGAAAATGAGAAACTTTATGACCAAGTGCTTTAAGCTTCAAAATCATTTCATAACAATCATCAAGCTGTCTAGTTAATAAAATATGCATATTTATCTTTTATATGAGCCATTTGATTTAACTTTTAAAGTTTCGCCAATTTCATTCCCTATTTGAGAAAACTCTTTTAGATCCCCAATTTTCTTTTCATAATATCTTTTGGCTCCGTCTATAGAAAAAAGTTCAGCCTCTAAAATAATTTCGTTTCCATTAATCACAGAATGTGCACCAATAGCGGTCTCACAATCTCCCTCTAAGACTTTTAAAATATTTCTTTCAGAATGTGCCCTCTTATAGGTTTCTTCATGATTAATTTTTTCTAAAATAGAAAAAGTCTCATTATCATCTTCACGGCACTGTAACGCAATAATACCTTGGCCAACACTTGGGATTATCTCATTTGCAGAAAAAATTTCAGAAATTTCATTTTCAAGTTTTAAACTTTTAAGACCTGCATAAGATAAAATTATTGCGTCATAATCCCCTTTTTTTAATTTCTTTATTCTTGTGTCAACATTTCCTCTTATAAGCTTGCAATTAATATCTGGTCTAATTTTTCTAATTTGAAATTCTCTTCTATATGAGGAAGTTCCAAGTATGGAATGTGGATTTAATTGATTTAACTTTTTTTTATTTTTAGTTACTAAAATTTCCCTTGGATCGTTTCTTTCCAAAAATGTATCTGTCCTAAGTCCTTTTGTTTCATTTGTTGGCATATCTTTTAGTGCATGAACAGCTATATCAATATTATTATTTATAAGTTCCTTTTCGATATTGCTTGAAAATAAACCTTTCCCACCAATTTCAGAAAGCTTTGTGTTTTGAATTTGATCACCTTTTGTTGTAATTGATTTTATAATAATATCCTCATCAGCTAATTCAGTATTTTGAATAATCTTGTCTTTTGCATTTTTTGCATAAATTAATGCTAACTTACTGCCACGAGATCCGATTGTTATTTGTTTTTTCATAAATAAGTTTATTTCTTACTTGTATTGAGTTTGTACAATTATTAAAACCTATTTGAATGAGCAAAAAACCTTTAATTCTTGGAATAGAATCTAGTTGTGATGAAACCGCCGCATCTTTAATTACTGAAAATAATGAGGGTTTTCCAATTATCTTATCAAATATTATCTCAAGCCAAGAGGAAATTCATAGAGAATTTGGTGGTGTTGTTCCGGAATTAGCAGCAAGATCACACATGGAAAAGATCGATTGGATTGTAAAAAAAGCAATCGATGAGGGTGGTAGGAAAATTGAGGAGATAGATGCTGTTGCATCAACTGCTGGTCCAGGATTAATTGTTTGTTTATCTGTTGGATTAAGTTTTGGTAAAGCACTTTCGACCGCAATTAATAAACCATTTATAGCAGTAAATCATTTAGAAGGACATGCTTTAAGTCCAAAATTAAATTATAAGATTAAGTATCCTTATCTTCTTCTTTTAATATCTGGAGGGCATTCACAATATTTAAGTGTTGAAGGTCTTGGACAATATAAAAGATTGGGCACGACTATTGATGACGCTCTAGGAGAAGCATTTGATAAAACTGCAAAACTTTTAGGAGTGGAATTTCCTGGTGGCCCACAAATTGAAATTTTAGCAAGTAAAGGTAATTCAAAAAAATATAAACTACCAAGACCAATTTTTAACAAGGGTGGGTGTAATCTATCTTTTGCAGGTTTGAAAACTGCTATATTAAAAATAAGTAAATCTATAAAAACTAAACAAGAAAAATTTGATCTTGCAGCATCCTTTCAAAAAACAATCTTAGAAATTTTAAACAAAAAAACAAAAATTGCCTTTGAAGAATTTGAAAAGAAAAAAAAACTTAAAGAAAAAAATTTTGTTATTGCCGGTGGTGTTGCCGCTAACAAAGCAATTAGATCATTACTAATTGATTTATGTAAAAGAAATAATTACCAAAGTATCTTTCCACCAATTGAACTTTGTGGAGATAATGCTGCTATGATTGCAATGGTTGGTTTAGAAAAATTTAAAAAAAAACAGTACGACAATTTAGATCATCCAGCAAAACCTAGGTGGCCCTTAGATAAGGATGCAGCTTTTCTCAAAGGTGCTGGAGTAAAATTATAATTATAATTTAATAATTGAGTTAGAAGCGATGCTAAATATTGAAAAATTTGTGAAGAATTATCTTTGTTTAATTATAGTTTTTACTCTTGGACTTACTTTAAGATATCTTTATTTTATTGATTTGGACGCATGGTTTGATGAATGGAATGCACTCTACACAGCTGATCCAAATATTAGCAATGAAGATACGTGGAAAAGATATTATGGAGATAGGGGAGATTACTATATTCTACCTGAATATTATCCTCCAATTTTTGCTTTTTTACTTAAGGGATTTTTAAGCGTATCTGGATACACTGTAGAAAATTCACGGCTATTTTCTTTAATTTTTGGCTCTGGTAGCTTATTTCTTTCCTTCTATTTGGCAAAAATTTTTTTAAATCTTAAGTATTCTATTATTTCTACTTCTTTATTATCTCTTAATCTATTTTTGATCTGGCAATCTTCTGAGATAAGACCACACAGTTTTGTAGTTTTCTTTTCATTATTAAGTATTATTTATTTTTTAAAAATATTAAGTAAGGAACCTCCTTGTAATAAGACTCTTCCTATAATTTATATTTTTTCTTCAATAATTTTGTTATCTGCATGGCCTTTTGCTCTCACGATATTTTTTAGCAAAATTGTCTTTTTATTCCATAAATTTTTAATCAATAAAAAAAGAAATTTAACTCTTTGCCTATATATAATGATTATTTTAATTTCTTATTTAGTTATAAACAATGAATATCTATTCTACAATCTCGCGAGAGAAGAACATTATACTAAGCTTTATCTAAGTTTTTTTTATAGTTATCATTTTAGATCTTTTTTTGGTTCAATTTTTTTAGGTGGAATTTTTTTAATTGTCTTTGTGCTAATGATTATTCTTAACTTAAAAAAAATTATCCAAAAATCTGAAGAAGAAAATTTGTTACTTTTTATAATATTATTTTCTTATTTTCTTACAATAATGTATTCAATTGTAAGTGCTCCTGTTATATCACCCAAGTACGTAATTTTCATATTACCTCTTATAGTAATATGGAGTATTATTAAAATTAAAAATTTAAAATCAAAATTTGAAAATTATTATTTAATATTTTTAATATTAATTACCTTGTCAAACTGTATAGTAAACTTTAAAAATATTCCAATTGATAGACCGCCGACAAAAGAGGCTTTACAAATAATATCAGAATCTAAAATAAAAAATATATTATCTCCTGATGGAACTGTTTTTATTAATTTTATTAGAACTAATCAAATATTTATTGAAAATAACTTATTGATTTATGACTCAAGAAAAAATAACTTCATAAAAAAGAATTTTTGGTTCTTATGTCTAAATAATCCAAGATTTAGTGTTGGGGAAAATAATTTTCCTGATGAAGAAAAATGTAAGTATTTTGATAATACTGATAAATTTTTTTTAAAAAATCAAATAAGAATTAAAGATTATATTTTACAAGAGTATAAAATAAAATGAAATATTGGTTAATGAAATCTGAACCGGATGTTTGGTCAATAGATCAACAAAAAAAGGCTGGTATTAAAGGAGCTCAATGGGATGGTGTGAGAAACTACCAGGCTGCAAATAATTTGAAAAATATGAAAAAAGGTGACTTATGTTTTTTTTATCACTCTAATATTGGCAAAGAAATAGTAGGAACAGTAAAAGTTATAAAGGAGTTTTTCATAGATAAAACTGATAAGAGTGGTAGGTTTGTTGCTGTTACTATTCAATTTAAAAATAAATTTTCCAAACCTATTACGCTTGAGGAAATTAAAAAAAATAAGGAATTAAGCCATTTATCGCTCATAAAACAAAGTCGATTGTCTGTGATGCCAATAGACTCTAAAAGCTGGAAAATTATTAATAAGATGGGTAAGATTTAAAATATAATTTTATGCCAAAAAAAAAGAAAAAAAGAAAAAAAGCTAAAAAGAAAATTTCTAAAAGAAAGAAAGTCTTTAAAAAAAATTATAAAATAAAAAAAAAAATTAAAAAAGAAAGTTCGATAAAATATAAAAAAGCAGTTTCTAAAGAATTGGTCATTAAAACTAAACCAGAGTGGGTTAAGACAAGTTTAGCAAATAAGTCTCAATACCATAATAGATATAATGAGTCTATAAAAAATAACAATGCGTTTTGGAAAAAAGAGGGAAAAAGAATTACTTGGATTAAACCCTACAAGAAAATCAAAGATGTAAAATATAGTAAGAATGAAGTAAAAATAAAATGGTTTGAAGATGGAACTCTTAATGCTTCAGCAAATTGTATTGATCGACACTTAAAAGACAAAAAGGATAAAACAGCTATCATATGGGTTGGAGATAATCCAAAAGATAATCAAAAAATTTCTTATAAACAGTTACACCAAAAAGTTTCAAAAGCCGCAAATGGATTGAAAAAATTAGGAATCAGAAAAGGCGATAGAGTGACTATATATTTAACGATGATACCCGAATTAGCTATTTTAATGTTAGCATGTGTAAGGATAGGAGCCGTACACTCAATAATTTTTGGAGGATTTTCTGCAGAGTCTATTTCTGGGAGGGTAAACGACTGTGAGTCTGAATATATAATTACTGCAGATGAAGGAGTTAGGGGTGGAAAAATAATTCCTCTTAAAGCAACAACAGATGAAGCTTTAATAAATTGTCCAAACGTAAAAAAATGCATTGTTGTCAAAAGAACAGGAAATTATGTTTATTGGGATAATGATAGAGATGTCTGGTATCATGAATTAATCAAAGACGTTCCAAGTCAATGTGAAGCTGAGGAAATGAAAGCAGAAGATCCCCTGTTTATTCTTTATACATCTGGATCAACTGGTAAACCTAAGGGAGTTTTACATACTACTGGTGGTTACATGGTTTATGCCTCTATGACTCATCAATATATTTTCAATTATAAACCAAAAGATATTTATTGGTGCACTGCTGACATTGGCTGGGTAACTGGTCACAGTTATATTATTTATGGCCCACTTTCTAATGGAGCTACCACAATTATGTTTGAGGGCATACCTAATTATCCTGATAGCTCAAGATGGTGGCAAATAGTCGATAAATACAAAGTAAATACTTTTTATACTGCGCCTACAGCTATTAGGGCTTTGATGAGAGAGGGCGATGGTCCTGTAAACAAAACCTCTCGTAAGTCTCTTAAACTACTTGGTACAGTTGGAGAACCAATAAACCCTGAAGCTTGGATGTGGTATTATAAAACTGTTGGAAACTCAAAATGTCCGATAGTCGATACTTGGTGGCAAACAGAAACTGGGGGGATACTAATTTCACCACAGACCGGAGCAATTCCTTTAAAACCTGGATCAGCAACCAAACCTTTTTATGGAATTAAACCTGTTATAGTTGATAAAAATGGTAAGGAAATAAAAGGAGCTGGGGAAGGAAGATTATGTATAGCTCAATCTTGGCCAGGTCAAATGAGAACTGTTTATGGTGACCATCAAAGATTTATAGACACATATTTTTCTCAATTTGATGGAAAATATTTTACAGGAGATGGGTGTAGAAGAGATAAAGATGGATACTATTGGATTACAGGAAGAGTTGATGATGTAATAATTGTGTCTGGCCATAACTTGGGAACCGCTGAAATAGAAAGTGCATTTGTTGCACATCCAAAAGTTGCTGAGGCTGCTGTAGTTGGATATCCCCATGACATAAAAGGTAATGGCTTATATTGTTATGTAACATTAAATGCTGGTGAAAATGAGTCTGGAGAGTTGGAAAGAGATCTTAAACTCTGGGTAAGAAAACAAATCGGACCCCTCGCTACACCAGATCTAATACATTTTTCTCCAGGTTTACCCAAGACTAGATCTGGAAAGATAATGAGAAGGATTTTAAGAAAAATTGCTGCTAATGAACACGATCAATTAGGAGATACTACTACCTTAGCAGATCCAAGTGTCGTAACAAGTTTAGTTGAAAACAGAAAGAATGTTTAAAACTTTATCCTTTCAATAAATTCTTTCTTAACTATATCCCATTTTAAAATTACAGAATTAAGAACAATTTTTCGATCTAAAGTTTTTAATTCCTCTGCAATTGGAGCCCACTTATACAAAGATAAAGCGCTAGGATTAAATGGTAAATCCTGATGATATGTATCCCAATTAATATTTCTAAACCTGTCATCGAAATTTTTTTTTGCTTCTGTAATTATTTCAGCAGGCATTTTGTTTGAAATTTCATCATCTAAAATTTTAAGAAAGATTTCTTTTGCATTATCTGCGTCTTGATAATTAAAACTTGATTTTAAAAATGAAAATGTAAAAAACGTAAGATCCTGAAGCGCTACAGCGTAAATATTCCATTTAGCTAAATTTACGGACTCCATAAATACATCATTTTCAAAATGAAGCACATATCTTGTCCCCATCCTTGTTTTTAAATAACTATAAAGTGTTACTTGCGACACCCAAGCAGACTTTGACTGAATAAAACTCTCCAAATCATCTAAAGTTGTTATTTTTTTTTTTGGTATAAATGCCTTGAATAGGGCAAAGAGATAAATCTTAAAATCATTTAATGATAAGTCTCTCCAGGTCAATTTATATTTTGGCATAAAACAAGGTTTTTATGTATTTATACCCTAAAAAACGACTAAAATTTGAACAATTTTAACACTTTAAATATCTCAGATAATCGTTATGGTTTTCGCCAGTTATAACTAAAAAGAGAGAGGTATAAATGTCAAAACAACAACAACACTGGGAAAAAACCAGGGGATTGCTAATGATGACTTTAGCAATTTGGTTTGTATTCTCAATTGGCATCTTCTTATTCGGAGCTGAAATGAATGAGGTCACTGGACCTTTCGGTTATCCTTGGACATATTGGTTTACATGTCAGGGATCTCTTGGAATATTCGTAATCCTAATTTTCTGGTTTGCGAACAGACAAGAAAAAATCGATGAAGAATTCGGCTTTTCAGAAAGAGAGGACGACTAATGAAAGGTAATTTTATAGATAATTTGCCTAAAGTTTATGGAATCTATACAGGTGGATTTTTAGCTTTCATAATCATTATGAGCATTGGTGAACAGATGGGTATGACATCTAAAGCGATCGGAATTTGTTTCGTTGCTTTTACTGTGGCCATCTACGCAATTATTGGTTATCTATCACGTACTGCACAAGCTGACGCTTATTATGTAGCTGGAAGGCAAGTACCAACTGTATTCAATGGAATGGCAACTGCAGCAGACTGGATGTCTGGTGCTTCATTCGTTGCAATGGCAGGAGGTATTTACTTTAAAGGTTATGGATACATGGCGCTTCTTGTAGGTTGGACTGGTGGATATGTATTAGTTGCATCTTTATTAGCACCTTACCTAAGAAAATTTGGCTGTTACACAGTTCCAGATTTTATAGGTACAAGATATGGTGGAAATTTAAGTAGGTTTCTTGCAGTAGTAGTTTTAACTGTTGCTTCGTTTACTTATGTGACTGCTCAAATTAACGCTACAGGTACTATTGCATCTGTTGCATTAGATATCCCATTTCAATACGCTGTTTATGTTGGACTAATAAGTATATTACTTTGTTCAATGTTAGGTGGTATGAGAGGGGTAACTTGGACACAGGTTGCACAATATATCGTACTAATTATAGCTTACTTGCTTCCAGTATTCTGGATCAGTAACAAAATGGGTGCAGGTTTCTTCCCTCACTTCATGTTAGCTGATGAAGTAGCTAGAATTGGAGAGTTAGAACAACAGTTTGGTTTTGTAAAAAACGCAGCTGCTGATCTAAAGACAGTACCAAAAGGATTAGCTGGAATAACTAAGGCACACTCAGCAGTTAATGCTACGCCTTGGGCATTTATTTCATTAGCACTAGCAATGATGATGGGAACAGCATCATTACCTCACGTGATGATGAGATATTTCACTACTCCAAGTGTAAAAGCAGCTAGAAAATCAGTAGGTTGGTCGTTATTCTTTATCTTCCTACTTTACTCTTCTGCTCCAATGTTAGCGACGCTATCTAAATTGTCATTGATTGACCCAACATTATCAACTGGTATTATCGGTAAATCAATTGCAGAAGTTCAAGCGATCGATTGGTATCAAAACTGGAACAGCGCAAACTTAATGTTTGTAAGCGACTTTAACGGAAATGGAACACTTGAGTTAAATGAGTTTTTCATGGGTGGTAAAGCCGTTGTGTTAGCAACACCAGAAATAGCTGGATTACCATATGTAATCTCAGGTCTAGTTGCTGCTGGAGGTATGGCTGCTGCCATGTCAACAGCTGATGGTTTGATTCTAGCAATTGCGAATGCAATCTCACACGATGTTTACTACAAAATCATCGATCCAAAAGCAGAGACTGCAAAACGACTGGTTGTTGCAAGGGTATTACTTGTAGTAATTGGTTTTGCTGGAGCAACAATCGCTGCTCTTGAGATCCAAGGTATTTTAGGTTCAGTTATATGGGCTTTTGACTTTGCGATGTCAGGATTATTCTTCCCACTTGTACTTGGTGTATGGTGGAAGAGAGCTAACAAAGAAGGTGCATGTGCTGGTATGGCTTTAGGTCTTCTTTCAGGATTAGGTTACCTAATTTGGGTACGTAATGGTGGAAGTGGATTCTTGGGTATTACACAGTTAACATTTGGTATCTTCGGTTCTGCAGTAAGTTTAGTGGCAATGGTAGTTGTAAGTTTAATGACTTCTGAGCCAAGTGCTGCTACTCAAAAAATGGTTGATGAGGTTCGTGTACCATCAGGTAAATCGATCCTTGGCAAACAACACTAAATAATCTTTTAAAGGGGCGATTAATTTCGCCCCTTTTACTTTTCAATTTTTTTTAATATAAACTCAAAATGTCTGCCAATTTTCATCCCTTAGTCTACATAATTGACTATATATTGGGTGTAATTATGTGGACATTAATCGGTAGAGTAGCAATGAATATATTTCAAAGAGAAGATTCACAATTTTTTTTTATGAAAGTTTTTGTTAAATTTACCAATCCCTTGTTAAGAATATTTAAACCTTTAACTCCACCATTTATTATTCAGCCTCTTGTGCCGTTATATGTAGCTTGGTTTTTTTTCATGATAAGATTTTATTTAATGCCATGGATTTTAGGTTATTCTGTAATGGGAATGTTATCTTTTCCTTTAGAAAGTGAAATTTCGAGACAAATTTACCAATTTTTTAATTAACTTAAATTTTAAAAATTGATACTAGTAAATTAGTTATCAATGAAAAAAATACAAATTTCACCCTCGATCTTGTCAGCTGATTTTAGTCAATTAGGTAATGAGATAAAAAAATTAGAAAATGCTGGTGCAGATATGATCCATGTAGATGTTATGGACGGTCATTTTGTTCCGAACTTAACAATTGGCCCTCCTGTCATAAAGGCTTTAAAAAAACACTCATCTCTTATTTTTGATGTTCATTTGATGATTTCCCCAGTTCATAAATATATTAAAGCCTATTCAGATGCTGGCGCTGATATAATTACAATTCATCCCGAAGCTACCGATGATTTAAGTTCTTCAATCTCAGAAATTAAAAATTTGAATAAAAAAGTTGGAGTATCTCTAAACCCAAAGACTAGAATTGATACTATCATTGATCACTTAAAAGAGATTGATTTAGTTTTAATAATGAGCGTTAATCCTGGTTTTGGTGGTCAAGAATTTATGCCAGAAGTATTAGACAAAATAAAAGACTTAAAAAAAATTCAAAAAAAACAAGAATTAGATTTCGATATTGAAATTGATGGTGGAATTAATTTTGATAACGCTAAAAGCGCTATAGAGGCTGGAGCTAATATCTTAGTATCGGGAACAACAATTTTTAAAAAAAATAACGGAGATATAAAAAGAAATATTGAATTATTAAAATCAAAATGATTTCATGATTTATTTAAATCAATTTTTTTTGAATTTAATTAAAAGAATAAGAAAATTTTACTTAAGCACTAGTTTTTACGATAAGAAAATTTCAAAAATTAGTGAAAACGATTTTGTTTATAAACCAAGCCCCCACTTACTTTCATCTTTAATAAAATATCATAAAAAAATTCGGATTGAAGACTATTCGTTAGACAAAATTTGGATACAAAAAGATATTACCACAAAAGATTTTAAAGAGTTAAATAATTTTATCTGGTTTTTAAGTTTAGATTTAAAATCCTCGAAAAAGAAAACACAATCAGTTATAAAAAGTTGGATTAATTGTAATAGCAAATACAATGATAAGAGTTGGGACTTTGACTTAACAGCAAAAAGAATTATTTCTTGGTTATCGTGCCATAATCTCACTTTTGATGAAAGTACTCAAGAATATAAGAGTATTTTTAAAATGATGATACAAAAACAAACTAATCATTTAATAAATGAGTTAGATAAATCTGATTTAATTGATGATAAATTAATTGGATGTGCTTCAATAATATTGGTTGGTCTATGTTATAATGACGAAAAAAAATATTTATCTTTTGGTGTAAATCTTCTAAAAAAAATTTCTAAAGTTGCTTTAGACGATAAAGGTTTTCCTAAGTCAAGAAATATAAAACAACTTATTTTTTATTTAAAATATTTTATTTTAATAAGAGAATGGTTTAAAGAATCTCAGCAAAGTATACCTGAAAACATTGATGAAACAATTTACTATTTAGGTCAAGGGTATACTTTTGTTTGGCAAAATATTAAGTTAGATATTTTATATAATGGAAACAATATCTCAGAAAATGTTAATTTTGATAATTATCTAAAAAGGTTAGGGTATAAATTTAAAAATGAAAATCACGATTTAGGAGGATATTTTATATTAAAAAATAAAAAAATTTGTCTGACGATGGATGCAGGACCGTCACCGCATCATAATTTTTCAAGAGATTATCAAGCCGGTGCTTTATCTTTAGAAATATTTTCAAATGGAAAAAAATTAATAAGTAATTGTGGTTATCATAAAAATAATAGCGCTCAACTTAACAAAATATCAAAGTCATCTGCGGCTCAAAGCACACTCGTTATTGATGATAATTCGTCTTGCAAATTTAATAAGATAAATAATTTATGGTTGGTAAAAAACGGTCTTAAGATTCTTAAAAGAGATACTATTTTTGAAAAGGATTATTGGAAAATGACCTCTTCTCATGATGGTTATCAAAAAAAATATAAAGCAATACACGAGAGAGAAGTTGAGTTTTTTCCTGAAAAAATGATGTTTTTAGGTAATGACAAGATTATTAAAAAAGAAAACACTAATTATAAATTTGATATTCGTTTTCATGTAGAACCAAATGTAAAACTTATGAAAACACAAGATAAGAAGACAATCTTGATAGAATTAGATGATGAAGGTTGGAAGTTTACATGTAATAATTATGACATTAATATTGATAATGGTTTATATTTTGGAAATAAAAATTCATATACCAACAATCAAAATATTTTCATTTCTGGTATCTCTCATAATCAAACTGAAAATATTAAGTGGGAGATAAAGAAAATATTATGAAAAAAATTAAATCTGCCTTAATATCAGTTTCTGATAAATCAAAGTTAAAACCTCTTTTAAAAATTCTAAATAAGAATAAAATAAAATTAATTAGTTCTGGTGGTACATTTCAAACAATTAAAAAATTGAAATTTAATTGTGAGGAAGTTTCTAATTTTACTGGTTTTAATGAAATTCTTGATGGTAGGGTCAAAACTTTACATCCCAAAATTTACGCAGGAATTTTAAATAAAAGAAATAACAAATCTCATTTAAGAGATATAAAAAAAAATCATTTTGAGAATATCGATTTAGTAATAGTTAATTTTTACCCTTTTGAAAAAACTATAAAAAAAACAAAATACCACTCTAAAATTTTAGAAAATATAGATATAGGTGGTCCTTCACTTGTTAGAGCTGCAGCAAAAAACTACCACGATGTAACAGTAATTACATCTAGTAATAATTATAATGATCTTATTGAACAACTTAAAAAATATAACGGTTCGACAACTCTTGAGTTTAGAAAAAAAATGTCTCAGCTAGCTTTTGTTGAAACAGCATACTATGACTCTTTAATTGCAAATTATTTCAATAAAATTTCAAGTTTAGATTTCCCAGCAAAAAAAGTTACTCACTATAGTTTGCTTGATAGATTAAGATATGGTGAAAATCCCCATCAAAAAGCTGCTGTATATTCACAAGATGGAAAACATAGAATAAACCAGATTCATGGCAAATCTTTGAGTTACAACAATTATAATGATATTTTTTCAGCACTAACAATATCAAAATCTTTTCCAAAAAATGCCGGTGTAGTAATACTCAAACATTCAAACCCTTGTGGTGTTTCAGTTATCAAGCATAATCTAATGAGTTATAGGGCAGCTTTAGCATGCGATCCAATAAGTGCTTTCGGTGGAATAGTTTCTTGTAATTTTAAAATTACAAAAAATATAGCTATTGAACTTAGAGAAATTTTTCTTGAAGTTATAATTGCAAATGGGTTTGATGGAAATGCTCTTAAAATATTAAAACAAAAAAAAAATTTGAGATTAATTGATGCTTCAGATTTTAAATTAAATGAAAACATAAAGATTAATTCCTTTGATAATACTCTCTTGATGCAGCAAGATGATAATCAGATATTTTTAAAAGATAATTTCAAAGTTGTATCAAGAAAGAGACCAAATAAATCGCAATTTGAAAATTTAGTCTTTGCTTTTAATATATGTCGATATGTAAAATCGAATGCAATAGTACTGGCTAGTAAAAAATCTACTATTGGTATCGGATCGGGACAACCAAGTAGATTAGATAGTTGCAAAATTGCAATTGATAAAATGAGAAAGTTTATTGATCCAAAAGATGAAATTGTTGCAGCCTCTGATGCCTTTTTTCCCTTTGTCGATGGTGTTGAAAAACTTATTCAATCAGGAGTTTCTGCTATTATTCAGCCTTCAGGATCAATTAGAGACAAAGACATAATAAAGTTTGCCAATGCTACTGACACAGTTTTAGTTTTTTCAAAAACAAGACATTTTAGACATTAGTTTGTAGTTTTTTATCAATCTTAGCTGCTAAAATAAAATCATTTTCTGAGAGACCCTCTATAGCGTGAGTAGTTATTACTATCTTGGCATATCCCCAGCCAAAAGAAATATCTGGGTGGTGTCCCTCATCTTCAGATATTTTTCCCACCAGATTAACAAAGTTCTGGCTATCTAAAAAATCTTTGAAAGTAAATTTTTTCCTTAAAAAATATACGTTTTTTTCATCTTTATCTATATCCCAACCATCAATTTTTTTTTGGTATTTGTGAATTTCAGAAATATCTAAAGGAGAGACACCTCCCTCACAAGGTACACATTTTTTTTTTAATAAATCATTCATAATTTGGAGCGGGCAAAGGGGGTCGAACCCTCGACCTTCTCGTTGGCAACGAGACGCTCTACCACTGAGCTATGCCCGCATAAATTTATTATAATTAGTCATTTTTTTTTATTCAAGTAATTTTAAATATGGTATGATTATTATATAATGAAAAAAAGTGATTTACCAAAAAAGTTGGCAGTTTTTCCCTTAAGTAATTTCATAATTTTCCCTAAAACAACTGTCCCATTAAATATCTTTGAACCGAGATACATAGATATGATTAATGATAGCATGAGCTCGAATAAGTTTGTAGGTATGATACAGCCTAAAATTCAAAAAGAAATTAATCAAAACTATAAGCCAGAACTTCATCAAATTGGATGTATGGGCAAAATAACAAGTTTTAAGGAAACTCAAGAATCAAGATATTTGATAGAACTAAAAGGAGTAATTAGATTTAAAATTTTAAAGGAATTTCAATCAGATAAAAAATATAGAGAATGTGAGGTAAGTTTTGATAATTTTTTTGAAGATTTGGAAAATAAAAAAGAAGATGTTAAATTTTCAGATCTAGAGTTAATTTTTAAAAATTTAAAATCACTTTTTGAAAAGAGAGGTTTTATCATTAATTGGAAAGCACTAGAACAACAAAGTTTGGATGAAACAATTAATGCTCTTGCTATGGCATCGCCTTTTACCATTGAAGAAAAACAAGTTTTATTAGAAGCCAAGAGTTTAGATATAAGAAAAACAAAAATAGCGGAAATATTAAATACTTATTCTTTCGATCAATTTAATAATACTACTATACAATAATATTAAAATGATAAACCATTATCAGCATAATTTATAAAAAATTTTTTAATAGACTTATTGTTACCTATAAATTTTATTGATTTACTCAAACTATAATTTTTAATTTTATTTTCAAAATTAAAAAATTCATAAATTAAATCAATACCACTTGTAAAAAGATAATTCTTACTTTTTGTGTTATTTTCAAAATCACTACAGATAGATGTATCTAAATTTAAACCATTCTCTTTTTTTAATTCAATTAATCGATGTATTTCTTTTATATCTCTTATGGTCATATTAAATCCCTGACCAGCTAAAGGATGTATTTTGTGCAACATGTCACCAAAAGCAATTATGTTTTTAAAATAGTAAGATCTCGAATTTGATGAAACAAGTTTAAATTTAAGGATCTTACCTATTTTTAAAATTTTATATTTATTATTATAATTTTCAATTAACTCGGAAAGATTTATATTTTGTTTTCCTCTTATAGAGTAAACAATTGAAGTCTCTGTAGGTGAGACAGGTAAAAATGCTAATGGGCCTTTTTTTGTAAATATTTGAGTAGCAATATGATTATTTTGAAGTTTTTT
>CABXYJ010000016.1 GCA_902516345.1 uncultured Pelagibacteraceae bacterium
AAACTCCATGGCGACACCTATTTCTCCAATCAATTCCCCAGCATGAGGACCTATAAGATGTGCTCCCAGTACTTTATCGGTTTTTTCATCTGCTAAAATTTTTACAAAACCTTCCGTGTCATCTATAGCTTTTGCTCTGGAGTTAGCCATAAATATTATTCAGATTAGTTTGAAAATCCTTATTAGTTTTTACTCTTTTCTTATTATCTAATTCAATTCCAACTTTCTCAAGGTTGAGACCACTAGTATTTGGTTTTCTACCTACTGAGACTAGTACCTTATCACACTCAAAATCTTTCTGTTTACCGTCTTTATCTTTCGTTGAAATAATAGCACCCGTATTGTTTTTTTTAATTTTTTCAACTTTATGCTGCATATGAAAATTAATTCCTTGTTTCTTTAGAATTTTCATAAACTCATTTGAAATTTCTTTATCCATACCAGGAGTTATATGATCTAAAAATTCCACTACATGAACATCTGTACCAAGTCTTGACCAAACTGATCCCATTTCTAATCCGATATAACCTCCGCCCACAACAACCATTTTTTTTGGCACCTTCTCAAATGCCAAAGCAGCTGTGGAAGAAACAATAATTTTTTCATCAAATTCGATGCCAGGTAATGATACAGGCATTGAACCTGTGGCAATAATTATTTTATCAGCATATATTAAGGTCTCTTTATTATTTTCATCTTTGATAGAAATTTCATTTTTTGACTTAAAGCTTCCAGTTCCTTTAAAGTAAGTTACTTTATTTTTCTTTAATAAAAACTCTACTCCTTTAGTTAAAACAGTCACTGCTTTATCTTTGTTCTTCATCATCTTTTGTAAATTAAGTTTTATCTCACCAATCTCAATTCCTTTACTGGACAAGTGTTTAACTTTATGAAATTCCTCTGATAGATTTAGTAAACTTTTAGAGGGAATACACCCTACGTTTAGACAAGTTCCACCTAGTGAGCCTCTAGACTCGATACACGCTGTTTTAAAACCTAATTGTGCTAATCTTATTGCACAAACGTAACCTCCAGGACCACCACCAATAACTACTGCTTGAAATTTATCTGACATCTAAATATCTAAAAATAACCTTCTTGGATCCTCCAAATTTTCTTTTATCATTTTTAAAAATGAGACCGACTCTTTACCATCAATGATCCTGTGATCATATGACAAAGCTAAATACATAACTGGCCTTATTTTAATTTCTCCATCAATCACAACTGGTCTATCTACAATATTATGCATACCTAAAACGCCTGATTGAGGTAAGTTTAATATAGGGGTTGAAAGCATTGAGCCATAAACACCACCATTACTTATAGTAAAAGTGCCTCCTTGCAGATCTTCAATTGTAAGTTTTCCATCTTTTGCTTTTTCAGACATTTGTTTAATATTTTTCTCTATATCTGCAAAAGATAATTCATCCGCATTTTTAAGAACAGGAACAACTAGCCCTTTTTCAGTTCCGACGGCAAAACTAACATTATAATAATTTTTGTAAATAATTTCATCGCCCTCTATTTCTGCATTAACAGCGGGAAAATTTTTAAGAGCTACCACACAGGCCTTTACAAAAAATGACATGAAACCTAGTTTTACGCCATATCGATTTTGGAAGTCTTCTTGATTTTCTTTTCTTATTTCCATAATACTTGTCATGTCAACTTCATTAAAAGTAGTTAATAAAGCTGCATTCTCCTGAGCTTGCTTTAATCTTTTAGCAATAGTCTGTCTCAATCTGGTCATTTTAATTCTCTCCTCTTGACCAAATTTAATTTTTCTTTCTGATGGAGGTGGATTTACTCCCATTAAATTAATCAAATCTCCTTTAAGAACTCTACCATCCTTACCTGATCCCTTTACTGACTTGATATCAATTTTTTTATCTGCAACAATTTTTCTTACTGCTGGAGATAAGTTCTCATTAATCTCTAATATAACTTCATGTTTATCTTCTTTAACTTCGTTGGTAAGAACTAGGGGTGTTTCTTCCAGTTGTTCCTCTTCAATCATCTTTTCATCAAAAACGTCTGGCTCTTTTTTTGTTTTTTTTGGATCTAATTGAATTAAATTATCTTTTTTAACGGTTGGTTGAATTTTTTTTATTTCCTCATTTTTTTGCGAATCTGAGTCACTTTCTGATACTGAGCCTAAAATAGCTCCAACTTCAACAACTGAGCCATCTTTAGAGTTAATTTTTGTTAGTACACCCGATATAGGTGAGGGAACTTCTAAGTTAACTTTATCTGTTTCTAATTCAACAATAGGTTCGTCAGCATCAATTTTATCTCCCTCATTTTTAAGCCACTTAGAAACAGTTGCCTCTGTAATACTTTCACCAAGGGCTGGAACTAAAATTTTTTCACTCATTTTTTTTATTCAAAAACTTTTTTAATAATTTCTTGTTGCTGAGAAATATGTCTTTTTGCATACCCTGTTGCGGGTGATGCATCAGGACTTCTTCCTATATAAGAAACTTTATTATTACTAGCCTTTATACTATCCAATGTCCATTGGATATAATCTCTTACTGAAAACCATGCGCCCATGTTTTTAGGTTCTTCCTGACACCAGTAAAATTCAGCTTTTTCAGCATAAGGTTTAAGTTCTTTAACAAGACTTTTTGCGGGGAAAGGATAAAGTTGCTCTATTCTATAAAATACTACATTGTCTTTTTTTAGTTTTTCCCTGGCTTCAAGTAAATCAAAGTATATTTTACCTGAACACAGAATCACTTTTTTTATTTTATTTGGTTTTTTTAATTTAATAAAACCTTTACTTTTTGGGTCTATTGCATGATCCCATAAAACTCTATGGAATGAACTTTTTTTGTTAAAATCTTCTAAGTCAGAAACACAATTCTTATGTCTTAATAAAGATTTTGGAGTCATTATTATTAAAGGTTTTCTGAAATCTCTATGCATTTGTCTTCTTAAAGCATGGAAGTAATTAGCTGGAGTTGTACAATTCATCACTTGCATATTATCATTTGAACATAATTGCAAAAATCTTTCTAATCTTGCGGAAGAATGTTCTGGTCCTTGACCTTCATATCCATGGGGTAATAACATTGTCAAACCTGAAGCTCTTGACCATTTTCTTTCTCCTGATGCAATAAATTGGTCTATAACTACTTGAGCACCATTAGCAAAATCACCAAATTGAGCTTCCCATATAGTAAGAGTATTAGGTTCAACTAAACTATAACCATATTCAAATCCTAAGACAGCTAATTCAGACAAAAAACTATCAACTATTTCAAAATTTTTTTGATTTTTTGAGATATTATTTAGAGGAATATATCTTGAGTTATCTAATTGATCTCTTAATACAGAATGCCTTTGACTAAATGTTCCTCTACCAGAATCTTGTCCAACGAGTCTCACTGGATAACCTTCTTCAAGTAATGACCCGAAGGCTAATGCCTCTGCAGTTGACCAATCAAGTCCTTTTTCATTATTAACAGCTGTTTTTCTATTTTCTAATATTTTAGTAATAGTTTTATGAATATTAACCTCTCTAGGTATTAAATTTAATTTATTTGAAATCTCTTTAAGTTTTTTAGTATCATAGCCTGTAACTCCCCTTTTATCTTTGCCTTTTTCGGGTTTATACCTTGACCAAGTACCCTCAAACCACTCAATTTTTGGTTTGTAATCTTTTGCATTTTTAAATTGCTCATCTAATAAATCTTTGAATTTCTTTATAGAACCATTTAAATAATCGTTTGAAATTGAGCCTTCATTTACTAAATTTTGACCGTAAACTTTTATTGGAGATGGATGAGATCTTATTTTTTTATACATTAGTGGTTGAGTAAATGAGGGTTCGTCCCCTTCATTATGACCAAATCTTCTGTAGCAAATTAAATCTATTAATACATCTCTATTAAATTTTAATCTAAAATCAGTTGCTATCCTTGCTGCGTATACGACAGCTTCTGGATCATCGCCATTTACATGAATAATTGGTGCTTCAACCATTTTTGCGATATCAGATGGATAAGGAGAAGATCTTGCAAACCTAGGGCTGGTTGTAAAACCTATTTGGTTATTAATTATAATGTGAATCGTTCCACCAGTGTTGTGGCCAGGAAGACCTGACATTGCAAAACATTCTGCTACAACTCCTTGTCCTGCAAAAGCTGCATCACCATGAATTAATATTGGAATGACTTTATTTCGTTCTTTGTCTTTGTGAAAAAATTGTTTGGCTCTTGTTTGTCCAAGGACAACTGGATTTACAGCCTCTAAATGAGAAGGGTTATCCGTTAAACCTACATGTACTAAATTTCCATCAAAATCTCTATTTGAAGAGGCTCCTAAGTGATATTTTACATCTCCAGTATCATCCTTTGATTTAGAACTTATTTCACCAGCGAATTCATTAAATATTCTTTTATAAGATTTTTGTAAAACATTGGCTAATACATTTAGTCTTCCTCTATGTGACATTCCAATTTTAACTTCTTTCACTTTTGATTGACCACCTATTTTAATAATTTGTTCAAGAGCAGGGATTAAACTTTCAGCACCATCAAGACCAAATCTTTTAGTTCCTACATATTTGGTATGTAAAAATTTTTCAAAACCTTCTGCCTGAATAAGTTTATTAAGAATTGCCTCTTTGCCATTTTGAGTAAATTTAAAATCATCAGTTTTTTCAACTCTATCTCTGAACCATTTTCTCTCTGTTGGGTTAGATATATGCATATATTCGTAACCTAATGAGCCACAATATTTATCTCTTAAAAAATTTAGTATCTCTCTAATATTTGAATGTTGTTTATTAATTACTCCATCTAAAAATATTTTCTTTTCGTAATCATCTTTTTTGAATCCATATGACTCTGGATGCAGCTCTTCTAGATATTCTGATTTCATAAGCCCTAATGGATCTAACTTAGCTATTAGATGTCCTCTTTGACGATAGGACCTGATCAGAGCTACAGCTTTTATTGAATTTGCATTTGACTCAATAGCCTCTGGATCATTTAATTGTCCATTGTCAATATTTTGCTTTATAGATCTATCAATTGAAACTTTTTCAGATGGACTCCATGATGGGCCATTAATTTCATTTATAATGTCATCAAATTCGTCTCCAATCTCACTAAAATATTTTTTCCAACTATCAGGTAAGGCAGGATCGTTATTAACAAATTTTACATACATCTCCTCAATAAAGGCATTATTAGATTTACTCAAAAAAGCAGTTTTTTTGTAATCAAGATTTTTAGATGAAGACATTATTTATCGTTAATATAAACCTCCAAAGAAATTTTTCAATCAGACAATTTATTGAATAATGTTTTTCCAATCTTTGATGGTGAGTTTGCTATAGTTATACCACAATCTTTCATCTTTTTAATTTTATCTTCCGCTCCACCTTTTCCTCCAGAAATTATTGCCCCCGCATGGCCCATTCTTCTGCCTGGAGGAGCCGTAATTCCAGCAATAAAACCCACAATTGGTTTTTTTATTTTATGATTTTTAATAAATTCTGCAGCTTCTTCTTCAGCAGAACCTCCAATTTCTCCTATCATTAAAATTGACTCTGTTTCTTCATCATTTAAAAATAAATTCAAACAATCAATAAAATTAGTTCCATTTACGGGATCTCCGCCTATGCCTATACAAGTAGACTGGCCTAAACCATTTTCAGTAGTTTGAGCTACTGCCTCATAGGTCAACGTACCTGATCTAGAAACTATACCAACTGATCCTTTTTTGTGAATACTGCCTGGCATAATACCGATTTTACATTCATCAGGAGTTATAATTCCTGGGCAGTTAGGACCTATCAATCTACTTTTCGATGTAGACAATTTTTGTTTTACTTTAAGCATATCTTGGATCGGAATTCCCTCAGTAATACAAACAATTAATTCAATAGAGGCATCTATAGCTTCAATTATTGCAGCTGCAGCAAATTTTGCAGGAACATAGATCATAGTAGCATTCGCACCCTCAGAATCCTTTGCTTCTTTGACTGTATTAAAAACAGGTAGGTCTAAGTGCTTTTGACCACCTTTTTTTGGTGTAACTCCTCCAACTAAATTTGTACCATATTTTAATGCTTGTTCAGAATGAAATGTGCCATGTGATCCAGTAAAGCCTTGGCAAATAACTTTTGTATGTTTATTAACTAGAACTGACATTTACTTTATAGCCTCAACAATCTTTTTTGCTGCGTCATCTAAATTTTCTGCTGAAATTATTTTAAGACCAGAATTATCAAGTATTTCTTTACCCTCCTTAAAATTTGTTCCGGCAAGTCTTACTACTAAAGGAACACTTATATTAATATTCTTAGCAGCATCAACAACTCCCTGAGCAAGAACATCACATCTCATTATTCCACCAAAAATATTTATTAAAATTCCTTTAACATTTTTATCTAAAAGAATTATCTTTAGGGCAGCCGAAACTTTTTCTTTTGATGCTCCTCCTCCTACATCTAAAAAATTAGCTGGTTCATTTCCATATAATTTAATGATATCCATTGTTGCCATAGCTAAACCCGCACCATTCACCATACAGCCAATACTTCCATCTAACTTTATATAGGCAAGATCATACTTACTAGCTTCTATTTCGGTTGGATCCTCTTCATTTAAATCTCTAAGTTCTGTTATTTCAGGATGTCTAAATAATGCGTTTGAGTCAAAATTTACTTTTGCATCTAAGCAAATAACTTTTTCCTCTTTAGTTAATATTAAAGGATTAACTTCTACCATATTTGCATCAGTACTTGTGAACATTTTATAAATTGATTTAATTAATGAAATCGCTTGGTCTTTTATATTGTTATTTAAGTTAAAGATCTTAATAATTTTTTCACAATCATTCTTGGAAATGTCATCACCAATTTCAACTTTAGTTGTCACAATTTTTTCTGGAGAATTAATTGCAACTTCTTCAATATCCATTCCACCTTGGTCGCTAGATATGAATGCAATTTTAGAACTGGATCTATCAACTAAACATGATAAATAAAACTCTTTATCAATGTTAGAAGATTCTTCCACATATAATCTTTTAACTTGTCGTCCTTCTGGACCTGTTTGGTGTGTTATGAGAGTTTTACCTAATAGTTCTTTTGCAGCAGTTGCTAATTCCTCAATAGTATTTAAGATCTTAACTCCACCTGCTTTACCTCTTCCTCCAGCATGAATTTGCGCTTTTAGGACATATTTATTTGTTTTGAGTGATTTAACTTTTTCTAGTAAGTCCTCAACAGTCAAAGCAAAAACTCCCTCTGGAACAACTGCCCCATATTTTTTCAATATTTGCTTAGCTTGGTGCTCGTGTATATTCATTATTATTTTAAAAGATCAGGATCTATTTTGGATGCCGCTTCCCATAGAGCTTTTACTGCGTCTATAGAGTGCATAAATTCTTTTTTTTCTTTTTCATCTAGATCAATTTGCTCTATTTTTTCAACACCATCTTTACCCACAATTACAGGTACGCCCGCATAAACATTGTTAACACCATATTCGCCATTTAATTGTACAGCACATGGTAGTAATTTTTTTTCATTATTTAAATATGCTTCTGCCATTTGAACACCAGAAGCTGCCGGAGCATAAAATGCAGAACCTTTTTCTAAATACTTAACAATTTCAGCACCACCATCCCTGGTCCTTTGATTTATTTCTTCTAATCTTTCTTTAGTGATTTTTCCTTCTTTAACTAAATCTAATAAAGATTTTCCAGAAACTTTTGTAAATCTTGGCATTGGAACCATAGTATCTCCATGTCCACCCATTACCATTGCATCTATTTCTTTTACAGGAACGTTTAGTTCTAATGATAAAAATAATTTAAATCGTGAACTATCTAAAATTCCCGCCATGCCAACAATTTTATTAGCAGGAAGACCAGAGTATTTTTGAAGAGCCATGACCATGACATCTAGTGGATTAGTAATACATATTATAAATGCGTTAGGAGCATTTTCTTTTATTCCATTAGCTACTTGTTTAATGATTTTTAAATTTATACCTAATAGATCATCTCTACTCATACCTGGTTTTCTTGGCACTCCTGCTGTGATAATGATTACATCTGAGTCTTTAATGTCTTTATAATTGTCAGTTCCATAAAATTTTACATTAAAACCGTCAACTGATGATGATTGAGCTATATCTAAAGCTTTTCCTTTTGCAATTCCACTTGCAACATCAAACAAAACAACTTCATTTACTAACTCTTTAGTACCAATTAAATGTGCAAGAGTTCCTCCTATTTGACCTGCTCCAATTAAAGAAATTTTTTTTGTCATATTTGAAATTATCTTTTATTGATAACTAATAATTATTCAATAAAAATTTGAAATTTTATTTTAATTATCTTCTGTAAGCTTAGAACATATCACCATATCTTCAGCTATATAGGACCCTTTGAAGTGAGATCTGTTTTTTTCCCAATTTTTTTTACCATCAGCTATGTAATTAGTGAATAACTCTTTTCTATTTTTTTCAGCCTCATCTTGAGCTTGCTCAAGCTTTTTTTCTTCTTCAATTACCTTTAATTCAACAGCTTTAAATAATAAATTATTTGAAATTTCTATAAAATTTTTTGATGAAACTGCATCTGATTTAAGAACTATACCTGACGCATATGCATAAACAGCACTACATCTTTTTAGTAAATATATTTGAGTCAAACCTTTTTCTAAATCTTTTCCATTTAAATATTCTTTTAAAGAGGTATTCATCTCAGTTTTTGCAGAATTTGCTAAAAAAAAAGTACTCATAATCATCAAAATAAAATTTATTTTTTTCATACTAATTAATTTATATTTTACGGACCATAGGCTACTTTAGGTAACCAAGTGACTATTTCGGGAAAATTAAATACTATAGCAACTGCTATTACTTGAAGTATAACAAATGGAATTATTCCTTTATATATATTTGTTATAGAAATTCCTTGGGGAGCAACACCTTTCATATAAAATAAGGCAAAACCAACTGGTGGGGTTATGAATGAGGTTTGCAAAACTACAGCAAACATTACTATAAACCATACTAGATCAACTCCAAGATCCACCATTACTGGCGCCAAAAATGGCAAAATAATTAAGGTAATCTCAATCCAATCTAAAAAAAACCCTAATAAAAATGCAAAAATTAAAACTACAATTACAACTCCGTTTGTTCCAAAAGGTAGTGCCTTTAGAGCTCCCTCTATTAGTTCATCACCACCTAAACCCCTTAAAATCAAAGCAAACATCGTAGCTCCAACGAAAAGAGCGAAAATATAAGCTGTAGTATGGGTTGTTTTTCTAATCACAATTTTTAAATCTGCAAATGACAATCTTCCCCTTAGTATCGCTAATAATGATGCTCCTAATGCTCCAACTCCAGATGCCTCTGTTGGGGTAGCAATTCCCATAAATATACTTCCTAAGACAGCAACAATTAGCAGAGCCGGTGGAATAATAGATTTTAAAACTCTTAAAACTATTTTAAAATCTACTGGTTCAGCATCCTTTGGTAAAGGAGCAGCTTTTGGATTCATATAAGCATAAACAACAATAAAAATTGTATATAATAAACCTAGCAACAATCCTGGAAATACAGCACCCATAAATAAGTCACCAACTGATATTCTTACTTGGTCTCCCATGATAACAAGCATAATGCTTGGTGGAATTAAAATTCCCAATGTACCAGTGGCACAAACTACACCACATGCTAAATTTGGATTGTACTTATTCTTTAACATCAATGGCACACCTAAAATTGTTAGAAGTACAACTGCTGCACCAATAATTCCTGTAGATGCAGCAAGTAAGACTCCTATAAATATAATTGAGATTGCAAGTCCACCCCTTGTTTTTCCAAATAATTTAGACAGGTCGGTCATTAGATCTTCTGCTATACCAGATTTGTCCATCATTATTCCCATAAATATAAACATTGGTAATGCAACTAAAACCCAATTGGCCATTACGCCATAAAGCCTATAGACGACCATGGATGCAAATCCAAAATCTACTCCATAGAAAGTGTCAAATAAGCTATCAGAAAGCATTGAAATAAATATAAATAGGACACCTAAACCACCCATAGTCCAGGCTACAGGAAATCCATAAAATATTAATGATATGAAACTAAAAAATAAGGCAATTGCTAAAAAATATTCAGTAACTAATGAAATCATTTTTTTTCCTCTTGTCCAAATCTAAGTGTTGCAATTATCCTTGTAATTCTGGAAAAACCAGAAATTAACAATAAAAAGAAACTGATTACTAAAAAGCCTTTCACAAACCATCTAGCTGGTAATCCATTGGCTGATGTTGATCTTTCACTTGAGGCCCAGGATAATTCAAAGAAAGGGACTGCGTAATAAAGAACCAAGATTACGAATGGTAAAAATAGAATTAAAATACCAAATAATTCAAACCATAGTTTTTTTCTATAACTTAATCTTTCACTTAATACGTCTACTCTTACATGGGAGTCAACTATATATGTTGAAGATAAACCAATTAACCAACCTATACAATAAAGATGCCATTGCAGTTCCTCCAGTTCAATCATTCCATTTCTAAAGACATATCTTAAGACTACATTTAAAATGATAACTGCAATTAATATTACCCAAAACCAATTAAAAACTTCACCAATCTGTAATACAAAATTATCTATTTTTTTTGTTAGAGGTGTATGTCGAAGTGGCAATTTTTTATCAAGAGAGCTTTGAACAGAGGCAAAATCTTTAGACATAATTTTTTCCTTTAAAACAAAAGCAGCCGGTAAAACCGGCCGCTTTCATTATTATAATCAACTTTTTAAGTATTAAATACTAAAAGTTTCGAGGTAAATATCCCCATTTTTGCCAAACATCGTACTCTTTCATGAATGCTTGTTGAGAAGCCCATACTTTTGCAAAGTCTGCATCTTTAGCAGATTCTTCTTTCATTACTCTAGCACTAACTTTTTGTAGCTCTCTCAATACACTATCAGGCAATCTAGCAGCTGTTACACCTTTAGAAGGAAAACTTCCAATTTGTTTTCCTTGTAAAAATTCACCAGTTGTTATTGCTCTCATAGCTGCTGCTGTACAAGCCATCTCGAATAAAGCTTGGTCAGCTTTACCCATTTTTTTCCATAAATCTAAATTGATCATGAAATGAGTTGACGTTGATACTTGGTGCCAACCTGGGAAAAGGTTGAACTTAGTGATTTTATGGAAACCTAATACTTCATCAATAGCAGGCATAGAATATTCTGTTGCATCTAGAGTTCCTTTTTCTAGAGCTGCAAAAATCTCTCCACCAGCCATCAAAGTGGCAGATGCTCCAATTTCATTTAAAACCATTCCTCCTAAACCTGAGAAACGAATTTTTAAACCTTTAAGATCTGCTAGGCTAGTTATAGGATTTCTATACCAACCAGCTGTTTCAGGTCCAATTGTACTACACAACAAAACTTGAATATTTTGTTTGTTGTATATTTCATTAGCTAACTTAGCACCTTCACCTTCAAACCACCAAGCTGCATATTCCCATGGCTCCATACCAAAAGGCACTGCTGCAAATAATACAGCTGCAGGTATTCTTCCTTGGTCGTATGCCATGTAGTTGTAAGCTGCAGGCAAGTCACCTTTACTAATTGAAGGTGAGATTTCTAATGGTGGAAGTATCTTTCCAGGTTCATAAACCTTAAGTTTAATTCTACCATCAGTCGCTCTATCTAATGTATCTGATAAACGTGCAACAGGATCACCTAGTGCAGGCCAACCAGTATTAAAAGTAGACTGTACTTTCCATCTAATTTTTTCTGCTGCAGTAACTTGTTGTAATGAAAAAGTTATCATTAAAGCAAATACAGCAAAAAAACTGACAGATGTTTTTATTAGTTTTTTCATTTTCCCCTCTCTGTTTTGAGTTGTCTTAAAATTAAAAGAACATTCCCAACTCATTTTAGAATGCTCTCCATGCTTTTCCGTAAAGATCAATCATCTCATTTACAGAAGGCACTCTTGGATTGAGGTTTGGCGCACCTGAAACTTCTGCATCAGTTGCCATATTTTTTAACTTTTCCTCAAAATTTTTTTCATTAATCCCAAACTTTTTCATTGATGGTACATCGAAGTCTTTATTCATTTTATAAAGACCTTTAATCAATTTTTCGCAAGCAATATCATCTTCATCGTCTTGAGAAGCAAAGTTTCCTGCTCTACTACAATCAGCATATCTACTTTTTGCGTGATCAATTGAAAACTCAGTTATAGTAGGTAATAACATTGCATTACTTAATCCATGAGGGACCTTGAAGTTACTTCCTAAAGGTCTGCTCATGCCATGGACCAAACATATTGATGCATTTGAAAATGCTAAGCCTCCTAAAGTTGCAGCAAGCATTAATCCTTCTCTTGCTTTCAAATCTTTAGGATCTCTATCAACTGCATAAATATTTTGTGTTACAAGTCTTATTGTATCTAATGCCATTCTATCGGAAAATAGTGTAGCTTTTTTACTAACGTATGCTTCAATTCCATGGGTTAATGTATCGATAGCACTATCAATAGTTAATCTTCTTGGTTTTGATAAAGTTAAATCATAATCTACTATTGCACAAGTTGGGACAAATCCTTCACCCCTACATGATATTTTTTCATTATTTTTTGAGTCTATAATTACAGCGTGATGAGTGACCTCTGATCCTGTTCCTGCTGTAGTTGGTATACCAATAATTGGTAAACCCTTTTTATTAAATGTTGATGGTGGTTTATAATCTTGAATATTTTTACTATACTTTGCCATGGCTGCGATTGCTTTCGCAGTATCTATTGGGCTACCTCCTCCAAAGCCTATTACAGCTTCATTCTTACATTTTTCTAAAAAAGTTAATCCCCTTTAAAACTATTTCATCTGTTGGATCGGGAACGGTATCATCAAAAACATTAGATTTTAATCCAGCTTTACTTAAAATATCTTGAAGTTTTTTTACATAACCAAATTCAACCATTTGTTTATCTGTTACAATTAAATAAGATTTTATCGGATTTAAAATTTTTAAAATTTCTGGGAGCTCATTTAAGCTACCTTTGCCAATTTGCATATATCTTGGCACACAAATTCGAACATTCTCTCTTTTGATCAAAGCAGAACTCTCCTTTATTTTAAACTAATCTAAGCTTATGTAAATTTAGGAGTCAACAACGTATAAGCATTAATTGATAATATTTTTCTCATTTAAGGAATACATATTGTAATCAAAAAAAACATGCTATACTTGATTTAAAAATTTAATGAAAATAGTTAACCATTTTATTGACGGAAAAATTTATAGTGATCCACAATCTAGAAAGGGACCAATATTTAATCCTGCAATTGGTGAACAAATTGCTGAAGTAGAATTAGCAAGTAAATCTACAGTAGAAAAAGCAATTGAAAGTTCTTCAAAAGCATTTTTAAAATGGTCTAAAACGACACCTATTAATAGAGCTAGAATTTTATCTAAATACAAAGATCTATTAATTCAGAATATGGAAAAATTAGCTGTAATGGTCTCCGAACAGCATGGTAAAACGATCGCAGACGCAAAAGGTTCAATACAAAGAGGTATAGAAGTAGTGGAGTACGCTACAGGGATTACAGACTCTCTAAAAGGTGACCATTCAGCAAGTGTTGGTACTAATGTTGACTCACATACTATAAGACAACCTCTTGGAGTTTGTGCAGGTATAACTCCATTCAATTTTCCAGCAATGGTGCCTATGTGGATGTATCCAGTTTCTATAGCATGTGGAAATACATTTGTTTTAAAACCTTCAGAAAAAGATCCAAGTTGTCCAATGCGGTTGGCTGAAATAGCAATTGAAGCAGGCTTTCCTCCAGGTGTCTTAAATGTTGTAAATGGTGATAAAGAAGCCGTCGATACCCTGCTTGAAAATAAAACTATACAAGCAATTAGTTTTGTTGGGTCTACTCCAATAGCAGAATATGTTTATCATACAGGAACAAAGAATAATAAAAGAGTCCAAGCACTAGGTGGTGCAAAAAACCATATGGTTATAATGCCCGATGCAGATGTCAATAAAACAACTGATGCAATTATAGGATCAGCTTTTGGTTCAGCAGGGGAAAGATGTATGGCAATCTCTGTTGCAGTTTGTGTTGGAAAACAGACTAAAGAAAAAATAAAATCAAAATTATTAGAGGAAACTGCGAAACTTAATGTTGGACCGTATACAGATGAAAAAAGTGATTTTGGTCCATTAAATAATAAAGCACATTTTGAAAAAGTTTTAGGATATATAGATACTGGAGAGAAAGAAGGAGCAAAACTTTTGTCTGACGGTAGAAATTTTAAAAAACAAGGATATGAAAATGGTTATTTTGTTGGTCCGACTATTTTTGATGATGTAAAGCCTGACATGAAAATTTATAAAGAAGAAATTTTCGGTCCAGTGTTAAGTATGATGACTACAGAAACATATGAAGAGGCACTAAACTTGGTTAATGATCATGAACTTGGTAATGGAGCAGCAGTTTTTACAAAAAGCGGTAATATTGCAAAACACTTTACAGAAAATGCTAAAATTGGAATGATTGGAGTAAACGTTCCTATTCCTGTTCCTGTTGCATATCATAGTTTTGGAGGCTGGAAACGATCGTTGTTCGGAGACCATTCAATGCATGGCCCAGAAGGAGTTAGATTCTACACTAAACTTAAGACCGCAACAGTGACTTGGGTTGAAGATAATGCAGGCCCAGAGTTTACAATTCCAGTTTTGTCTTAAATTTTTTCAGAGGGGAAATTTAAATGACAGAAACCACTAGTAGAACATCACCTAGAAGAATATTAAATATATTAGAAGAAATAATAGTTGACCCTGATAATTTTACTGCAAAAAAAATTTCTCACAAATTAAAAATACCTTTACCAACTATTTATAGACATATTGAGACTTTATGTGAGGAGAAATATCTAGTAGCAAGTAGTGCTCGAAAATATTTACCTGGTCCAAAAATGAGAAATTTAATATTAAAAAGCTTGCCTTACGAACCAAATTTTACCTTAAGAAGATCTTACTTAAGAAAGTTAACTAATGACATTGAGGAAACAGTCAGTCTATCAATGCCAATAGGAACTAAACTTGTTTATTTTGATAGAATAGAATTTCATTGGCCCATGCAACTGAATTTAGAGGCAGGAGATCACCTTCCGCTACATGCATCTGCATCTGGGAAATTATATTTATCTTCGATAGAGGAGAATAAAGTAATACAAATTTTTAGAAATATTAAAACACCTAAAACAGCTAGAAATACTATTACTGAAATTTCCCAATTCAAAAAAGAATTAAAAAAAATTAGAAATCAGGGATATGCTTTTGATGACGAGGAGTGGTTTAATGGTATGGTTGGTCTTTCTGTTCCAATTTCAAATGCAAATAATGAATTATGTTTTTGTTTATCTACACATACAGCCAAAAGTAGAAAAGATATAAATGATCTTAAACAAATTTTATCTATAATGCTAACATCTGCAAACAATCTGAAAAAAGTTTTATTTAAAGATTAGATGTAGCTAACATCTTTTTAATTTCAGCAATAGCTTTAGCTGGGTTAAGACCTTTAGGGCAAGCACTGGTACAATTCAAAATAGTATGACACCTGTAAAGTTTTAGTTCGTCTGCTACTTTTTTTAATCTAGCTTCCCTCTCACTGTCTCTGCTATCTATAATCCACCTATAAGCTTGAAGTAAGACAGCTGGACCTAAGTACTTATCTCCATTCCACCAATAACTTGGACAAGATGTTGAACAACATGCACACATAATGCACTCATAAGCGCCATCAAGTTTTTCTCTATCCTTTTTAGATTGAATAATTTCTTTAGTTTCAGATTTCGAATTTGATTTTAGCCATGGTTCGATTGATTTATATTGCTTATATAATCCGTCTAAATCACCTATAAGATCTTTTTTCACCTTTAGATGAGGTAAAGGATAAATATCTAAGTCTCCATCTATTTCAGAATGTGGTGTTGTACATGCTAATCCATTTTTTCCACCCATATTCATAGCACATGATCCACAAACTCCATGGGCACAAGATCTTCTATAAGCTAAAGTTGGGTCGATTTCATTTTTTATCTTATTTAGAACGTCTAACACTTTTGAGGGACAATTATCTATATCAACCTCATAGGTATCAATCCTAGGGTTCTCTCCATTCGAAGGGTCCCATCTGTAAACATTCACTTTTTTTAAATTTTTAGAACCTGTTTTGTCTTTAAAGTATTTACCTTTTATAACTCTTGAGTTTTTAGGTAAATTTAATTGAACCATTAATAAATTCGCTCTTGTGGTGGAAAATATTGTACATCATTTGTGAGAGTAGATTTGTGAACGTCTCTATAACTTATTTTAGTCTCTTTACCATCACACCAAGCAAGCGTATGTTGCATGAATTTAACATCATCTCTCTTAGGGTAATCTTCTCTTGCGTGAGCTCCTCTACTTTCTTTTCTGTGATAAGCAGAATCCACTGTAGTTACTGCTTGTCTTATTAAATTATCAAACTCTAAAGTCTCAACTAAATCTGTATTAAAAATCAATGATTTATCTTTTACTGAAATAGAGCTCATATCATCATAGGTTTTTCGAATTTGCTCAACTCCCTCTTTTAAATTTTTTTCAGTCCTAAATACTGCACATTTTGATTGCATTGTCTTTTGCATTGAAAGTCTAAGCTCAGCAGTGCTGTTGTCACCGTTAGCGTTTCTTAAATTATCAAATCTATCTAAACATTTTTGAGTTTCTGTCTCACTAATCTCTTCATGAGGCATTCCTGGTTTAATTAATTCAGCAGCCCTTTTGGCAGCAGCTCTTCCAAAAACTACTAAATCTATTAAGGAATTCGAACCTAACCTATTAGCACCATGAACAGATACACATGCTGCCTCCCCAATTGCCATTAATCCAGGCACTGTTTTTTCAGATCCATTTACTGTTAATACCTCTGCTTTATAATTAGTTGGTATCCCTCCCATGTTATAGTGAACTGTGGGTACAACTGGAATTGGCTCTTTAGTTACATCAACATTTGCGAATAATCTAGCTGCCTCAGTTATACCTGGTAACCTAGAGTCAATAACTTCTTTATCTAAGTGGCTTAAATGTAAATGAACATGATCACCATCCTTTCCTACTCCACGACCTTCATTTATTTCTATAGACATTGATCTGCTCACAACATCCCTTGAAGCTAAATCTTTAGCTTTTGGTGCATATCGTTCCATAAATCTCTCACCTTTAGAATTTACTAAATATCCACCTTCGCCTCGAACGCCTTCTGAAATTAAAGTTCCATGACCGTAAATTCCAGTCGGATGGAATTGCACAAATTCCATATCTTGTAACGGTAACCCTGCTCTTAAAACCATAGCATTACCATCCCCAGTGCATGTATGTGCAGATGTTGCTGAATAATATACTTTTCCATAACCTCCAGTAGCAATTATTACTGTATGTGATCTAAATCTGTGAATAGTACCATCGTTTAAGTTCCATGCTATAAGCCCTTTGCATTCCCCATCTTTCATTAATAAATCTAATGCAAAATACTCAATAAAAAATTCTGTTTTATGTTTTAAAGCTTGACCATACAAAGTGTGAAGAATTGCATGACCTGTTCTATCAGCTGCAGCACAGGTTCTTTGTACAATTCCATTTCCATAATTTTTTGTCATTCCACCAAATGGTCTTTGGTAAATTTTTCCATCTTCAGTTCTACTAAAAGGGACACCATATTTCTCCAACTCAATAACTGCTTTTGGTGCCTCTTTGCAAAGATATTCTATACTATCTTGATCACCTAACCAATCTGCACCTTTTACGGTATCATACATGTGCCAACGCCAATCATCTTCGCCCATATTACCAAGAGCTGCTGAGATACCACCTTGTGCAGCTGAGGTATGACTTCTAGTAGGAAATACTTTAGAAATACATGCAGTCTTCAATCCAGCTTCACTTAAACCAACCGCAGCTCTCAAACCAGATCCACCTGCTCCCAATACCACTACATCATACTCATGATCTATAATTTTATAAGTACTCATAATAATATTAATAATATAATTGTAATTAATGGAATTACCACCGAAGAGACG
>CABXYJ010000017.1 GCA_902516345.1 uncultured Pelagibacteraceae bacterium
AGGGTTATTACCATTTGCTGGCATCGACATTAATTCATTTTCACCCAAAATCCTTGCTACCCTAGTTGTTGGTTGAGCACCCTGACTCAACCAGTATTTAATTCTTTCGGCTTCTAATCCTATTCTTTCTTTTTTATCCTTTGGTAATAATGGATTAAAAAAACCTACTTTCTCTATAAATCTTCCGTCTCTAGAAAATCGACTGTCTGCTACAACAACCCTGTAAACAGGTCTCTTTTTTGTACCACCCCTAGATAATCTTAGTTTTAACATTTACTCTCCTTTTCATTTTAGCTGGTTAAATAATTCTGGAGGTATTCCTTTATCAGTCATACCCTTCAGATTTCCTTTTGACATCTTCTTCATCATTTCAGACATCATTTTAAATTGTTTCAACAATTTATTGATAGTGGCTGGGTCAGTCCCTGAACCATTAGCAATTCTTTTTTTTCTAGAACCGTCAATTATTTTTGGGTTATCTCTTTCTTTTTTAGTCATTGATAAAATTATAGCCTCGTTCTTCGTAATAATGCTCTCATCAATTCCAGCTGCATCCATTTGAGATTTAACTTTTGAAACACCTGGCATAAATGACATAACACCCTCAATACCTCCCATTTTTTTCATTTGTCTCAGTTGAGTTAAATAATCTTGCATTGAAAACTGTCCTTTTTTAAGATTTTCCTCAGCTTTTTTTATATTTTCTTCACCTAAATCTTGGGCGGCTTTTTCTACAAGAGATACAATATCTCCCATGCCAAGAATTCTATTTGCAATTCTATCTGGATGAAAAACTTCTAGATTTTCAATTTTTTCACCAATACCTAAAAATTTAATTGGAACCTCTGAAACAAATTTCATACTTACAGCAGCCCCACCTCTAGCATCACCATCTGCTCTTGTTAAAATAATCCCAGATAAATTTACTGTATTCTTAAATTCTTTTGCTACCGATGCTGCTACTTGTCCAGTAAGTGAGTCAGCGACTAAAAAGGTCTCTGCAGGTTTAATACTATTTTCGATTTGTCTAATTTCACTCATCATCTGCAAATCAATTTGTGTTCTACCAGCAGTATCAAATAAGATAATATCAGCACCATTTAAATTGGCTGCACTAATTGCTCTTTGACAAATATCAGTTGGTTGTTGACCTTCAATTATTGGAAGAGTTAAAATATTATTTTGTTCGCCTAAAGATTTTAATTGCTCTTGAGCAGCTGGTCTATAGATATCTAAGCTGACCATCATTACTTTCTTTTTTTTTGTGTTTTCTAAATATCTTGCAAGTTTAGCAGTTGTGGTAGTTTTACCAGAACCTTGTAACCCAACTAACATCATTGGTACAGGTGGAACAGCATTAAGATTTAAATCATTATTTTTTTCACCTAAAAGATTAACTAATTCATCATAAACAATCTTGACTACCATGTCTCCAGGTGATGTTGATCTAATAATTTCTTGACCCAAGGCTTTTGGTTTAACTTTTCCGATAAAATCTTTAGCAACTTCAAGAGAGACATCAGCCTCTAGTAAAGCTTGTCTTATACCTCTTAACCCTTCATCAACTTGATTTTCATCAAGTGATGGGGCCTTTTTTAAAGAGGAAAAAACTTCCTCAAATTTATTTGTTAAATTTTCAAACATATTTATTTCACACAGCAGCAATCGCACTAGTGGGCGAACCCTCGCTGACTAGTGTCGATCTCTTTGTTTCCAAAGACACCGCAAATTTAATGTTTTTGCGGAAACTGCCACAAACTATAATAGAGGTTCAAAAAGTCAATAAATAAGTTAATAACTATATATGGACTTCAAAGCTTTTAAAATGGATGGATTAGGTAATGACTTTGTAATTATCGATAATAGACAAAAAATTACCAATTTAACAAAAGATCAAATAATTAAAATTTGCGATAGAAATTTTATCGGCTGTGATCAGCTAATATTCATTGATCCTGATAGTTTTGCAGATGCAAGTTTAAGATTTTTTAATTCAGATGGAGGGGAGTCTGGAGCGTGTGGAAATGGAACGAGATGTGTTGCAGACTTAATTTCAAAAGAGAAAAATAGCAAATCTATAATTTTGAATACACTATCTGGAAAATTAAAATCTCAAATATTAGAAAAAAAAATTGTTATAACTGAAATTGGTAAAGCAAAGTTAAAATGGAACGAAATACCCTTATCAAAAGAAATGGATACAAAAAATTTGAATATCAAAATTGTTGACACAAATAATAATGAACATTTAGGCGGCACAGCAATTAATGTTGGTAATCCACATATTATTTTTTTTGTAAAAAAGATTGAAGATTTTAATATAGAAAAAATTGGTCCTGAGATAGAACATCATGAAATTTTCCCAGAAAAATGCAACGTAACAATTGCACAGATTATTAATAAAAATTTGATAAAAGTTAATGTGTGGGAAAGAGGAGCTGGTCTTACTAAAGCATGTGGAACCGCAGCATGTGCCACCGCATATGCCGGTAAATTAAATAGTCTTACAGGAAATAAAACTGACATAGAGTTTTCAACTGGAAAATTGTCAATTTTTATAGATGAAAAAAATTCTATTCATATGAAAGGACCTGTTTCAGATATTAAAGAAATTAATATAAAATTATAATGGGCATATTTGATAAATTTAAAATCGGATTTAAAAAAAGTGCATCAGCGTTCACATCTGGACTTAAGGAAATAATCGTTAAAAAAGAAATTAACGATGAAAATTTAAATAGAATTGAAGAATTTTTAATTCAATCAGATGTGGGAGTTGAAGCTGCATCTGAAATAAAAGAGATAATTTCTAGAAAAAAAATTGATCCAAATAAAGACTTATCTAAAGAGATAAACTTCATTTTAAAAGAATATATAATTTCTTTGATGAAACCTTTGGAAAATAACTCTTTTTTTGAAAAAAAAGAAAAACTTAATGCAATTTTAATTTCTGGAGTTAACGGTGTTGGTAAAACAACAACTATTGGTAAAATAGGAAAGATATTGAAGACTAACGGCAATAAAGTTATGTTTGCAGCTTCAGATACTTTTCGTGCTGCTGCAATTGAACAATTAGAAAATTGGGCAAATAAAATAGATGTTAAAATCGTGAAATCATCTCAAGGGGCTGATTCAGCCTCAGTTGCTTTTAAGGCTGTAGATGAAGCTATTAAGAATGATTTTAATCAAGTCTTAATAGATACAGCAGGTAGACTTCAAAATAAAAAAAATTTAATGGAAGAATATAAAAAGATAGCTAATGTTACAAAAAAAATAGATCCCAGTGCACCTCATGACGTTATTTTAGTTTTGGATGCAACATCAGGACAAAATGTCATCAATCAAGTTGAAGAATTTAATAAAATCATTGCGATAACAGGTATTGTGATGACAAAATTAGATGGTACTGCAAAAGGAGGTATCCTTTTGGCTTTAGCAAAAAGATATAAAATTCCAATTATTGCATTAGGCTTAGGTGAAAAAGCAGATGACCTGGAATTATTTGAAGCAGAAAAATTTGCTAATGCTTTTACTCAATTTAATTAATTAAATTACTGGAGATCAAAGGTTTATAGATATTACATTTGTAATTATCATCAAATTTATAATGTCCACAATCTTTAGAAAATGACGAGATTATAAAGTCAAATTTACCATTAGTAGGATAGAGCTCTAATTTTTTATTAGTGATATCATATTTAAAATTGGCATTTAAACTCTTTACGGCACTAATCATTACTAGTGTCTTGTCATCTTTCAATAAATAATATGCAAAATCGTCAGGGAAAACTGGAAAATCATATTCCTGTAAAAAATATTTGGCTTGAGAGGGAAACCAATCATATGAAATTAAAGGAGAAGAAGATTTCGTTGAATAATTATAAATATAAAGATCTTTTGGATAATCATTTATATAATTCTGATTCTCACCTTTAGCTAAGATAGATTTTTCTCTAACTTTAAAATATAAACTAAAATCTTTATTATGTGAGTCCATTTGATCGATATAAAATAAATCATCTGGTTGAAAATATTTATCTTGTGAAAAAACGTTGACTGTAAAAATAAAGAATGAAATTAATAATAAAGATAATTTTTTCATTATCTAACTTTAAGATTAAATTCTGAGGTATATTTGTTGAGATTGTGGCTTAATTTAAACTTCTTAAAAAAGAATTAAGAGCTTTAATGAGGTTTTCATCAAATTCCATCATATGATTGTCATGTTTTGTAAAATAGGAATATTTAGGCTTATTTGCTATATCATGCATTTCTCTTCCCATAAAAAATGGAACTATCTGGTCAGCCTCACCGTGCATTATTAAAACTGGAACATTTATATTTTTGATCTTGCTTTTGTTATTATATTTATCTTTCAATAATACACTGACAGGTATGTATGGATAAAATACTTTAGCTGCATCAATCATAGAAGTGAAAGGAGTTTCTAGTATAACACCAGCAAAATTTCTGTTTTGTGATAAGTGAGTTGCAACACCAGTTCCTAATGACTCACCATAAATAACAATATTCTCCTCCTTAACACCTTTGCTAAGTAACCAGTTTATTGCACTTCTTCCATCTTCATAAAGTCCTTGCTCAGACGGTTTTCCTTTATTTCCACTAAATCCTCTCCAGGCAATTATCAAAAAGTTAATATCCATTTTACGAAAATGATTTAACTTATAAATTCTGTTTTCAAGAGAACCAGCATTTCCATGAAAAAATAAAACTGTTTTATATTTTTGTAAATCTTTTTTGTGGTACCACCCTAATAATTCAATGTCATCTTTTGTATAAATTTTTACTTTTTCAATTGAAACTGATATCTGATCATTAGAATAATTATTTTCATTTGGGTGATACAATAAATTTCTCTGATAAAAATATAAAAAAACTAATATTAAAAAATAAACTAAAATAATTATTTGAAAAAATAATAACAAATTGTACCTAAGCTTTTTTAACATTTTTTTTCTTTGCTAAGTATATGCCAAAAAATACTAAAATCGTTCCAATGAAATGATAATTTTCAAATTTTTCATCGAATAAAAAATAGCCATAAATGGCTCCATAAACTGTGAAAACATAAAGCGTGAATCCTGTTAAGGAGGCACCTAGCTTTTTTTGAGCAACAGTATAAAGTGTGAATGCAATTATTCCTGGTGAGATAGCAGCAAATATTACCCATAAATAAAATTCAGGCATAAAAAAAGTTTGTTTGTAAAATATTTCTTCACCAATGTAAAAAGGCAATAAACTTATTGCACCAAAAAATGATATTAAAGTAAATCTCTCTAAAATTTTAAGTTTAGTATCCCAATAAAACAAATAAATCGAATACAAAGCCCAACCAATTGCAGCAGCCAACATCCATAAATCCCCAATAGTAAATTGTAAATTAACTAATAAGTTTAAATTACCCTTTATTATAATTGTAAAAACACCAATTAAGCATGTAATCAATCCAATTACTTTTGTAAAATTAATTTTCTCATTAAAAAAAAAGTATGAAATCAAAATAATAAATACTGGTGATGATGTATAAATAATTCCCATATTTATAACTGTTGTAGTTTCACCAGCTAAAAATGGAAAAGCTCCACAAACACCACATCCCATTGAACCTAAAAAAAATAGTCTCTTATATTCTTTTTTAATAAAATGAAATTTTTTTTTTAAAGTTAAGTAAGTAAAAGGTAATAATATAAAAAAAACTAGTGTCCATCGCCAGAAAGCTAACGATATTGGAGGTACAAACTCAACTCCACCTCTCGCTACAACAAGATTGCTAGCCATAAAAATTGGCTGGATAAATAACAGAGAAAATGAAAAAAAATTTTTTTTCGAATTATTCAATTTGAATGAAATTAGCTTTTGTCAAAAAAGGCCTCATAAATCATCATTATGATAGCTGCAGCCATTAAAATATAAACTGGCAATACATCAAGAAAACCAATCATCATTGATTTAGTAAGCGTTGTTGCTAAGCCAATTAAAAAGAAAACAGCAAATGACAAACCTATTATTGTTGTTATTCTATTCATAAATTTATTCCTGACATTCTTTTTCTAACCATTTAGCAACACCTAAAAATCTATGATCGTCATACTTATTGCCAATTAATTGAATTCCTAATGGTAGATTATTTTCTCCCTCAAGTAAAGGCAGTGAAATACATGGCGTTCCAAGATAAGACCAAACTTTATTAAATTCAGCTGTACCAGTGCTTTTCAAGCCTTTAGGAGCAACTCCAGGGCTGGATGGGGATAAAACACCATGATAATCCTCAAATACCTCTTCGTATGACTCATAACTTCTTTTCATAAAATCAATTGCCTCAGCATATTCTTTAGCAGTGTACTTGTTCCCGTTTGAAATAGCATCAAGCATATATTTAGAAAGTTTTTTTTTAAATTTTTTATAATAGACAGAAAAATTATTTGCTAAATCCGTTTCATGAATAATTTGATGATATTTGTGTATATCTTTGAAATACGATGGAGTATCGAAGATCTCAATATTTTTTTTAAAAGATTTTATAAAATACTCAAAAGACTCTCTCGATTTTTTATCAATTATTTTCCAATGATCAGTTTTATAAAAAATAAATTTAGGTTCGAATAGTGGACCTTTTTTTGTTTCTGATAAAATGTTTTCTGTAGAATAATGAATAGTAGCTGGGTCGTATTTATCTTTCTTAATCAAGATTTTTGCTAGCATAGCCACATCTTCTACTCTACGACCAAACATACCTATTTGGTCTAAATTATAAGATGTTCTCAAAACTCCATTTCTTGAAATAAGTCCATAACTTGGTTTATAACCAACAACACCACAATAAGATGCAGGTCTAATTATAGATCCACCTGTTTGGGAACCGATAGAGGCTGGTGCCATAAAAGAGGCTACAGAAGCAGCGGAACCACTTGACGAACCTCCTGGTGTTCGGCTTTTATCATGTGGATTTGTAGTTGGCGGTGGACCCAAATATGCGAGCTCTGAAGTTGCAGTTTTGCCCATTACAATTGCACCAGATGAATGAAGTAAATCAACTATTTCAGCATTTTGAGAGTACGATTTACCTTTTCTAATAACAGTTCCACATTCAGTTGGCATATCAACAGTTCCAATAATATCTTTAACTGCTATCGGTACTCCATGAAGAAGCCCTGTTGGTTTGCCTGCTCTTCTATTTTCATCTGCTTCAGTTGCCTTTTCTAATAAAACCTTTTTATCGAAATGTGCCCAGGCTTTTATATCTTTATCAAACTTTTTTATTCTCTCTATGTATGTTTCACAAACTTCAACTGATGTAAGTTGACCGCTCTTTATTTTTTTGGCTAATTCTTCTAAACTTAAAGAGAATATGTCTGTCATTCAAAGTTAGTTAGCAAACAAAGTCTCAGGCAACCAAAGTGCTATACCTGGGAACAAATACATTAAAACCATTGCTAAAATTACAATTCCCAAAAATGGCATTATACCACTAAATATTTGCATTAATTCTACATTTTTTGATTGTACACCTTTTAAATAGTAGGCAGACATTGCCATCGGTGGGGTTAAAAATGAAGTTTGCAAGTTTAATGCAATCAACATTGCAAAGAAATATGGATTTACTCCAAAAAATTCGACCAGTGGTAAAAAGATTGGAACAAAAATAATTAAAATTTCTGTCCATTCTAGGGGCCATCCTAATAAAAAAATAATTATTTGGGTTATTACTAAGAACTGCCAAGGTTGAAGATTTAAAGATTTAAAGAAATGCTCAAATACTTCGTGACCACCTAAATAAGAAAAAACAGAAGCGAAAGTCCAAGAGCCGATAAACAACCACATAATCATAGCCGTTGTTTTAGCTGTTAAAAATACTGACTCTTTAAAATTCTTCCATTTTAAAGTTTTATAGAAATAAGAAAGAACTAAAGCTCCAAAAGCACCAACAGCAGCAGCCTCTGCCGGCGTAGCAATTCCTGCGAGTATTGTCCCCAGAACTAAAATAATAAGTGAAAATAATGGTAAGAATGAAACTAAAACTTCTTTCATGATTACAGATGGCGGTGGTATCTCCTCTGCAGATGGTTTTGGAGCAATTGATGGATTTAACCAAGCCCTAAAAACTGCATAACCTATGTACAATCCAGCTAACATCAGTCCTGGAAATATTGCAGCTGCAAATAACCTTAATGGTGATAATTGTGCAATAACAGAATAGACAATTAACATAATACTAGGTGGAATTAATATTCCTAAACATCCACCAGAACAAATTATTCCAGATGCAAATTTTTTATCATAGCCAGCTTTTACCATCGCTGGCCAAGCTAAAAGTCCCATTAAAGTCACAACAGCTCCGATAATACCTGTCGCCGTTGAAAATAAAGTACAAGTAATAAGGGCGGCAACTGCCATTGAAGCAGGGAGTTTGTGAGAAGCTAATCTAATTGCAAAAAATAGTTTTGCAACAATTCCAGCTCTTTCAACTAAATAGCCCATAAATAGAAAAAGTGGTACGGCGGTTAAGACATTATTATCCATTACTGTATAAGTATTTTGAACAAAGAGCTGGAATATTCTGTTATCAAATAGATGTTCCATTTTTGTTGGGTCGAAATAAGCATAATATCCAAATCCTAAACCCATAGCCATTAAAGTAAAAGCAATTGGGAAACCTAATAGAACTGCAAACAAAAATATTCCCATCATCAATATTGCAACTTCTGGATTTGTTAGACTAAATAACATCTTCAGTATTACCTTTCTGAGAAGTTCTCATTAATAATTTTTCCGTTTCCTCTGCGTCAGCAGAATCTCTTTCAGGCCAGTTTCCAGTTTGAATACAAATAATACACCTAAAAACTTCACTCACACCCTGAACGGTTAAAAGTGCTCCTGACAAAGGTATTAATGATTTTGCCATATAAATTTGAATTTGAGCCGGACTATTCCAGCTAGTTTCTTTTATTTTCCATGCTAGCGCAGCATACTCATAACCATAAAAAGCAAGAGCAATAACTCCTGGAAAAAAGAAAATAAAATACAAAACTAAGTCTATATAAGCCTGGGTCTTTTGAGAGAATAATCTATAAATAACATCTCCTCTCACATGTGCCTCTGTAGAAAGTGTGTAAGCCCCGGCCATCATAAATATAGCCCCATACATCTGAAGGCTAAAATCAAAATTCCACAAAGTAGGAGCATTTAGCGCATAAGCCATAAAGACTTCGTAACATGTTCCTCCCATTAAAATTACAATACACCAAGAAAAAGCTTTACCCATTGAAATACTTAATCTATCTGCAAATTTAATAAATGATCTCATCATAAATAATGACTTTTAATGAATTGTGACTAAATAATCAAATAAAAAGGGGGCCTAAGCCCCCTTTTAAAATTTAATATTTAAAAGTTAATTAGATTTTAACTTTTCCAATTGGTCCAAACTCATTTTCATAAGCAAGTTTGTAATTTGGCTGATTCATCAGCAAATACTTCATTACTCTCTTCGCATATGATTTTTGAGAATCAACAACTTTTTTAAAGAAAGGATCTTTCTTATTAAAGTCACCGATAACTTTATCCCAACCTTTTAGCTGTTGAGCTAAAATCTCATCTGAAGTTTGGTAAACATTTACTTTATGCTCATTCATTAACTTAGCTAAATCAGCTGAGTATCTTACTAGAGCTTTAAAGTAGTTATCACTGTTAGCAGCATAAGCAGCATTTTTTAATATCGCTTGATGCGCTGGTGATAAACTATTGTATGTTTTTTTGTTAACTGGTATTTCAAACATCTCTTGAGATTGGTGGAAGCTTCCTAAGTGATAATGCTTAGAAACATCTTGCATACCAAATTGAGAGTCTGAAGTTGGATTGTTAAACTCAGCTGCTTCAATCAAACCAGTCTTCATAGCTGGCTGGATTTCACCGCCTGGTAATTGTCTAACTACCATCCCCATTGCAGTTAAAACGTTAGTCGCAAGACCAACTGTTCTGTACTTCATACCTTTTACATCAGATACTTTAGTCACGTTCTTTTTGAACCAACCAAAGGGCTGAGCTGGCATTGGCATATGGAAAAATCCAATATAATCGAAACCTACTTTTGCAAGTGTTTCATCATATAGTTTTCTTCCTCCACCGTACTCCATCCATCCCATAACTTCTTGAGATGACATACCATATGAAGGACCAGTTCCAAATAAAGATGCAGCTGGATTTTTACCATACCAATATGCTGTCACCCAGTGACCCATATCAACTACACCAGAACTTACTGCTTGTCCTATTTCTGAAGTCTTTACGACTGCTCCAACTGGTTGAAGATCAATCTTGAGTGTTCCTCCAGACATTTGATCTACCATTTTGCAGTAGTCTCCGGCCATTTCAAAAAAGATGTTTGCTCCACTTGGCCATGCAGCTTGCATCTTTAAAGTTTTGTGACCACCAGCAGTTGCTATGTTTGGCATTGCAACCGCGGCTGCAGCTACAGCACTAGCTTTAGCAGCAGTCTTAAAGAACTTACGTCTTGAAGATGTTTTAATCTTCAATGATTTATTTTCTTTAGTCATTATTTCTCCTCTATAGTTAATTAACTCTGATAATTTAAACACAGAATCAAATTAGAGTCTTTCTAAAAAAAGGGGCAGATGTCGCAGAAGTTGAATTATATACAATCCAGAGTAGAATTAATTAACTTTATTCTTACAATCACCAGTTTTAAAAAATTCATCGATATTATCAATTGCTAAGTTAGCCATTGCTGTTCGAGTTTCTTTAGTAGCACTTCCAAGATGGGGTAAGATAAAAGCAGTTTTATGATTTAAATAACCTGGATTTAAATTAGGCTCATTTTTATAAACATCTAGACCAACAGCATAAACTTTTCTTCTATTTAAAGCATCTATCAATGCATCATCATCAACAATATCACCTCTTGCAACATTAGTAACTATTGCGCCTTTAGGTAAATGTTCAATTGTCTCTTTGTTAATCATATCTATTGTTTCTTTTGATGCAGGACAACAAATTGATAATACTTCAGATTCTTTTAAAAAATCTTTAAAATTTTTATGATAAGTTGCTCCGTCTTCTTTTTCATCACTTAGTTTAGATCTATTATGATAGTGAATGATCATGCCCAAAGATTTTGCCACTTTAGCAATTTTTTGTCCTATTCTTCCCATACCTAAAATACCTAACTTTGTTCCAGAAAGTTGTTTCCCAATTAAATAATCAGCCGACCACTTCCAACCACCTTGTCTTGCACTCTCGATTCCCTCTGATGCTCTTCTACAGGCACCTAAAATTAAAAGAACTCCAATTTCTGCTGTTGCATCGGTTAGTACATCGGGAGTATTAGTTACAGCTATACCTCTTTTTTTTGCTGCGTCTAAATCAATATTTCCAAAACCTACTGCAAAATTTGAAATGATTTTTATAGTTTCTGGAAGCTTATTTATGGTATCTGAGTCAAGTTTATCAGTTAAAGACGACAATATACCATCACATCCGTTACTTAGTTCAATAACTTTTTTTTGAGAGTAAAGTTCATCATTCGAATTTAAAATTACATTAAAAGTTTTTTCGGCTTTATCCTCACAAGATCTTAATAATCTTCTAGTAACAAAAATTTTTTTCATTCCTCTAATTTAAATCAAATATCTTACCTGGATTCATTATATTATTTTGATCAATACTTTTTTTAATAGTCCTCATTAACGGAATGCTATCACCATGTTCTTGTAATAAGTAAGATTTTTTATGTAGTCCTACTCCGTGTTCACCTGTTATTGTACCATTTAATTCTAAAGTTTTTTTTATTAATAAATCACTAAAATCTCTAATTTTTTCATATGTTCCTTCTTCCTTTGGATCGTAAGGTAAAATTACATGAAAATTTCCATCCCCTAAGTGACCAACCATAGGAGCTCTTAGACCCAGCTTTTTTGACTGTTCCTCAGCATAATTTACACATTCAGTAATATTTGAAATTGGTAAACATACGTCTGTTGAATAGACTCTGCCATTATTAATTAAAGCTTTAACAGAATAATAAACATCCCATCTTGCTTTCCAAAGTTTGTTTCTTTCTTCTAAATCTTTTGCCCATTTGAATGAACTTCCATTGTTATCTTTACTTATCTCTTCAACTATCTTTATATTTTCTTGGTTAGATACCTCTGAACCATGAAATTCGAAAAATAAAGTTGGTACTGCTTCGATATGCTCTAATTTGGAATAATTTATACTAATTTCCATTTGCTCTTTATTTAACATCTCAATTCTTGCAATAGGCACTCCATATTGAACCACTTGTTGTGCAGTTAATACCGCTTCCTCTAAAGAAGGGAAATGACATACAGCACTCATAATGCTTTCAGGAATTGGAGATAATCTTAATTGAATTTCTGTAATTATTCCTAAAGTACCTTCAGAACCAATAAATAGGTTTGTCAAATTATAACCTGCAGAAGTTTTTTTGGTTCTACTCCCAGTCTTAATAATATCTCCATTAGGCAGGACAACTGTAAGTCCAGTAATCACAGTTTTCATGGTACCATATTTAACTGCCATAGTGCCCGAGGCAGAAGTTGATGCCATACCACCTATTGCAGCATTTGCGCCAGGATCTATTGGAAAAAAAACTCCATCTTCTCGTAAATATTCGTTTAACTGCTCTTTAGTTACACAAGCTTGAACTCGACAATCAAAATCTACTGCATTAACATTTAAAATCTTATTCATTTTTTCTAAGGAAATTGTAATTCCTTTATCATTACCAACAACATTGCCCTCTAAAGAAGTACCAGTTCCGAAAGGAACTACTGGAATTTTATGTTCATTACATAAACTTAATATTTTTGAAACCTCTTCATTTGTCTCTGGAAAAACAACTGCTTTAGACAATACAGGATCATAAGTATCCTCACCTCTAGCATAATTTGCCCTTGTAGACTCTGATGTTGAAAATCTTCCATTAAAAATTTCTTTTAGCTTTGCTTGCACTTGATCGTTCATTTGAAGATATTAATAAAAATTAAATCAAAAATATAGCTTATTTAGTCAGCATTTTCTTTATATTTTCTAAAGCTTGAGAAATATTATCTCTAGATGCGGCAAAACTAAATCTAACGTAATTTTGACAAGTTTCCCCAAATGCTGATCCAGGAACAATTGCTACTCCAGCTTCATGCATGGCCTTTCTTGCAAATTCAGCACCATTCATTCCAGTTCCAATTACTTTAGGAAATGCGTAAAAAGCCCCTCCAGGTAAGCTACATTCTACACCTGGCAAATCATTTAAACCTTTGTGAATTAATTCTCTTCTTTGAGTAAATTTTTCCATCATTTGATCAATAGAATCATCCGGTCCATCTAATGCAGCGATTCCAGCAAATTGAGCTGCAGCGTTAACACAAGATACA
>CABXYJ010000018.1 GCA_902516345.1 uncultured Pelagibacteraceae bacterium
ATTCCTAATAAAGATGTTCCTGTTGGTAATGATGAAACTAAAAATGTTGAAATAATTAAATCTGGGAAAATCCCTGAATTTGATTTTAAACCAAAATCACACTATGAGCTTGGTGAAAATCTTAATATGCTAGATTTTGAACTTGCAACTAGGACAACTGGTTCGAGATTTGTATTTGTAAAAAATAAATTAGCTCAGTTAGAAAGAGCTATTTCAAATTTTATGATTAATACTCATGTGACAAAAAATGGTTATGAAGAAATTTCACCTCCATTATTGGCTTCTGAAAATTCAATGTTTGGTACCGGGCAACTTCCAAAATTTGAAAATGACCAATTTGAGGTTAAACTAGAAAAAGGATCTGAAAGAAAATTTCTTATACCAACCGCAGAAGTAATATTAACAAACATTGTTAAAGATAAAATTATAGATCAAAAAGATTTACCCATGAGATTTGTTGCTTCAACACCATGTTTTAGAAAAGAAGCAGGTAGTTATGGCAAAGATACAAAAGGTATGATCAGACAGCATCAATTTTATAAAGTAGAAATGGTTAGTATTGTTGAGCAAGATAAATGTTTAGAAGAACTTGAGAGAATGACTAACTGTGCAACTGATATATTAGACCAACTAGATTTACCGTATAGAAAAATGATATTGTGCAGTGGAGATATGGGTTTTAGTGCGGAAAAAACTTATGATATAGAGGTTTGGCTTACTTCAGAAAACAAATATAGAGAAATCTCATCCTGTTCTTCATGCTCTACTTTCCAAGCAATAAGAATGAAATCAAGATATAGAGATAGTAAAAAGGAAATTCTTTATACCGGCACTTTAAACGGTAGTGGACTGGCTGTAGGAAGAACTTTAATTGCAATTATGGAAAATTATCAACAAAAGGATGGTTCTATAATAATACCAAAAGTTTTAAGACCTTATATGAATGATTTAGAAAAAATTTCGCTCAATTAAAGTTGTTTTAATCATTTAGATAGTATAAAAATTCAATCTATATTTAAGGAGTTTTATGGATAGTGCAGGCATAGGTCAATTTATACCTTTAATTTTAATTTTTGTTATTTTTTACTTTTTCTTAATAAGACCACAACAAAAAAAGGTCAAAGAGCATAAAGCAATGGTAGAGGGATTAAAAAAAGGTGACAAAGTAGTAACTTCAGGTGGAATTACAGGAACCATAACTAGAGTTATAGATAATGATAAGATCGAAGTAGAAATAGCTGATAATGTTACTGTTGAAGTAATAAGAGGTACAGGTGTCCAAAGTTTAATGAATTCCCAAGAAGTAAAAAAATAATTTTCGTTATAACAAAGTGCTGTATTTTTCAAAATTTAGAATTTTTTTTATTACATTAATTTCTCTTTTTTTCATTTTTATTGCTTCATCAAATTTTTTTAAATTTAATAGTGATTATTTAGATAGAAAAATAAATCTTGGTTTAGATTTACAGGGTGGATCTTATCTATTGTTAGAAATTGATAATAATCCTGTCATAGAACAAAAATTACAAAATTTTACTATTACTTTAAGAAATTTTTTTAAAGAAAAAAATATACGAATTCAAAATATTAAACTTTCTGACCAAATGATATCGTTTTCTGTCGATAGTCAGTTTAAAGAATCAATCATTGAAGAGTTTAAAAAAGAGGAAAATGAATTAAACCAATATTATCCAAGATTTAAATCTCATCAATTTGAAATAATTGAAGAAAATAATTTTTTTAAAGTAAATTTTTCAAGACAAGGTTTGGTTGAACTTAAAACCTCTTCTCAGGATCAAGCTTTGGAAATTGTTAGAAGGAGAATTGATGAAATTGGAACAAATGAACCAAATATTTTAAAGAGAGGAAATGATAGAATCTTAGTTGAATTACCTGGTTTAGATGATCCTATGAGGATTAAATCTTTATTAGGTAAGACTGCAAATTTAACTTTCAGATTTGTTACAAATTATAAAACTGACTCATTCGGTGCTGAAAAATTAAAATATGAGGATGGAACTGAGGAGTCGATAGTAAGTAAACGAATAATTTTAAGTGGCGATAATCTTTTAGATGCTCAACCAAGAATGGATAGTGAAACAAATGAAACCGTTGTAACTTTTACACTTGATAGAGTAGGAGCTAAGAGATTTGGTAAAGCCACTTCAACAGGTATAGGTAAACAATTAGCTATAGTTCTCGATGGAAAAATAATAAGTGCACCAGTTATACAAGATACAATAGCTAGCGGCTCTGGTCAGATTAGTGGTGGTTTTACTTTTCAATCAGCAACTGATCTTGCCCTGTTACTAAGATCTGGAGCATTACCTGCACCATTAAACATTATAGAAGAAAGAACAGTTGGACCAGATTTAGGTCAAGATTCTATCGATGCAGGAGTCATTGCATTAATCATAGGTTTTGTTCTCGTAATATTATTTATTTTTGTTAAATACAAAATTTTTGGTTTAATTACTAATTTTACATTAATTATTAATTTATTTCTTCTTGTTGGTATCCTAACTTTATTTGAGGCTACCTTAACTTTACCTGGTATAGCTGGAATAATTTTGACTGTAGGTATGGCAGTTGATGCAAACGTATTAATATTCGAGAGGATAAAAGAAGAATTAAAAGATGAAAAAAATAAATTAATTGCTTTTGATAGTGGTTATACAAAATCGAGGACTGCTATCTTAGATGCTAATATTACCACCTTATTAGCAGCAATAATTTTATTTTTTATGGGATCTGGTCCAATAAAAGGATTTTCCTTAACCTTAGGAATTGGTATTTTTACAACACTTTTTTCAGTATATTTCATAGCAAGATTGTTAACGGTTTTATATGTAAATAAAAACAAGAATAAAGAAAGAATTATTTAAATGATTGCATTTAATAAATATTATAATCAATTTAACATACTCTCTATAACTCTTGTAGTGATCTCTCTAATACTTTTGACTTTTAAAGGGCTTAACTTTGGTATTGATTTTAAAGGAGGTACATTGATTGAGCTCAGATCATCAGACTCAAAAATAAATGTATCAACACTGAGAGATAATTTAAGTCAGATGAATTTAGGTGACGTTTCGGTAAAAAATTTTGGTAATAAAACAGATTTTTTAATAAAATTTGAAAATAATCAAGATAAAAATATAATTGAAAAAATAAAGCTCAATTTAGATAAATCTTTTGGAAATAATTTCAATTTCAGAAGAGTTGAAAATGTTGGTCCCAAAGTAAGTGCAGAATTATTAAAGTCAGGCATAATAGCTATAACTGTAGCTTTGGTCCTCATGTTAATTTATATTTGGATAAGGTTTGAATGGCAATTTAGTCTTGGCGCTATTTTAGCATTATTTCATGATGTTATAGTTACACTAGGTTTATTTTCATTATTGGGATTAGAGATTAATTTATCAATTATTGCCGCCGTTTTAACTATAGTTGGTTATTCTATGAATGATACTGTAGTTATATTTGATAGAGTTAGAGAAAATCTTAGAAAATATTCAGACATAAAGATTTTTGATTTAACAAACTTATCTATTAATGAAACTTTATCCAGAACTTTAATTACTTCAATTACAACATTATTAGCTTTAATTTCTATATTTTTATTTGGGGGTGAAATCCTAAAAGGATTTTCTTTAGCAATGATCTTTGGTGTTATTTTTGGAACATACTCCTCAATTTATATAGCCAACACAGTATTAGTACGACTGAAAGTTTCTCAAAAAACTATATTAAAAGAAGACGATAAAGCTTAATACAAATTTTGTGCCGCTATCATCGTAAATAGCATTGGCAAAGATAAAAGAGTATTTGTTCTTGAAAACAACATCGCAGTTTTTGCAGATTTCGCTTTTAATTCTGAATCGCATTCAACAATTCCAAGAGCTCTTTTTTGATTAGGCCAAATTACAAACCATACATTAAAAGCCATAATAATCCCTAACCACATACCTATGCCTATGGCAGTATGTTTTGGAACACCTGAGCTAAAACTTAAAGTCATTGCATCATGTAAGTAGCCGTTAATTAATGCTAAAATTAATCCAGATATAATTGTAAAAAGCGCTGCCCATCTGAAATAAAATAATGCTGCTGGGGCAATAACTTTTCCGATAGCAGGTTTTTGATCATCAGGAATTTTCCCCATATTCGGTATTTGAACAAAATTAAAATACCACAATAGGCCAATCCACATAATTGCAAAAATTACATGGACAAATCTGCACAGCCAACTCCAAAATGATACATCAAATACAAAACCCCCATTTAAAAAAAATAATAATAAAAATAATAAAATGGTTATTGCAAAAGACGCATGGATTGTTTTAGATAAAGATGCTAGCAGTTTAATCATTAAAAGAAATTATATACTAAAAATTATTTTATTATAATATCTTTTTTGAAAAAAATTAACTCAAAGGTTTATTTATATGACATTCGAACTACCAAAATTAGATTATTCTAACAAAGCTTTATCACCAATTATGTCTGAGGAAACTCTAGATCTTCATCATGGAAAACATCATCAAACATATATAGACAAGTTGAATGGTTTTATTAAAGATACCGATATGGCTGAAATGTCTTTAGAAGAAATTATCTCTAAAAGCTCTACGGATAAATCAATGATCGGTATATTTAATAATGCTAGTCAGCATTGGAACCATAATTTATTTTGGAAGTGTATGAAACCAAATGGTGGAGGAAGTATACCTCCAAATTTAGAAAAAAGATTAATTTCTGATTTTGGAAGTATAGAGGAATTTAAAAATAAATTTAAAGAAGCAGGTGTAAATCAATTTGGATCAGGGTGGTGTTGGCTGTCTATTGACAACGGAAAATTGGTTGTTACAAAAACAGCTAATGCAGCAAACCCTCTAATTGAAAATATGAAACCAATTCTTGGTTGTGATGTTTGGGAACACTCTTATTATATTGATTATAGAAACAAAAGACCCGAATATTTAGATAAGTTTATAAATAACTTGATAAATTGGGACTATGTAGAATCTCTTTTAGATTAAGATTGCAAATTTTTATTTTTTCTAGAGTGGATAAAAGATTTAATACAAAAAAAAATAAAAAAAGAACCTGTAATTAGCATAATTAATTTGGAAGTATCAGCCCAAAAATTATTAAATACATTACCACTTAAAATTGATCTTAAAAAATCAAGTCCACCCAAAAGCACAATTAATGCCAAAAAAACAACTATATGCATGAAAAGTTTTTTTTTATTTTCAATTTTTATAGAGAGATATGAAAAAATTAAAATTGGAATACCTATTAATGAAGGAATGTAAGACGTAAATGAGTTACTACCACTTATTATACTTACTACTATTCCCCATAAAATTAGAAATACACCAAATAAAATTGATAATGTTTCGATTTTTAAACCTAAAGCTTTAAACTCTGTATTTTGATTGTTTTCTGAATTCATACTTAATCTATAGTTTATTATTTTTAATTCATCAAATTAATAACTGTAAATAAAAAAATTGATAACCAAATAAGACCTTTTATTAAGAAAAAAGTAAATCCACCTAATATCACAAATTTACCAATTTTATTTTTTAATAATTTTTTCTTAAAAAACTTAATCAATTTAACTATGGTTTAATAAAGGTTTTAAAAATTTTCCAGTATAACTGACACCGTTTTTACATATCTCCTCTGGTTTCCCTTCGGCAATGATTTTTCCGCCTTTTATTCCACCTTCCGGACCCATATCAACAATATAATCTGCAGTTTTGATAACATCCAAATTATGCTCAATGACTACTACTGTATTCCCTAGTGAAACAAAAGTATGCAGTATTTCAAGTAATTTTTTAATATCATGTTGATGTAGTCCAGTAGTTGGCTCATCTAAAATATACATAGTCCTACCCGTTGACCTTTTTGATAATTCTTTAGCTAATTTTATTCTTTGGGCCTCTCCTCCAGAAAGAGTGGTCGCTTGTTGACCAATTTTTATATAACCTAGACCCACTTTTTTTAATGTTAAAAGTTTAGTTTTTATGTTTGAAATATTTTCAAAATAATCGCATCCTTCATCAACAGTCATATTTAAGACATCTGCTATACTTTTATCTTTAAATTTTATCTCTAAAGTTTCTCGATTATATCTCGTGCCTTTACATTCATCACATTGAATATAAACATCTGGTAAAAAATGCATTTCGTAAGTAATAACACCATCGCCTTCACATGCCTCACACCTTCCACCTCGTACATTGAAAGAAAATCTACCTGGTTTATATCCTCTTGATTTTGACTCTGGTAAATTTGTGAACCAATCTCTAATTGGACCAAATGCACCTGTGTAAGTTGCAGGGTTAGATCTAGGCGTTCTTCCAATAGGTGATTGATCAATGTCAATAATTTTATCAATCAATTCAGTTCCTTTAAAACCTTTGAATGGTTTTGGAATTTTTCTTGATTTATTATTATTTAATGTAAGGTTAAGCGCATTGTATAGTGTTTGTAAAACGAGAGTTGATTTCCCACTTCCAGATACTCCTGTCACACATGTCAAGCTACCCAAAGGGATTTTTAAATTTACGTTATTCAAATTATTTCCAGTGGCTCCAGTTATTTCTAAAAATCTTCCGTTTTTTGCTAACCTTCTTTTTTGTGGAACATTAATCTTTAATTTATTTGAAAGGTATTTACCTGTGATACTTTCTATATTAGATGAAATTTCTTTGAATGTCCCTTGAGCAACAACTTGCCCACCATTATTTCCAGCTTCAGGTCCAAGATCAATAATATGATCAGCATTTTCCATAGTTTCAGTATCGTGTTCTACTACTATTACAGTGTTACCAAGATCTCTTAACCTTTTAAGTGCATTTATAAGTTTAACATTATCTTTTTGATGTAATCCAATAGATGGTTCGTCCAAAACATATAATACACCCGTTAATCCAGAACCTATTTGTGAAGCCAACCTTATTCTCTGCGCTTCACCACCAGATAGTGTCCCAGACTCTCTCGATAAAGTAAGATAATCAAGACCTACATTTAGCAAAAAATTTAATCTTTCGTTAATCTCTTTTAAAATATGTTCTGCAATTTTAAATTGTCTTTTATCAAGATTACTTTTTAAATTCTCAAACCATTTTGAGGCATCTAATATAGATTTTTCAGTTACCTCACTAATATGCAGTCCATCAATCTTTACGCATAATGCTTCATCCTTTAGGCGATGACCTTTACATCTTTCACACTTTGTATCAGATTGATATTGAGCAATTTCCTCTCTTTTCCAGTCACTATCTGTCTCTAAATATCTTCTTTCAAGATTATTTATAACACCTTCAAAAGTTTTTTTATGTGAGTATTTTTCATATCCATCATCATAAGAAAATTTAATTTCTTCATCATCTGATCCATAAAGAATTATATCTTTTATTTTTTTGGATAGTTTTGACCATTTTTCTTCTAGGGAAAAATCATAATGTTTAGCAAGAGAAGTTAAAGTTTGTATATAATATAATGTTGTAGTTTTAGCCCATGGTTCAATAGCACCATCAATAATACTTTTTTTGTCATTTGGAATTACTAAGTTTGGATCTACATTGAGTTTAATACCTATACCCTCACACTCCTCACACGCGCCAAAAGGACTATTAAAAGAAAAAAGTCTAGGTTCAATTTCTTCAATCGTAAATCCACTTTCAGGGCAAGCAAACTTTGTAGAAAATATAAGTTTTTCAAGTTTTCTATGTTTTTTAGGTAAAGTTTCATCTTCATACTCAACATGAATTAGTCCATTTGCTAAATTTATAGAAGTTTCGATAGCCTCTGCTAGCCTGTTTCCAAGAGAAGAGTTAACAACAATCCTATCAACTAAAATTGAAATATCATGTTTAATTTTTTTATTTAATTCTGGAATTTTTTCGATGTCATAGATTTTTTCGTCAATTTTTATTTTTCTAAACCCCCTTTTTTTGTAAGCTAAAATATCTTTTTTGTATTCTCCCTTTCGACCTCTTACTACAGGTGCATAAAGATATATTGTTGATTTTCTTGGTAATTGTTTGATCTTGTCTACTATTTGACTAACCGTTTGAGATTCAATAGGTCTACCTGTAAATGGAGAGTAAGGAATTCCTGCTCTTGCATACAGAACCCTCATATAATCATATATCTCTGTAACGGTTGCTACTGTTGATCTTGGATTTTTTGAGGTATTTTTTTGTTCAATTGATATAGCTGGACTAAGTCCCTCGATTAAGTCGACATTTGGTTTTTTCATCTTATCTAAAAATTGTCTCGCGTAAGCAGATAAGCTTTCAACATATCTTCTTTGACCTTCAGCATACACTGTATCAAAAGCAAGGGACGATTTACCAGAACCAGATAAACCAGTAATTACAACAAATTTATCTTTTGGAATTTCCAAAGATATATTCTTAAGATTATGTTCTTTGGCCCCCTTAATAACTATCTTTTTGTTCATAATTTTAGTTGCTTCGAATTAATAAAATTAATATTCAGAGTAAATTGTGGTATAAATCTATTTAATAAATTAAACAAATAATAAAATATTATGGCTGGAAGTTTAAATAAAGTACTTTTAATTGGTCGTTTGGGCGCAGATCCTGAAATTAAACAAATGGTAAATGGAAAAAGTGTAGCAAGATTAAGCCTCGCAACAAGTCAATCCTGGAAAGATAAAAATACAGGTGAAAAAAAAGAAAAAACAGAATGGCACCGTATAGTTGTATTCAATGAAGGTTTAGTAAATGTTGTACAACAATATTTAAAAAAAGGTGCACAAATTTATGTTGAAGGTCAACTTTCAACTAGGAAATGGAAAGATGAACAATCTGGCCAAGATAAATATTCAACTGAAATAGTTATTCAAGGTTACAACTCCTCATTAACCATGTTAGGTGGAGGTAACTCTTCTGGTGGTATAGCTAATGACAAGACTCAATCTAATGATAATGATAGCATGTCACAAATATCTAATGATATGGATGACGAAATTCCATTTTAAAAGATATGTCTAAAATTGAAATTCCTGAAGATAAAAACATAAAACCTATATCTATGCACGATGAGATGAGCTCATCTTATCTTTCGTATGCAATGAGTGTTATTGTCAGTAGAGCACTACCCGATATAAGAGATGGATTAAAACCAGTTCATAGAAGAATTTTATACGCAATGTATAAAGGTGGTTATGATTGGTCAAAACAATTTAGAAAATCTGCAAGAATAGTCGGAGATGTTATTGGTAAATATCATCCTCATGGGGATCAATCAGTTTATGATGCTTTAGTTCGAATGGTTCAAGATTTTTCTATGAGTTTACCATTAGTCGAAGGTCAAGGTAATTTTGGCTCTATAGATGGTGATCCCGCTGCAGCAATGAGATATACAGAAACTAGATTATCAAAAGTTTCACAATTTTTGATCGATGATATAGAAAAAAATACGATTTCATTTAAAAGCAATTACGATGAAACTGAAAAGGAACCAACTGTATTACCAGCACAGTTTCCAAATCTATTAGTGAATGGAGCAGGTGGTATAGCAGTTGGTATGGCTACAAGTATTCCTCCTCACAATTTAGGTGAAGTAATAGATGGAACTTTAGCACTTATTGAAAACAAAGATATCAAGATTAAAGATTTAATGAAACATATACCTGGTCCAGATTTTCCAACCGGAGGAGTGATAATAGGTAAAGATATTATTAAACAGGGTTACAACAAAGGGCGAGGATCTTTTAAAATTAGAGGTGAAATGAATATTGAAACTTTGAAAAATGGTCGAGAAAGACTTGTTATTTCCTCGATTCCATATCAAGTTAATAAGTCTGTTTTAAATGAAAGAATAGCTCAATTGGTAAGAGAAAAAAAAATTGAAGGAGTGAAAGATATAAGGGATGAGTCAAATAGAGAAGGGATAAGAGTTTCTATTGATTTAAGAAATGGTGTCGAACCAGAGACAGTTAAGAGACAACTATATAAAAATACACAAATAGAAAGTTCATTTGGCTTTAACTCATTAGCTATCGTTGATGGCAAACCAGAAACTTGTAGTTTGAAAGATTTTTTATCTAATTTTTTAAGCTTTAGAGAAGATGTAGTTATCAAAAAAACCAAATTTAATTTAAACAAAGCTGAAGATAGAGCACATATACTTTTAGGTTTGTCAATTTCTGTTGAAAACTTAGATAAGATTATAAAGATTATTCGAAGTTCAAAAAATCCTGAAATCGCAAAAGAACTAATTTTAAAAACAAAGTGGAAAGTTAATAAATCACAAAAAATAATTTATCTTATTGAGGATAAAAAAAATAAAAATGTATATTCCTTTAGCGAATTACAAGTAAATGCAATATTAGAATTAAGATTACAAAAATTAACTGCACTTGGAATTAATGAAATTGAACTGGAGATAAAAAAATTGTCTGACGAAATTAAAAGCTACAAAAAGATTATTTCATCAAAAAAAGAATTATTTAGAGTAATAAGTGATGATTTAAGAAGTATAAAAGAAAAATATTCTATACCAAGACGTACAAAGATTATAGATGCAGTTTTAAATTATGACATAGAGGAAACCATTCAGAAACAATCCGTATTAATTACAGTTACTCTTCAAGGTTACATAAAAAGAGGATCTCTCAATAGTGTTAAAACACAAAAGAGAGGTGGAAAAGGAAAAACAGGTATTACTACCAGAAATGAAGACTCTGTTGTTCAAACATTGTCTGTAAATACACACACTTCAGTTCTTTTTTTCTCTACAGAGGGCTTAGTTTATAGAATAAAAGCCTGGAAAATTCCAGAAGGCTCATCGGCATCCAAAGGAAAATCTTTATTTAATATTTTGCCTCTTAAAAATCATCAATCAATAAGCTCAATAATGCCATTTCCAGATGACGATGCTGATTTGAAGAATTATCAAATAGTTTTCGCTACAGCTCAAGGTAAAATTAGAAAAAATAGCTTGGAAGATTTTTCATCTATAAATACCACAGGCAAAATTGCGATGAAATTGGATGCAAATGATAAAATTGTTGGTGTTAAAATATGCAAAGAAGATCAAGATATTATGTTAAGTACTAAATTGGGCAAATGTATTAGATTTGAATCCAAGAAACTTCGAATTTTTAAAGGAAGATCCTCAAAAGGAATTAGAGGTATAGTCTTGTCACCCAATGATCAAATAGTATCTTTATCCATCATAGATAGTGGTAAAAATCAAAAAAATGGAAAAAAATCCCAAGATGAAAAATCTGAGCAAAAAGCAAAAGAAAAGTTTATTTTATCTATTACAGAGAATGGTTATGGAAAAAAAACATCTCATATAGATTATAGGGTTACGAATAGAGGAGGGAAGGGTATTATAGGAATAGTTAATTCAGAGAGAAACGGTAATATTTCCTCTTCTTTTCCAGTATATGATGGAGACGAGATTTTGATCTCAACAAATAAAGGTAGGGTTATTAGAGTAGCTGTAAAAGAAATTAGAACCGCTGGTAGGAATACCCAAGGAGTAAGAATTATTAAATTATCTGGTGAAGAAAAAGTAGTTACCGCTGATAAAATAGATGATAATTTAGTTTAATGAATAAAATTGCTATTTATCCAGGAACTTTTGATCCAATTACATATGGACATATTGATGTAATTAAAAAGGGTCTGAAATTATTTGATAAGATTGTCGTAGCTGTTTCAGATGCAGATAATAAAAATTATCTTTTTAGTTCAGAAGAAAGAATTCTGATTGTAAAAAAAGCCTTATTCTCAGACCTTAAACTCAACAAAAAA
>CABXYJ010000019.1 GCA_902516345.1 uncultured Pelagibacteraceae bacterium
ATATTATCCTTAATACCAAATAAATGGACAGCTCATTTAAAAATAAAAATATAAAAATTGAAAATTTCAATTGGATTTTAATTCAATCTGATATGAAAATAAAATTAGGTAATGATATTTATGAAAGTTGGTTAAAAAAAATTGAATTTGTTGAAGAATTTAATAATTACATATTGTTGTCAGTTCCAACTAGATTTATAAGAGATTGGATTACATCAAGGTATTTAGATCAAATTTTACAATGTGTGAGGAATTATAAAAAAGATATATTAAGAATTGAATTTAAGATTATTCAAAAAAATGAGGGTAATTCAATTAACGTTAACCATAAAAACTCTGATAATAAAGAAAATATTTCATTTATAAAAGACTCTTATCTTCAATATAATCGTATTGATCCAAATAAAAGATTTGAAAATTTTATTACTGGAGACAGTAATAAGCTAGCATACGAAGCTTCACTTAAAGTAAGTGAAAATATATCTGTTTATAATCCATTGTATCTTTATGGAGGTGTAGGTATGGGAAAAACTCATTTATTAAATGCGATAGCTCTTGAATTAAAAAAAAAAAAGAAAGTGATGTTCATATCAGCAGAAAGATTTATGTATCAATTTGTTAAATCTATTAAATCAAATAATATGGTAAAATTTAAAGAATATTTTAGAAATACAGATATTCTTTTAATAGATGATATTCAATTTATGAATGGAAAAGAAGTAATGCAAGAAGAGTTTTTTCATACCTTCAATGCCTTGCTTGATAAGGGTTCACAAATAATTGTTTCAGCAGATCGTGCTCCTAATAAATTATTGAGAATACAGGAAAGGATTAAATCGAGGTTTTCAGGAGGTTTAGTTGTTGATATTCAAAAACCTGATTATGAGTTAAGAAAAAAAATAGTCAAAAAAAAATTAGATGAAATAAATATTTTATATTCTGAGGATATAAAGATGCCTGAAGAAATTCAGAGCTTTATAAGTTTTGAAATTAAATCTAACATAAGAGAATTAGCTGGAGCAATTAACCGAATAATATCGTTTTCAAGAATTTATAACAAGACACCTAATTTAGCTGAAACAAAAATTATCTTAAAAGATTTATTAAATATTGCAGAAAATAAAGTTACAATTGATTTAATCCAGACGATAGTCTGTAAATTTTTTAAAATTAGGAAAAATGAAATGTTATCTTCGCGTAGATCTAGATATCTAGTCAGACCAAGACAGACAGCAATTTATTTAACAAAAATTTTAACTTCGAAATCGTTACCAGAAATAGGAAGAGAATTCTCCAACCGGGATCATACTACAATTATTCATTCAGTAAGAACAATTGAGAAATTAAAAGAAAAAGATCAAGAGATGGTTGAGAATATTAATAAACTTAAAAATCAAATTTTGTATAGCAACAGTCAAAATGAAATTTAATGTAAACCAGCAGGACCTTCAACAGGCACTTAATTACTGTCAAGGAGTCATAGAAAAGAGAAGCACTCTTCCGATATTATCAAATATACTTTTAAATGCCCAGAATAGTAAACTTACTATAACCGCCACAGACTTAGATCTTATATTTATTCATGAAGTTAAAAATATTGAAATTTTAGAGGAAGGTAAAACAACAACAACTTCCTCAATAATGTACGATATAATTAGAAAATTTTCTTCACAAAAAAAAATTAATCTTACATTAAAAGAGAAAAGTAAATTACATGTAGAGTCAGAAAAGTCTTTTTTTAATTTAAACTGCATTAGTCCTTCAGAGTTTCCACTAACTGACGAAAAATTTAACGATAATGAATTTTTAATAAAATCAAAACAGCTTTTAAAGCTTTTAAATAAATGTAAATTTTCAATTTCAAATGACGAAACACGTCATTATTTAAGTGGTATATATTTTCATCAAACTGAAGTGGAAGATAAGAATTATTTAACAGCTGTCGCCACTGATAGTCATCGAATGTCTATATCAAAAATTAGATTAGAGTCTAAAATTAATTTTGAACCTGTTATTTTACCAAAAAAAACAATTTTCCAATTATGTTCTTTATTGGATAATTATGATGGTGATGTGAAAATCTCAAACATTAAATCAAAAATTAAATTTGAACTTAAAAATAGTGTTTTAATTTCAAAATTAATAGATGGAAAATTTCCTAATTACATTCAAGTGATACCTAAAAATAATCAAAAAAAATTAGAAGTAGAATTAAAATTATTCTTAGACTCTGTAGATAGAGTTGCGTCTGTGTCATTAGATAAAAAAGATGGAGTAAAATTTCAATTAACAAAAGACAATTTAAGCCTTTCCGTAAATAACGCTAACAGCGGAGACGGGAATGAGATACTTGTTGTTAATTTTCAAAGTGATTTAGAAATTAGTTTTAATTCAAGATATTTAATCGATGTTGCATCACAATTAGAAGGAGAGAAAATAGAAATATTTTTTAGCGATTCTGGATCCCCTGCTTTGATTAAGGACCCTGGAGATTATGATAGTATTTTTGTCGTAATGCCAATGAAGGGTTAATTTAATCTGTCTAATTCAGCGTAGATTTTTTTTTCAAGTTTTAACGTAAACTCATCTTTTGATAAACCTGGTAAGATTGGTTCTAAGATAGAAATTATAATTTCTTTATTAACTCTCTTTCTTCCAATTTTAGGCCATACATAACCAGAATTTATAGCAACAGGTTGACAATAAATTTTAAACTCATCGTAAATTCGGAAAGCACCCTTTTTAAATGAAGGTCGCTCGGAGGGTAAAACTCTTGTTGCTTGAGGAAAAATAATTAATGGTCTATCAGTATTATTTATTGTTTTTGAAATATCTTTAAAAAAATCTGAATTATCTTTTGTTACCTTGTTTCTTTTAATTGTGATAGAGCCAATTTTTTTTAAATACCAACCAAATAATGGAATTAACAATAATTCTTTTTTCAATATAAAAACTGGAGAATTAAAAATTGTTTGAAGAAAGAAAGTTTCGAACATGGATTGATGTGAAGAGGCAATAAAAAATTTATTTTTGGAAACAACATTTTCTTTTCCTTTAATAGTAATTTTTGTTGATAAAAATACTTGAAGGCAGATTTTAGACCAGTATCCTATTAGCTTTCCACCAAAAAGGGAAAATTTTTGTGGTAAAATGAAAGAGGGAATAAATAGTATTAAGATTAAAATTAAACCACTAAAAAAAAAAGTTGAAAATAAAAAATTTCTTATCATTTTTTGAAAATTAGATTAAGTCTTTCAAACTTTGTCTTTTTGTAATAACTTGAATTTTTGAGTTTTTAACAAGTAATTCAGCCGGTTTAGCTCTAACATTATAATTTGAACTTAAAGACATTCCATAGGCGCCAACATCACAAATGATAATCAATTCTTTTTGGCTAAGTTCTTGAAATTTTTTAATAGTGGAAAATTTATCAGTACTTTCACAGATAGGCCCAACAAACTCATAGATTTTGTTTGTCTTTTTATTTCTTTTTTTAATGGGAATTATTCGATGTTTAGCGTTATATAAAGCAGGTCTTATTAAATCATTCATAGCAGCGTCTAAAATTATAAAATTTTTTTTATTCCCCTTTTTAATATATGTGATTTTTGAAACTAAAATTCCAGCATTTCCGATTATAGATCTTCCTGGTTCAAAAATGATTTTTGATTTATTTTTTTTTAAAAATTTTCTGATACTGATACAATATTTTCTTAGGTTGAGTTTTTTTTTATTGTCTGAATAATTTATCCCCATACCACCTCCAAGGTCGATATATTCGAAATTAAATTTTGATTTCCTAAGAACTCTTTCTAGTACATTAAGTGTTTTTTCGTAGGGTCTATGATCTAAAATTTGACTTCCTATATGAACACTTAAGCATCTAAGTTTTAAATTTTTACATTTCTTAATATACTCTATCAGTTCTAAAATTGATTTTTCAGAAATCCCAAATTTATTCTCTTTTTTTCCTGTTGAAATTTGACTCAACGTTTTAGCATCGGTGTTTGGATTTAACCTTAGACCAATATTAACTTTTTTATTATAGATTTTAGATATTCTCTCTATTTCTAGGATTTCACTTTTTGACTCAGCATTAATTAATAAAATTTTTTTATTAATAGCATATTTTAGTTCATCTGGAGTTTTTCCAACCCCTGAGAAAACAATATTTTTTGGCTTAATACCTGATGATATTGCTTTCATTAATTCACCAATTGAAACTACATCAGCTCCAAGCCCTAATTTTCCAATTTCTCGTAAAAGAACTTTATTAGAATTCGATTTTACTGAAAAACAGATTAAGGGATTTATTGTTTTAAAAGTTTTTTTAAAGTATTTAATATTTTCTTTAATTTTATTGTATGAATAACAATATAAAGGTGTTGAATATTTTTTTGCTAATTTTTCAAGTTTTACACCATCAATAAAGAATTCATTATTTTTATATTTCATGAATTTACAAGTTTTTCTATTTTCAAAAGCTCTGAATTTTGTTCTTTATAAATAGGATCGTTTTTTTTTCCACAAGAGACAATTAGAGAACTTAATAAAATAATTAAAAATATTTTTTTCATTTTAATTTTTTTTTGTATTTTGATATCATTTTTTTTACATTCCCAAAGGATGTTCCTCCAAAAGACTTTTTTGAATTAACAGAATTCTTTAAATTAAATACTTTCAATGCGTCTTCACTTAATCTAGGTTGAATCTTTTTAAGTTGATTAATATTCAGTTCCTCAAGCTTCTTTCCACTTTTTTCTGCAAGATTAACTAATGAAGATGTTTTTTTATAGGCTTCTCTAAATGACATTGAAAAATTTTTAACAAGGTAGTCCGCAAAATCTGTTGCAGTTATGTGCCCCATATTTGCAAGCTCTAACATTTTTTTTCTATTAGGGCTAATGTGTTTTATTATTTCGTCAAGTAATTTTAAACAGTTAATGATAGTATCATGTGCACTAAATACAAATTTTTTATCATCTTGTAAATCTTTAAAATATGATAAAGGTAAACCTTTCATTATTGTAAACATTCCAAATAAGTCTCCGTAAATAGAGCCAGATTTACCTCTTAAGTATTCTAAAAGATCAGGATTTTTTTTTTGTGGCATTATAGATGATCCTGTTACAATTTTATCATTTAATTTTACAAGGCTGAATGCATCCGAGTTCCATATTATTAACTCCTCAGCTATTCTTGAGATATGCATTGCACAAACTGAAGTGCTAAATAAGTAATCCAAAACAAAGTCTCTATCGGATACAGTATCAATTGAGTTATTTGTTGGATTTTTAAAACCTAATTTTTTACTGGTATAGTTTCGGTCAATATTAAATGATGTTCCAGTCAAAGCTGAAACCCCAAGAGGACTTTCACTAAGATTTTCTAAATTATTAATAAATCTTTTTTTGTCTCTATTAAACATCTCAACATAAGCCATTAAATAATGACCGAATGATACAGCTTGCGCATTTTTTAAATGGGTAAATCCAGGCATAATCACTTCTACATTTTTTTCAGCAATTTTTAGAATACTTTTCATTATTTTAGTTAAATTCATTTCCATTTCTAAAGTTGCGTTTTTAATCCAAATTTTAAAATCTGTAATGACCTGGTCGTTTCTTGATCTTGCAGTATGAATGTACCCAGCTTCATCACCAATAACCTCAAATAATCTTTTTTCTATATTCATATGAATATCTTCGTATTTTTTATTAAATATAAATTTTTTTTTAGTAATTTCTTTTTCAATTTTATCCAAGCCATAAATAATTTTATTCTTAACCTTGAAAGAAATTATTTTTTGTTTAAATAGCATTTCTACATGAGCTTTTGATCCTGCTATATCTTCTTTGTAAAGCCTTTTATCAATGTCAATTGAGCTTCCAATATCTTGGTACAAATTAGAAATATTTTTTTTAATTCTTGTATTCCAAATTGCCCGGTTGTTTTTATTTTTTGTCATGGTAATTGTTTATACCTTTAACATGCGAATTTTAATAATATTTATTTTTTTATTTACCAAATCTTTTGCAAATGAAGTGTCAGATATTAAAAACATCATAATAAATAAGGACTTAAAAAAATATGAAAATTTGACGTTTTTAGACGTTAAGCGTAAAGAGATCAAATTATCAGACTATAAAGGAAATTTGATTTTAATAAATTTTTGGGCTACTTGGTGTGCACCATGTAAAGATGAAATGCCTTCTTTAGATTTGTTACTTTTAAACAAAAGACTGGACAATTTAAAAATTTTTCCAATTAATATTGGTCAAGATGATTCAGACAAGGCATTAAAATTTTTTGAAGATTTAAAAATAGAAAATTTAGATTTATATTTTGATTATTCTATCTCTTTAGCGAAAGAATTCAAATTACGAGGAATTCCAACATCAATTTTGATAAACAAAGAAGGACTTGAATTTGCAAGAATTATTGGATCAATAGATTTTGGAGATAAAATGTTTATTGATTGGTTGAGCAATTATAATTAGTCTTTAAAGAAATATGCAAAACTTACTAAAGCAATTACAGCAATAAATTGAAGTAAAACTCTCAATTGCATTAATTTATTGGAATATTTTTTACTTGTTTCACCACCTTTAAATAAAGTTCCAATTCCTAAAATAAGAACTATTCCAACTGCTAATAATAAAACTATCGAAAAAATTTTTACTAATATTTCAGAAAGCATAAATGTATTGTAGAATGTTTTAGAATAAAAAAAACGTTAAATATAGTATGACATTTTGTCTAGAAACCACAATAATTAAACCAGAAAAAACTAAGGAAATTAAAAGTGCTATAATTTTGCTTCATGGATATGGTGGAGATGGTAAAGATATAAGCCTATTATCACTTAATTGGAAAAGATATCTGCCAAATACAATTTTTATTTGTCCCAACGGTCATGAGTCATGTCCTATTAATCCATCAGGTTATCAATGGTTTGATTTAACTAAAGATGATCCTAAATATATTTTACATGAATCATTAAAAGCGGAAAAAAAATTAAATAGTTTTATCTCTGAAATTAAAGAGGAGTTTAATTTAAGAAATAATAAAATATGTTTGTCTGGATTTAGTCAAGGATGTATGATGTCAATAAACTTAGGCCTTACGACAGATAATGAGTATAATTGTATAGTGGGTTTTTCAGGAAAAATTATTGATCAAGAAAACTTAAGTTTAAGAAAAAAAGCATCGACAAATACAATATTAATTCATGGTGATTCTGACCAAGTTGTCTCACCTAGTTTTATGCTAGAAGCAAAAGACTTTTTTATAAGAAATAATATTAACATAGAAACACATTTAATTAAAAATTGTGACCATCATATTCCTATGGAGGCATCAAGTTTAGCATTGAATTATATTTTAAAAAAAATTGGATAGATGCTTATTATTGAAATAATTTTTTTTTTAAGCTAAAATCAAATTATGAATAATTTTTTTGAATATAACGTTTCTCTAGAAAAATGTCCTGCTCTAGTGCTTAATGCAGATTACAGACCTTTAAGTTATTACCCTTTATCTCTATGGTCATGGCAGGATACAGTAAAATCAGTTTTTTTAGATAGAGTTATTATTGTAAGCAATTACGAAAGAATAGTGAGAAGTCCATCTTTTGAGATGAAACTTCCTAGTGTAATTGCTTTAAAAGATTATATTGCGCCTTTATCTAAACCTAGCTTTACAAGATTTAATGTTTTTTTAAGAGATAAATTCTCTTGTCAATACTGTGGTAGTGGTGAGGAACTTACGTTTGATCATTTGTTGCCCCGGTCTAAAGGTGGAGAAACAAATTGGGACAATGTTGTAACAGCTTGTTCAAACTGCAATGTTAAAAAAGGTGGAAAGCTCCTTAAATCATCTGGAATGAAGCTATCACAACTTCCTTTCCAGCCAACTACAGAGGATTTACATCGTAATGGTAAAAATTTTCCACCAAATTTTTTGCATAAAAGTTGGATGGATTATTTATATTGGGATGTTGAGCTAGAGTCTTAAATATTAAACCTTTTCAGAAACTTTTATTGCAATTTTTGATCCAGTTTTAATAATTTTGTCCATAATTGAATAAAAACCTTTTTTAGTTGCACCTTTCTCATACGCTATATCTTTATGGTCTAGTTCATCCTCTCTAAATTTGATTATTTTTTTTTTTAATTCTTTTTCATCAGGCCCTAGTTGATTTATTTGATCTAAATAATGTTTATCTATTACTTCTTCAACTGATGCTGTACATAACATAGCAGCTTTTTTACCTAAAATTGTTGATCCAAAACCAAGACCCATACCAAGTAAATCCCATAAAGGTAGAAATTTTGTTGGTTTGATATTTCTTTTTTTTATTTCATTCTCAAAAAATTCACAATGTTCTTTCTCATGAACTTGCATTTCCTCAATAGTTTTTTTCAAACTTTCATCCTTAATTATAGTATTTAAAGCTAACAATTGACCCTGATAGATTTTTACTGCACCTCTCTCACCAGCGTGATCTACCCTAATAAATTCCTCAACTTTATTTGAAGTTTTTTTCATTTGAATTAAAATTTTTTAGTAAAAAGGTTATAATTATTAAACTTATAAATATATTAATTGTTGTGAGTGAAAATCCAAAAATCTTAAATGTCACATCTTTACAACTTATAGTTCTTTCTGGTAATTTTTCTAATAATTGCTCTTTAGTATAGATCTCAGCTGCATTATTTGTACTACAAACAACAGATTCTTTAAAGAAACCCTGCTCAATACCAAGGTGATAAAATGAAATCAAAAAGGAAAAAATAAACGTTAATATTAATAGTAAAGTTACAAATTTTTCATTTTTCTTTAATATAAAAAATAACAATATAAAAACTATACTTAATACATAAGGGACTCTCTCTATCAAACACAAATTACATGGCTGATGACCTAAAATATACTCTATAAAATATGCAGAAAATATTGATATCAAGCTTATTAAAAATACAAACTTAAGAATGGTTTCTCTTTTAAAATTAATCATTATTATTTAATTGATAGATAAATTATAACTCCAATTAAAACAATTGTTATCCCAGCAATTGTAAACCACTTTGATCCATGCTTTTCCATGTATAGAGTAAATAAATCTCCAAATTTATAGGCCAAATATGACACTATAAAAAAACGCAATCCCCTAGAAAAAATACTTATTAAAACAAAGATCAAAAGATTAAACCCGATTAATCCACTAGCAATTGTAAAAACTTTATAAGGTAATGGAGTAAAACCAGCTAAAAACAAAATTCCAAACCATGCGAAGAAACTATCACCATTTATTAAGCTAACTTTAAGACTATTAAGTTTATCACCGTAGCTATAAAAGTCCATTATTTGCATACCAATATCAAAAAAGAATGCTCCAATAAAATAACCCAGGACTCCACCAAGAACAGAGAATATAGTTGCAATTATAAAAATTTTAATAAAATCTCTTTTTTTTGCGATTACCATTGGTATAACCATTACATCTGGTGGTATTGGAAAAAAAGAGCTTTCGATAAAAGAGATTAAAGCTAAAAAATTCTTAGAATTTTTATGTGCCGATAAATTTAAACACTTTTTATAAAGACTATTAAACATTTTTTGGTTTTAATATAATTTTAGTTCTTATACTATTTAATTAATTTTAACAATTAAGGGCGAATGGCGGAACTGGTAGACGCGCACGACTCAAAATCGTGTTTTGAAAGAAGTGAGAGTTCGATTCTCTCTTCGCCCACCATTTTATGGATTTAAGAAAGATTAATAGTTTAGTAGAACTTTTTTTTGAAAAATATAAAGAATTTTCAAATCCTAATTCCTTATTTTTGAAATGGTTAAAAACAGAGAAAGATGATTTCTTAACTTGGAGTCAAGTGGAAATAAGAGTACGCGTCTTATCTGAGTACCTAAAGAATAATATTTCCAAAGGAGATAGATGTGTATTGTTATCCGAAAATCGTCCTGAATGGCTTATAGCAGATATATCTATAATGAATGCAGGCGGTGTTACCGTACCACTATTTACAACTTATTCAGAACAAGATTACGAATATATTATGAAAGATTGTAAACCTAAAATATGTATCGTTTCAAACGATATTCAATTCAAAAAATTAGAAAAATTCATCTCAAGTGAGATAAAAGTTTTATCAATTGAAAATTTTAATAAAAAAATTGAAAGTGTAAATAATATTCTAGAAAGATATTTTAAAGAAGAGTCCACTCAATCCCAAAAATTTGTTTATTATAATAGAGAGATAAAAAGAAAAGATCCTGCATGCATCATTTACACCTCTGGGACAACTGGAAATCCTAAAGGAGTCATGCTAAGTCATGGAGGAATTTTGTCTAATTGTGAGGGAGCACAAGAAATTTTAGAGACATTAGTTGAAAAAGATAATCCAGTTTTTTTAACTTGGCTTCCATTGTCTCATTCATATGAACACACTGTTCAATATGTACAAATCTTACTTGGGGCTAAAGTTTTTTACGCTGAAAATTTAGAAAAATTACTACTCAATATTTCTATTGCGAAGCCAACCATCATGACCGCGGTACCAAGATTTTACCAGAATTTATATAATAAAATTTCTTTAAATTTTTCAAAACAAAAAGGGTTAAAAAAAAAACTGATAAACAATACTATTTTTCTTGGGACTAAAATCTTAAATAAAGAGAAATTAGATTTAAAAGAAAAAATTATCAATTTTTTATGCGAAAAATTAGTGAGAAAAAAAATCAAAATACAGTTTGGTGGAAAATTAAAGGCTTTTGTTTCTGGTGGAGGAGCCTTAGATCAAAAAATTGGTGAATTTTTAAACTCTATTGGTCTACCTACTTTACAGGGTTATGGATTAACAGAAACATCACCAGTTGTAAGTTGTAATATCCCTGGAAAAATCAAAATTGAGACTGTTGGACCACCCTTTAAAACAAATAAAGTTAAAATAGCCGAAGATGGCGAAATATTAGTTAAGGGAGAAAATGTAATGCTCGGATATTGGAATATGGAAAAAGAAACTAATGAGATAATAAAGAATGGATGGTTACATACAGGAGATATAGGAGAAATTACTAAAGACGGAAATTTAAAAATTACAGATAGAAAAAAAGAAATTATAGTTAATTTGGGTGGTGATAATATTTCTCCATCAAAAATTGAAAACTTACTAGGTCTTAGCGAAAAAATTAGACAAAGTTTTGTTTATGGAGACAAAAAAACTTATTTGGTTGCTCTAATAGTAAGTGAAAGTGAAAATTTTAATGAAATTGAAATATATTTAGAAAATTTAAATAAAAATCTATCTTTGGTAGAAAAAGTTAAAAAATTTAAATTAATTAATGAAGAATTTACAATTGAAAATGGAATGTTAACTCCAACATTAAAACTAAAAAGAAAAAAAATTTT
>CABXYJ010000020.1 GCA_902516345.1 uncultured Pelagibacteraceae bacterium
TAATAAATGAAGCTGTTAAAATTAATTCTATAAGATTTAAATATTCGTACCTTGTTATTGCTAAGCCAACTATGTTAAATAATGAATTTAAAAAAATAAAAGAAACACTTTTTAGAGAACTAGAAAAAATACGATGATGAATATTTTGACCAATCTTTTAATAAAAATAATAAAATGTTATAAATTTTTAATAAGTCCTTTATTTGGTAATTCCTGTAGATATTTACCATCTTGCTCTGATTACGCTATAGAATCTTTAAAAACATTTGGTATTTCTAAAGGCCTTTTTTTAAGTTGTAAAAGAATCTTATCTTGTCATCCTTGGGGTAATGGTGGGTTTGATCCAGTTAAAAAAAAGGGGGAGATAAAAAAATAATGGAAACAAAAAATGTAATCGCAGCAATTGCACTATCTTCTGCAGTAATAGTTTTTTATTCTTTATTCTTTATCCCAGAGCAGTCTCAAAAAAATCAAAACCTTAATGAAAAAAAAATTAATTGAAGACTTATTTGAAACAATGTACCACTCCAAGGGAATTGGTCTTGCTGCAGTTCAAGTAGGCATACTAAAAAGAGTTTTAGTTGTTGACGTTTCGAATAAGGATGAAGAAAATCAACCAATTGCATTAATCAATCCTGTAATAAAAAACTTAAGCGAAGAGACATTGGTGTACGAAGAGGGTTGTCTATCAATACCAGAAACTTTTATTGAAATTGAGAGACCAAAAATTTGTGAGGTGGAATATATTGATAAAAAGGGGGAGAAGAAAAATCTTAAATGTGATGGGCTTTTATCTACTTGTATTCAACATGAAATAAATCATTTAGATGGAAAATTAATTATTGACCATTTATCAAAATTAAAGAAAGATTTTATCATAAAAAAAATTTCGAAAATTAAAAAAAATCCAGACAGAATAGTAGTTTAAAGATGGCAAATAAGATTATCTTTATGGGTACACCAATATTTTGTGTTCCTATCTTAAAATCTCTATATCAAAATGGTTATAATATTTCTGTGGTTTTTACTCAACCACCGCAAAAATCTCATAGAGGACAAAAAATTAACAAAAGTCCAATTCAGGGTATCTCTGAAACTTTAAATATAGATTATAGAACACCCAAGACACTTAAGGATAATCATGTGGAGTATAAATTTTTAAAAGAGTTAAAAGCCGATCTTGCAATAGTGTGTGCATACGGACAAATAATTCCTGAAAATTTTTTAAACTTAACCAAAAAAGGTTTTGTAAATATTCACGCCTCAATTCTTCCTAGTTGGCGAGGCGCAGCGCCAATCCAGAGATCAATTATGAATTTGGATCCTGAAACTGGCATAAGTATTATGAAGATCAAAAAAGAATTGGATAGCGGACCAATTAGTAATATTTATAAAATCAAAATAGATCAAAACCAAAATGCTCAAGAAATTTCAGAAAAACTATCCGCTTTAGCTGCAGAAAAAATTTTAGATAATGTGGATGATATACTTCAAGATAAGGCGAAGTTTATTGATCAAGATCATTCAAAAGCAACTTATGCAAAAAAAATTGATAAGGAAGAGTCACAGATTGATTGGGACGAGGATGCCTCTAAAATTATCGGAAAAATAAATGGATTATTTCCCTCCCCGGGAGCTTCCTTTAGTTTTAACGGCGAAAGATATAAAATTTTGAAAGCCGAAATTGGTAATGGCATAGGTCAAGTAGGAGAAATTATTTCGAATCAATTAGAAGTAGCATGTAATAACAACCAATCTATTAAGATTCTCGAAATTCAAAGACAAGGAAAAAGACCGCAAAAAATTAGCGAATTCATGTTGGGCTCTCAAATTAAAAAGGGCTCAAAGTTATCAAATGTTTAGGTATCAAATATTAATTGAATATGAGGGCACTAATTTTAGGGGGTGGCAAATTCAAAAAAAAGGAAAAACTGTCCAGGGATTATTACAAGAGAAAATTTCAAAACTTTTAAAAGAAAAAATCATAATATATGGAGCTGGAAGATTAGATGTTGGGGTACATGCCAAAGAACAGTCAGCACATTTTGATTGTAAAAATAAGATTGTAAAATTTGATAGATTTTTAAAATCAATCAATCATTTTTTAAATAAAGATGGAATAGCAATACTTAAAATTACAAAAAGAGGTAATAATTTTCATGCCAGATTTTCAGCTAAAATGAGAGTTTATAATTATGTGATTATTAATCGGATTAGTGGACCAGTTTTAGATAAAGATAGAGGCTGGCATATTATAAAAAATCTTGATTTAAAATTGATGAAAAGTGCTGCAAGAAAATTGATTGGTACTAAAGATTTTAGTACTTTTAGAAAATCGAGTTGTAGGGCTAAAAGTCCAATAAAGACTATGAAATCTGTAAAAATTAGATCTATAAAAAATAAGATTGAAATAGAATTCAGATCTCAATCTTTCTTACAACAACAAGTCCGGTCTATGGTTGGTTGTTTAAAATATGTTGGGGAAGAAAAATGGACATTAAAAAGATTTGTAAATGTAATGCAGTCTAAAAAAAGAGAATTATGTGCTCCACCTGCCCCACCTCAAGGTCTCTATTTAACGAGAGTTATTTATTAATTTTTTTTTATTACTCATCGCAAATTTACGATTTATTCGCCATCTACTTTCCTCACGAATTATAAAACCACAACAATTTTTTGATTTACATTTACAAGGAAATTGCTTGTAATCTTCTTTATCAAAACTAAAACCATAATCACAAGTTATCTCTTCACCTTTCTTAATATCTCTATCAGCTGTTATCCAAATTTTTAAATCCTTACCATCATACCTGGCGTTAGCATTGCAACTATGATTAACTAATCCAGCAATGTTAAATGAAAAATCACCGTCCAAAGTAAATCTTTTATTTAGAGTAAATAAATAAATAGGTTTTTTATTGTCATATTTGTCTGACTCTTCAACTTCTTTATTTGTAATTATTTTTCCTAAGTAATTAATAATTTTTGTACCTTCTTTGATATTTTTAGTAGCATAAAGTCCACGACCTTTATTATCAATTTTTGATTTTCTTATTTTGTATAGTTTCATGGAGTTGATTTATGATGGGCTAGATATTTATCAATTGAATTCTACCAATGCATTAACATGTTCGTTAGCGCTTTCTGCTAAAGCATTTAAATCATATCCACCTTCAAGTATAGAAACAACTTTACCCGCAGTAAATTTATTGGTAGCTGCTAATGTTCTTTTAGTAATTTCATAAAAATCTTTTGAACTAAGTTGAAATTGAGCTAATGGATCATCTTTATGTGCATCAAAACCTGCTGAAAATATGAGAAAATCTGGTTTATATTGAACTAATCTTTCTAACACCCTATCAAATGCATTAAAGTATTCTTCTGAGTTCGTCCCAGCGGGCAAAGGGATATTTAATGAATTATTAAAGTCTCCTTTATCTTTATCTGTTCCACCCCCAGGATAAAAAGGATATTGATGCGTAGAAATATATAGTGAATTTTTATTATTACGCATGACATCATAATTTCCATTACCCCAGTGCACGTCAAAATCTACACAGGCAATTCTTTTGTATTTATATTTTGACACTAAATAGTTTGTTGCTACTCCCGCGTTTGATATACAACAAAATCCCATAGCTTTATTTTTTTCAGCATGGTGCCCAGGTGGTCTAGCCAAACAGAATGCATTTTTAAATTGATTACTCTCTATTCCATCTATTGCTCTTATTGTTGAGCCTGCAGCATCAAAAACTGCTTTTTTACTCTCGGGCGATACAACAGTATCGCCATCTAGAAACTTAAGGCCTTTTTGAGGAAAAGAATCTTTTAAATTATTTATATAGTCTTTTGAATGTGTCATAGACAATATATCATCAGGAACATTATCTGGCTTATCCCAGATTAGGTCTTTTCTTTTTTTTAATTTTTTTTTTATAGCAATTACTCTTTTAGGCTGCTCAGGATGACCATCGCCAGTGTTATGTTTCTCATAGGAGTCAGAATTTATGATCGCTGTTTTCATTTGAAATAATTTATTAAAATGTTTTCATAAATTTTCTTAAGATTTTTCAAATCTTTTAAAGATACGGCTTCATCAACTTTATGCATTGTTTTTCCAACAAGCCCAAATTCTAATCCAGGTGATATTTTTCTTATGAATCTTAAATCTGAGGTTCCACCTGTAGTAGATAGCTTTGGTTTAATTTTGGTAACTTTTTTTATGATATTTTGTATCATGTTCGTTGTTTCGTTTGGCTTTGTTAGAAATGCTTCGCCTGAAACTCTATAATCAATTTTAAATTTTGATTTATTTTTCTTGGTTATTTTTTTAAAAATTTTATTAAGTCTATTTTTAATAGAATTTGATGAATGTTTATTATTAAACCTTATATTAAATGTTGCCTCAGCCATAGCCGGGATAACATTATCAGCGTTATTATTTATATTTATTTTTGTAACCTCTAAGTTTGTAGGTTGGAAGTTTTTTGATCCTCTATCAAATTTAATATCTTTTAATTCTTTTAAAATTTTTACAATTATAGTTGAGGGATTGTTAGCTCTATGAGGATATGCAACATGGCCTTGCTGACCAAAAATATTTAATTTACCAGTTAAACTACCCCTACGTCCAATCTTTATCATTTCGCCTAATTTATTTGGATTTGTTGGTTCACCAACAAGACAAAAGTTAATTTTCTCTTTACTTTTTTTTAAATAATCTACAACTTTTTTAGTGCCATTTACTGCATCACCTTCTTCATCTCCTGTAATAAGTAAGCTTATTGAACCTTTGAATTTTCTATTTCTTGATAAAAAAGTGCTTACAGCAGACACAAAAGCTGCAACAGAGCTTTTCATATCATTTGCACCTCTCCCAATTAAATGGCCTTTTTTGATAGATGGTTTAAACGGATTTACTGTCCAATCCTTAATGTTTCCTGGAGGGACAATATCAACATGTCCTGCAAACATAAAATTCGGTTTGTTAGATCCTAATCTTGCATACAAGTTTTTCACAGGCTGAAATCCTCTTTCTTTAAATTCCAATATTTTTGTTTTGAAACCTAATTTTTTTAATTTTTTTTCTAAAAATTTCATTACTCCAGCATCAACTGGGGTGATGGAAGGAAATCTGATTAGCTCTTTAGCTAATTTTAACTCATTTAAAGTTTTCATTTTTAGTCTCTTAAGAGGTCGTTAATAGAAGTTTTAGATCTTGTTTTTTCATCAACTTGTTTAATTATTACTGCACAATACAAGGAGGGTGCAGAAGAATTATTTTTATCAGGCAACGAGCCTGGAACTACAACTGAATAAGGTGGTATTTTACCATAAGTAATTTTCCCAGTTTTCCTTTCAACTATTTTTGTTGATTGACCGATATACATACCCATACTTAAAACTGAACCTTCTCCAACAATTACACCTTCAACTACCTCTGACATCGCTCCAAGAAATACATTATCCTCTATGATTGTTGGTAAAGCTTGCGCGGGCTCTAGAACTCCACCAACACCCGAACCTGCAGAAATATGGCAATTCTTACCTATCTGACAACAACTACCAGCTCTTGCAAAAGTATCTATCATTGTTCCTTCGTCAATATATGCTCCAATGTTTACATAACATGGCATAAGAACAGCATTTTTTCCGACAAATGAACCTTTTCTTACTGGTGAGTTCGGAACCATTCTAAAACCTGCTTTTTCATGATCAGCTTTGGTCCATCCTGCAGTTTTACCTTTCAATAAATGTGATTTATCGTACCAACTACTATAAGGACCATTTAAATTTTCCATTGGATAAATTCTAAAACTTAACATTATAGCTTTCTTAAGGTGCTGATGAGTTACCCATTCTCCATTTATTTTCTCAGCAACTCTTGATTTACCACTATCTAAATCAGCAATAACTTGGTTAATAGCATCTTTTAAATTTTGATCAGAATTTTGGTTTACCTGATCTTTATTTTCCCAAGCATCATTGATTATTTTTTCTAAAGACATAATTAATTACTTTTTAATAGCCTTATTTCTTTTAGAAATAAAGACAGATTTTCAATTTTGTGTGAAATAAAATCTTTGTCCGCATCCATTTTTCCAAAATGCTCATCATTAATTAACCAAACGGTTGTACAACCTCGTTCGTGACCTATACTTAAATTTTTAGCTATATCTTCAATGTAAATAGTCTCTTTTGGATTTATACCAAATTTTTTAACCATTAAGTCGAAGGTTTCCGCTTCAGGTTTAGGTACATAACCAGCGTCTTTAATATCAAAAACCTTATCTCTTCCAAATAAATCATACACACCCAAGTGAGTTAAAATATTAGCAGCATGTTCAGCGCTACCATTGGTAAAGATAAATTTTTCCATATCTAATTGTTTAAGCTCATTTCTCATAATTTTATCTTCTTTCATAAATGATAAATCAATTTCATGGACGTAAGATAAAAATTCATCTGGCGATATTCCATTATGAACCATTAATCCTCTTAATGATGTATTATATTTATAAAAATAATTTGTTTGTAATTCTTTAGCTTTATCTTTATCAATTTTAAGTTTTTCAGATATAAATTGAGTCATCCTCTTTGAAACTTGACCAAATACACGCTCTAAAGAATAGTTATTGTGCTTTCCATAACAAACACCATCAAGATCAAGTAGCAGATATTTTTTTTCTTTTAAGTTCATTTTCTTATTAACGTACCTGACCCCTTGTCTGAGAAAATTTCCCATAAACAAGAATGCTGTTTTGTACCATTAATTATACCTGCCGCTGTAACTCCATTATTAACAGCATCTAGACAAGCATTAATTTTGGGTATCATTCCCTCAGTAATTGTCTCATCTTTTACCATCTCTAATATTTCGGATGAGGATATTTCATCTATAAGTTTTTTTTCTTTATTTAAAACACCATCCACATTTGTCATCAATAGTAATCTCCTTGATTTGACAGATTTGGCTACAGCCATTGCTGCAGTATCACCATTTATATTATGTGTTTGATTGTTCTTATCTAAGCCTAGTGGTGAAACAATCGGTATTTTATTTTGTTGAATTATATCCAATAAAATATCGTTATTAATCTTATTTGGTAGACCAACAAAACCTAGTTCTTTTACCTCTGGTACGACCTCAATAATATTATCTTTTTTAGTGTGGATGGAGACTGCTTTTGTATTTTTTTGGTTCAAAGAGTTTACAATATCATTGTTAAAATCTATTAAGACTGACTCAACAATGTTTATTATTTTTTCATCAGTGACTCTTAACCCTCTTATAAATTTTGATTGAATATTAGATTTATCTAATTCTCTCTTGATCCTTGGACCTCCACCATGAACTACAATAACTGAAAGACCTAATTTATTTAAAATACTTAAATCAGTAATAAAATTATCAAAGATATTTCTATCAATTAAAACATTTCCTCCATATTTAATTACGATCAAGTCATTTTTATATTTTTCTATATATTTATTAACCTCGTTTATTGGGGGTCCATTTACAGGAAGAATTTTTTTTAAGTCCATTAATTTTTTTTAAATTAAAATTTAGGTTGTCGTTTTGACTGTTGTTCTTCTCATAATAAATACTTGCTGAGCCATTGTTAAAATATTATTAACGGTCCAGTAAATAACTAACCCACTTGGGAATGGTGCAAGTATTACAGTTAAGAAAAGCGGGAAGAAAGCAAAAATTTTAGCCTGCATTGGATCAGTAGGTGCGGGATTTAATTTTTGTTGCACCCACATCGAAACTCCCATTGCTACTGGCCAAGCTCCGATAACCAAGAAACTTGGAACGTCGTAGGGCAATAAACCAAAAATATTAAATATACTTGTAGGATCTCTCTCACTTAAATCTTGTATCCAACCATAAAATGGCATTTGTCTCATCTCTATAGTCACAAATAAAACTTTATATAAAGCAAAAAAAACAGGTATCTGAACAAGAATTGGAAGGCATCCGGACATTGGATTTACTTTTTCTTTTTTATAGAGTGCCATCATTGCCTGCTGAAGTTTCATTTTATCATCCTTGTGGAGATCTTTTAATCTTACCATTTCTGGCTGAAGTGCCTTCATTTTTGCCATGCTTCTAAATGAGAAATTAGCTAAAGGAAAAAAAACTAGACGAATACAAATTGTTATTGCAATAATTGCTAAACCGTAATTTCCAAATAATTTGAAGAAATAGTCAATTCCAAAAAAAAGAGGTTTAGTAATGAAATATAAAAAACCCCAATCTATTACTAAGTCAAACTTATCTATATTTAGTGACTCTGCATAACCGTCTATAACATCCACTCTTTTGGCTGCTACAATAACCTGTAGTTCTTCCTCGATTTTACTATTTCCATTTAACTCAAGCGGTTGAGTGGATATAAAATTAGCTCTAAATTTTTTTTTGTAATCAAAAGTAGTTTTAAATTCTTTATTTTTCGGTGGAATCAGCGATGTGATCCAATATTTATCTCCTATACCTAACCATCCTTTTTTGGCAGTTTTAGTGAATTTATTTTCTTCTATATCGTCGTAATCTTCCTCAATAAGCTCATCATCTAGAGTGGCTATGAGCCCTTCATGAAGAATATAAAAATTTGAAATGTCTGGTATTGAATTTCTTATGATCTGACCATAAGAGTAAAAATCATATTTCATTTCAGTCGAGTTGATTACTTTTTGTTTAATTGTAAATAAAAATTTATCATCTAACTTTATTTCTTTTTCAAATGTTATTCCTTGATTATTAGTCCAAACTAATTTTACTGGTGACTGATTTGTCAATTCTTTATTTCCAATAATAGACCAAAGTGTATCTGAATTTGGAACATCAATATTCTTATCTGTTGTTACAAAACCACTTTCAATTAAATATCCATCTTTAATATTTCTAGGATTTAAAAGCACAACTTTTTTATTACTTTGAAGATCGGTGTTATATTGTTTAAACGTTAAATCATCAATGCTTGCTCCTTTTAAAGATATTGATCCAATTATACTTTGATTTTCAAATTTTATCCTTTGACTTTGCTTAATAGATTCTTCTCGAGAAATCTTAATTTGAGTTTCCTCTTGGCTCAAACTAGGTGCTTCAGAGCTTTTTTCAATTATTTTTTTTTCATTAAGGTTTTGATTTTTTTGAGACTGCTCTGGGATAAAGAATAAAGAATAAAAAACTATTACTGCAGAAGATAGTGCAATTGCTGCGATTACATTTTTTGTTTCCATTATTTTTTTATCTCCCCCTTTTTTTTAACTGGATCAAACCCACCATTACCCCAAGGATGACAAGATAAGATTCTTTTACAACTTAAAAAAAGGCCTTTAGAAATACCAAATGTTTTTAAAGATTCTATAGCGTAATCAGAGCAAGATGGTAAATATCTACAGGAATTACCAAATAAAGGACTTATTAAAAATTTATAACATTTTATTATTTTTATTAAAAGATTGGTCAAAATATTCATCATCGTATTTTTTCTAGTTCTCTAAAAAGTGTTTCTTTTATTTTTTTAAATTCATTATTTAACATAGTTGGCTTAGCAATAACAAGGTACGAATATTTAAATCTTATAGAATTAATTTTAACAGCTTCATTTATTA
>CABXYJ010000021.1 GCA_902516345.1 uncultured Pelagibacteraceae bacterium
CCAAAGAGTCTTTTGCAAAATCACTTGGCACAGGTATTAGGGATGATTTAAATTTTAATGATATTCAGATTTTAAACGATGGTTTGGGAAAACCTTATTATTTGAAATCAAAAAAAATTATTAGAGTCATTAATAAGAGATATAAAATTAAAACTTGTAATTTGTTTCTCACAATTTCTGACGAAAAAGATTATTCAATTGCATTCACAATTTTACAGAGTAAATAATGTTTAATAAAGAATTTTTCATAGACAATATTAAAACTTTATTTTATGCATTAATAATTGCTTTAATTATAAGGTCACTTTTTCTCCAACCTTTTTATATTCCTTCATCTTCGATGGAACCAAATTTGTTAATTGGTGATAGACTTTTTGTAACTAAATATAGTTACGGATATAGCAAACATTCGTTTCCATTTAGCCCCCCCATATTTGATGGAAGAATTTTTGAAAAAAAACCTTTAAGAGGTGATGTTGTTGTTTTTAAAACACCTGCTGATAATCGTACTGATTATATAAAAAGAATTATTGGATTACCTGGTGATAAAATAAGATTTATTGACTCAAATATTTATCTTAACAACAGTGAGATATTAAAGTCAAAAACTTCTAGCACTAAATCTGTATATTGTGGAAATAACAAAATAGATATTTTTACTTTTGAGGAAAAATTGCCAAATGGAAAAAAGTATAATGCTGTCTATTTAAAAAATTTTCCATATCAAAATTCAGATGTCTTCGAAGTACCAGAAAATCATTATTTTTTTTTAGGAGATAATAGAGATTGTTCAAAAGATAGTAGATTTCTGTCAAGTGTTGGTTACGTTCATAAGGATAATCTAGTTGGTAAAGCTCAGTTTATTTTCTTTTCATCTGATAGGTCTATAGGAAGTATTTTTTATTTTTGGAAATGGAATAAATCAATAAGAATGGATCGTTTTTTTAAAAGAATAAATTGATGAAAACAAATTTAAAATCTTTAGAAACTAAAATTAAGGTAAATTTTAAAGATAAAAATCTTTTGTTAAAATCATTGACACATAAAAGTTTTGACAATGAGAATAATAATGAAAAATTAGAATTTCTAGGAGATAGGGTTTTAGGATTAATTATTGCAAAAAAACTTTTAGAGACTTATCCAAATGAGAAAGAGGGTATTTTGGATAAAAAATTTGCTTCTCTCGTTAATAAAAAAACTTGCTTAAAAATTGCAAAAAAAATTGAGTTGGAAAAGTTCGTTTTAACTTTTAATTCTAACAAAAAAAACAATCACATAGAGGATAAAGTTTTATCTGATACTTGTGAAGCCCTTATAGGGTCTATTTATTTAGATAAAGGATTTAGTTACACCGAAAAAGTAATTTTATCTTTATGGTCAAATCAAATTAAAGAAAGTGTAATTACAAAAATAGATCCAAAAACAAAGTTACAAGAGTTTTCGCTTAAAAAATTTAAAAAACTTCCAATCTATAAAATCATTTCAAATACAGGTCCAAGACATAAACCAACTTTTAAAGTTGCTGTAAAATTATATGATACTAAATTTTATAGTGCACAAGGTAAATCAAAAAAAGATGCCGAACAAAATGCTGCTTCACTATGTTTGAAAAATCTTAATTAATTATGATTTGGTATGATTCTGGTTTTTTATTATCAAAAAGTAAATACAGTGAAAATTCTTTAATATGCGAAATTTTTACAAAAGATCATGGTAAAACATCGGGTATTATTTTTGGCGGAACGTCCAAAAAAATTAGGAATTATCTTCAAATAGGCAATAGAGTTTATGTCAACTTTAGTGCGAAAACAGATTCAAGTATTGGATATTTTAAAGTTGAAATTGAAAAAGCACTGTCTCCTATATATTTTGATGACAATCATAAACTTTTAAGTATAACTTCTGCAATGCAGATGATCCGAATTTTAACTGCAGATTCCCAAAAAAATAATGATGTATTTCTTTTAATAGAAAAGTTTTATGAACTTTTAAGATCTAAATACTGGGTTAAGGAATATATTTATTGGGAATTAGAATTATTAAAAATTTTAGGTTATGATTTTGAAATTAAAAAAATAGCAAAAAAAGAAGTTTTAGATCAAAGAATTATTTATGTAGCAATGTCTAAAGATGGAAAAAAAGTAATTCCTAATTATTTAATTGATAAGTCACAAAATCCTAGCAATCTTAATAATCTAGTAGACGGTTTCAACTTGGTAGGAGAATATCTCAATAAAACTATTTTAAAACCAAATAATTTGTCATTTCCAATTAGTAGATTAAATTTTATAAATTCTCTTAAATCTTTAAAATTTCATTAATTCTATCAGCGTAATAACTTATAATTGCATTCGCCCCAGCTCTTTTGAAAGATATTAAGCTTTCAATTATAATCTTTTTATCTACTAAACCCTTATTTATACCATTTGATAATAAACTGTATTCTCCTGATACTTGATATGCCATTACTGGAATCTTAAATTTTTCTTTAACTGACTTTATTATATCTAAATATGGAAGTCCTGGTTTTACCATTACCATGTCAGCTCCCTCTTTAATATCTAAAGCCACTTCTCTTAAAGCTTCATTTTTATTTCTAAAATCCATTTGGTAACTCTTTTTATCTCCAATTAAAAAATTTTTTGAACCTACTGCATCTCGAAAGGGACCATAAAAACTTGAAGCATATTTGACAGCGTAGGATAAAATTTGAGTCATCTTATAACCATTTTTATCAAGTGCCTTTCTTATTGCACCAACTCTACCATCCATCATATCCGATGGAGCAATTACATCACAACCCATTTGAGCTTGAAGTAAAGCTTGATTAACTAAAACATCAATTGTTTCATCATTTAATACATAATTAGAATTAAATATTCCATCATGACCGTGTGATGTGTAAGGATCTAAAGCTACATCACACATAATTCCTATTTCATTTTTATATCTTTTCTTTATTAACTGAATAGCTTTACATACCAGATTATTTTCATTAAGAGCTTCTGACCCCAAATAATTTCTTTTTGATCTTGTTGTATACGGAAATAATGCAACCATAGGTAATTTGATTTTGATGGCTTTATCTATTATTGAATTTATTTTATCTAATGAGTAACGGTATACACCTGGCATCGAACTAATCGATTGTTTTTTATTTTTTCCATCAATCAAAAATATAGGTAGAATTAAATCATTTGCTGTTAGGTTATTTTCTTCAATTAACCTTCTGGACCAATTATTTTTACGGCTTCGTCTCAGTCTTAAACTTGGAAATTTACCAGTAATCATTTTTTTTTATAGTATTTATAATATGCGACAAATGTTATATACAAATATATCTTAAAAAAGATAATTAACAATATCAGGAGACAATAAGATACACATGAATTTGAATTTTAATGATTTTCAGAAACAAAGCCTTAAATTTGATATAAATAAACTTCGAAAAGCTTATAAAGAAGTTTTATCAATTAAAGGGTTTTCAGGTGTTAATGGTGTTTCAAATTTCAGTGCTATTTCTCTAACTCAAATTCCGGGTGATCCAGAGTCGATTAAAGGACATAAAGCAAGAGGTGTATTTTGGACGAAACCAGACTCTTCAGGCAAAGAGGTAATGAGAGATGAAACAATAAATGAGTCTAAGTATTCTGAATTTATTAAAGATTATCAGAATACTTATTTCAAAGAAGTTTATGATGCTTTGTCACAAAAATATAAGCTCGGAAGAGTTAGAGTTCTGCTTAAAGAACCAAGATCAACATTAAGTTGGCATAGAGATCCAGAGCCTAGATTGCATATTCCGATAATAACGAACCCTGGATCAATAATGGTAATAGATAATGTTGCAAAACATATGCCAGCTGATGGATCAGTTTGGATAACCAATAATACAAAATATCATAACGCGTTCAATGGTGGTGAGCAAAATAGAATCCATCTTGTTGCTTGTGTGTTAGATTATAAATTTAACTAATTTGAAAAATATATTTATTTCATCTGATCATGCTGGTTATAATTTAAAAGAGAAAATTATAAAAAAATTTAAAAAAAAATATTCTTTTAGCGATCTTGGCACAGACAATTCAAAAAATTCTGTAAATTATCCTGACTACGCACATAAGCTCTGTAGAAGGGTTAGTAATAATGCCAAAAATATGGGAATTTTAGTTTGTGGTTCTGGGATAGGGATGTCTATGGCTGCAAATAGGCATAAAAAGATAAGAGCAGCAGTGTGTTATTCAGTAAAAAACACAAAATTATCAAGATTACATAACAATGCCAATATTATTACTTTAGGAGCTAGATTGACAAATAAAACCACAGCCTTTAAATGTATAGATGTCTTTCTTAATACAAAATTTGAAGGTGGAAGACATAATAAAAGAGTAAAAAAAATATAGGTATTGATATGTCAAGTGAGAAAAAATATTTAAATTCGAATTTTGAAAACTTCTTTGAAAAGAGTTTATCTGAATCTGATCCAGACTTATTTAAAGCAATAAATGATGAGCTAGTAAGACAACAAAATCACATAGAGTTAATTGCCTCTGAAAATATTGTTTCTCAGGCTGTTCTTGAAGCTCAAGGTTCTGTCTTAACCAATAAGTACGCTGAAGGTTATCCTGGTAAAAGATATTACAACGGATGTGAGCATGTAGATGTAGCTGAAAAATTAGCTTTAGAAAGAATAAAAAAACTTTTTAATTGTAAGTATGCAAACGTTCAACCACATTCAGGTGCTCAAGCTAATGGAGCTGTTTTTTTAGCTTTATTAAAACCTAATGATACTTTTTTGGGTATGAGTTTAAATTCTGGGGGTCACATAACTCATGGTCTAAAAATTTCAATGTCAGGAAAATGGTTTAATGCAATAAGTTATGATGTTGATAAAAAATCAGAATTGATTGATTATGATAACGTTGAAAAATTAGCATTAGAGCATAAACCAAAATTAATTATTGCTGGTGGTAGTGCATATTCAAGAGTTATTGATTTTAAAAGATTTAGAGAAATTGCTGATAAAGTTGGAGCATATTTGATGGTAGACATGGCTCACTTTTCAGGACTGGTTGCAGGTAAGGGTTACCCAAATCCATGTGATTATGCTCATGTTGTGACTTCAACAACACATAAAGTATTTAGAAGTGCCAGAGGAGGGATAATATTATCAAATGATTTAGATTTAGGAAAAAAATTTGATACAGCAGTTTTTCCAGGTTATCAAGGTGGACCTCTGATGCATATAATTGCTGCAAAAGCTGCAGGTTTTTTTGAAGCACTTAAACCAGAATTTCAAACTTATATAAAAAATGTTTTAGCTAACGCGAAAATATTGGCTGAAACATTAAAAAATAACGGTTTCAAGATTTATTCTGGAGGAACAGATACACATTTAATGTTAGTGGACTTAAGACCTTTTAATGTTAAGGGAAATTTAGCTTCTGAAAGTTTGTGCAGAGCAAATATTACATGTAATAAAAACGGAATTCCTTTCGATACTGAAAAGCCAATGATTACCTCAGGAATTAGATTAGGATCTCAAGCTGCAACAACAAGAGGATTTGGTCTGAAAGAATTTGAAAAAGTTGGTGAGTTAATTACGAAAGTTATAAAAGGATTATCAGAAAACCCAGAGGATAATAGCAAGATGGAAAACGAAGTTAGAAATGAAGTTGTAAATTTATGCTCTAATTTTCCTATCTATAAAAATTTGAATAAATGATCTGTTCCATATGTAAGAAGGGAGAAACTTCTGTTGTTGATTCGCGCCCAACAGAAGATGGAAATGCTATTAGAAGAAGAAGACTTTGCGTATGTGGAGCACGATTTACAACATTTGAGAGAGTTCAGTATAGAGAGATAATGGTGGTAAAAAAAAATGGTAGAAAATCTACTTTTGATAGAGATAAATTAGCTAAATCTATCTATATAGCTTTAAAGAAAAGACCTTTAGATACGGAAACTGTTGAAAAATTTATAAGTCGTATTTCAAGATCGTTAGAAGAACTTGGTCAAAGTGAAATAGCTACAAACACTATAGGAACCATGGTTATGGAAGGTTTAAAGGAGCTTGACCCTGTTGCTTATGTTAGATTTGCCTCTGTCTATAGAAATTTTAGAGAAGAAAAAGATTTTGTACAATTTGTGGACAAAATAGATGTCTACAAAAAAAGATAAGTTTTCCGCGCAAGATATAAAATTTATGAGACTTGCTATTAAATTGGCAAGAGGAAAAAAAGGGTTAACTGGTGATAATCCCTCTGTGGGCTGTGTAATAGTTAAAAAAAACCAAATAATCTCTATTGGTCAAACAGGTTTAAATGGAAGACCACACGCTGAAACAAACGCCATAAATAATTCCTTTCAAAATTTATCAGGCTCAAAAATGTATGTAACACTTGAGCCTTGTAATCATTATGGACAAACACCACCTTGCACAAACAATATTATTAAAAGTGGCATTGGTGAAGTTATCTACTCTATAAATGATATAGATAAAAAAGTTAAAGGTAAAAGTTTTAAAATTTTTAATAAAAAGAATATTAAAGTTAAAAAGGGTCTTTTAAAAGATGAGGTAAAAAAATTGTATAAATCATATTTAGTCAATAGGTTAAATAAAATGCCCTATATTACGGGTAAAATAGCAGTGTCCAAAAATAATTTAATTTACAGTGAAAACAAAAAACGAATTACTAATAAGTTCTCAGAAAAATTAACTCATTTTTTAAGATATAAAAATGATGGAATTCTAATTACTGGTAAAACATTGAATATAGATAATCCAAGATTAACTTGTAGATTAAAAGGATATGAGAAATTTTCACCTAAAAAAATCATTTTAGATAGAGAATTAAATATAGATCCTAAAAGCTATATTTTTAAGAACGCTAAAACAGAACCTACAATCATATTTCACAATTCTAAAAACAAAAATAAATTGAAAATTTTAAAAAAACAAAGATTTCATTTAATAAGATCCAATTTAAAAAGAAAAAATTCTTTCTACTTAAAAAATATTCTTAAAAGACTATATCATTTAGGAATCAGGAATCTCTTGATAGAAGGAGGTGACAAGATTACAAATTCATTTATTAAAAATAACTTGTTTAATGAATTTTATTTGTTTAAAAGTCCTAATAAATTATCTAAACAAAAAAAATATAGTAGTTTTACATCTTTAAAACTTTTAAATAGAAAATATGATAGAAAGTCAAAAATAAGATTTAGATTATTCAATGATATAATCACAATTTACGAAAAATAATATGTTTAACGGAATAATATACAACAAAGGACTGGTAGAAAAAATTACAAAAAGATCCAAAGGGATCAATATTTTTATAAAATCTAATCTTAAATTGTCAAATAAGGATGTTGGTATTTCTGTATCGTGTGATGGTGTGTGTCTTACCATGATTTCTATAAAAACAAGGATAATGCAATTTTACCTGTCAAATGAAACTATTGAAAGATCCAGGTTTAAATATATTAAAAAGAATGATTTAATAAATTTAGAGCTTCCACTAAAATATGGTCAAAGAATATCCGGTCACATTTGCCAAGGTCATATCGATACTTCATGCATAGTAAAAAGTATAAAAAAAGTTGACAAATCTTATATTTTTGAATTCGAAATAAATGCAAAACAGAAAAAAGAAATAATAGAAAAAGCCTCTATATGTATTAACGGGATTTCATTAACAGTTTCAAAGATAACTAAAAAAGGCTTTCAAATTTGGATTATTCCACATACTTTTAAAGAGACAAATTTGTCAATATTAAAAAAAGGTAGCGTAGTAAATGTTGAGATTGATATTCTTTCAAAATATATAAAAAATTTTTTAAATGTTAAAAAGTAATTTCTCATCAATCGAAACAATTATTAAAGTGGCCAAAAAAGGTGGTATGTTTATTTTAGTAGATGATGAAAAAAGAGAGAATGAAGGAGATTTAGTAATTTCAACCTCAGATTCTAATTCAAAAAATATTAATTTTATGGCCAAATATGGGAGGGGTTTAATTTGTTTAGCTTTAGACACTTTGCAAGCAAGAAAATTAAATTTATCGCTTATGTCACCTGTAAATCAATCGCGAAATCAAACAGCTTTTACTGTATCTATAGAGGCTAGGAAAGGTATCACTACAGGTATTTCTGCAAAAGATAGAGCAAGAACTATTAGAATAGCTTCAAAGAAAAAAGTAAGTAAAAAAGAAATTGTATCTCCAGGGCATATTTTTCCGATAATAGCAAAAGACGGTGGTGTACTTGTTAGGGCGGGTCATACCGAAGCATCGGTTGATATTTCAAAATTAGCAAAAAAAAATAATTCAGCAGTCATTTGTGAAATAATGAACGAGGATGGTACCATGGCCAAAGGAAATGATTTAGTTAATTTTGCAAAAAAACATAAACTAAAAATTGGTAAGATTGAGGATCTTATATCTTATCGATTAAAAAAAGAGAAATTAATAAAACTTAAAAAAACATCAGAAATTAATTTCAAAGATCAAAAATATCAGATTAAAATTTATGA
>CABXYJ010000022.1 GCA_902516345.1 uncultured Pelagibacteraceae bacterium
AAAACAAACTTATTTGTCAAAAATTATAATTTAAGAATTAAAGATAACATAAAAAAGATTAAAAAATTACCTAAAATAAAAGGTGTAAAAGAGATAGTGTATCCTGGTCAAAATAAATATAAAAGATTTAGTGTGAATTTTAAAAAAGAGATAAAATTAACAAAAAATACAAAAAAAGATTTAGATTTTTTAAGAAGATAAAATGCTTACAAAAAAAGAAATTGTCTGTCCCAATAACTTGCTGAGCACAGCAAATAAAAAAAAGGGAATTACAGCAGCAATTGTAAATGCAGGAAAACCACTTCCCATGCAATCTGTTATGGATGCTGTTAAAGAAAATTTGATTAAACCAATATTTATAGGAGATAAAGATCAAATTCAAAAATGTGCTAATGAAATCCAATTTGATATTTCAGATTACGAATTAATTCATGAACCAATAGAAAATAATACAGCAGCAATTGCAGCTAAACTAGCAATGCAAGGTAAGGTTAGAATTATAGTAAAAGGTCACATTCATACCGATATCTTGATGAAAGAAGTTTTAAAAAGAGAATATAAACTTCTTGGTAAAACTAGATTAAGTCATGTTTGGCATATGACATTAGAAAAAAATGATAAACCATTAATTATTACAGATGGTGCTTTAAATGTTTTGCCGAATGTAAAAACAAAAATGCATATATTAAAAAATGTGATTAATTTTTCAAAAAGGATTGGAAATAAAAGACCAAAAGTGGCTATATTGTCTGCAACAGAGGAAGTTTTAGATAGTATTCAAAGTTCAATGGAGGCAAATGAAATTACTGAACTTGCAAAGAAAGAGAGTTTAGATGCAGATGTGTTTGGACCTTTAGCTTTTGATAATAGTGTTTCAAAAAAATCAGCGGAAATTAAAGGAGTAGAAAATATAGTTGCTGGTGATGCTGATGTACTGTTGGTGCCTAGTGTTGAGACTGGAAATGCATTGGTTAAAATTATGATTTATTTTATGGGTGCGTGTGCAGCGGGTGTGGTAATAGGAGGTAAAGTGCCAGTTGTTATTACCAGTAGATCAGATGAGGCATCAGCTAGATTAGCTTCCATTGCTGCTGCCGTGGTTGCATTAGACTAATAAAACAATATAAATTTAAAAAAAAATGACAATAAAATATTTAAAAAAAGCATCTAAGACCGCATCAACAGATGACACTAAAACTAGAGATATAGTTCAAAATCTTTTGAAAGACCTTGAGAAGTCAAAAGAGGATGGCTGTAAAGAATTAACTAAAAAATTTGATAAATATGATGGAGAAATAATTGTTTCAAAAGATAAAATTGAAGAGATAAATAAAAATTTAGATCAAAAAACAAAAGATGATGTTAAATTTTCTCACGACCGAGTTCGAAAATTTGCTGAGGCACAACTTGTAAATTTTGGAAAAGACTTTGAAGTTGAGCTTTCAAAAGGATTATATGCGGGTCAAAAATTGATTCCTGTAAATACTGCAGGCTGTTATATTCCAGGTGGAAGATACGCTCACATAGCATCTGCAGTAATGAGTGTAACAACTGCAAAAGTTGCAGGTGTAAAAAATATTATTGCATGTAGTCCCCCGAAAGAAGGAATTGGTGCCCACCCTTCTATAATTTATACAGCAAATTTATGTGGTGCAGATATAATTTTAAATCTTGGTGGAGTGCCAGCTATTGCCGCAATGACTTATGGAATGTTTGGAAATGCACCGGCCGATATTTTAGTTGGTCCTGGAAATCAATTTGTTGCTGAGGCTAAAAGAATTTTATTTGGAAAGGTTGGAATAGATTTATTTGCTGGTCCAACTGAAATTGGAATTATCGCAGACGAAACAGCAGATTCAGAAATAGTAGCTGTTGATTTAGTAGGTCAAGCAGAGCATGGGTATAACTCTCCGTGTTGGTTATATACTACAAGCCAAAAGCTTGCAGACGAAGTCATGAAAAGAGTTCCTGAATTGATAGAGAAATTACCAGAAGTTCCAAGATTAAGTGCTGAAGCAGCTTGGAGAGATTATGGTGAAGTTATTTTGTGTGACACCGATGAAGAAATACTTAAAGTGAGTGACGACTATGCTCCTGAGCATTTAGAAATTCAAACAAAAAATCTTGAGTGGTTTCACAAAAGATTAAAAAACTATGGTTCATTATTTATTGGAGAGGAAACAACGGTTGCTTATGGTGACAAGTGTTCTGGAACTAATCATATATTACCAACAAAAGGTGCAGGTAAATATACAGGCGGTTTATTCGTTGGTAAATTTATTAAGACATTGAGTTTCCAAAGAATGACAAAAGAGTCTACTAAAGAAGTTGGTTCTACAGCTGCAAGAATTTCAAGATATGAGGGCATGGAAGCACATGCAAGAACAGGTGACGTAAGACTACGTAAATATGGCTACTATAATAAGTAAAATTTATTCCCTTTTCAAATTTTCAGAATTTAATTCCTCTTCAAAAATTAAATTTTTAGGAAATAGTAATTATAAAGAATATAAAAAAAGAGAGTTAATTTATTTTTAACTTTTTATTGTAAATAATTGATTTCAGTAAATTAATCATCAAAGGAATTCTTTTTCTATTAGTTTTTTTAAATATAAATGGTGCAATTTCTCTTGCAAGCTGTTCTCCTTCAACAGTATCATTTGGCATAAATTTTTTTTTTGCAACTTCAAATTTATATCCTTTGCCTAAATAATAACCCATTTTACTATTTCTGCCTCCAGCAGCACTAACATATAAATCTCCTAACCCAGCAAGACCTAAGGTTGTTTCATCCTCTCCTTTAAAAAATTTAATTAAGTATTTCATTTCTTTTAATGATTTCTGAAACAGATTTGAGGATGTGTTTAGATGAATGCCTGCTCCAATAATCATGGCATATATATTTTTTATAGCTGAGCATATCTCTACACCAATTATATCTTTCGAAAATTCAACAATATAATATTTTGTCGAAATTTTTTTTCCTATCATTTTAGCTATTTTTATATTTTTATTAGCTACAATTACGCTTGTCTTATTTTTTTTTGCTAGTTCTTTTGCTAAGCAAGGTCCTTTTAAAACTGACACATTTGATGCATTGTAATTATTTTTAAATAAATTTGAAATTGTTAGTATTTTATTTTTTTTTTTATCATATTTTAATCCTTTGGTTAAAACTAATAATGGAGTTTTAATTCTCAAATCTTTTAATTCTTTTCCAATAAAATCTATCCCAGCAAGACTTAAGGCAATAACAATTAAATCAAATTTTTCCTTGAGTATATTTTTTGTATAGTATTTGAATTTTAACTTTTTAGGAAGATTGAGCTTTAAAGAAGGGTGAAACTTTTTTTTTGAAGCTAACTTTTTGATAAAAATTTTATTATAAGGCTCTGTAATAGTAACTTGATTATTATTCTCCAAACAAGGAATTGAAAAAGCTGAGCCCATAGCTCCACCACCAATAATTAATATTTTCCTCATAAAAATTTTTTAAATTTAAATTTTATATTTTTATTAATTTCAACCCCTACTTGAATAAAGATTAGCATAAATTTCATAAATATAAAATTACTGATTATAAAATAATCAATAACGGTTATTAATATAGGTTTATTAAGAAATTTAATATAAAAAAATTAACCGTCACTTATTAATTGACTAAAATTTAAAATGCAAAGTCGTAAATATAAATACTCTAAATTCTTATTAAATAAAAATTATAGTTTTAGTAGAAATTATGTTTTGAAATATTTGCCATCAAATTTATTAATTGAATCGTATAAAAGCATATCAAAATGGAAAGGATATTATCCAACTCCTTTATTGAATTTAGATAAATTGAACAAACTCCTTAAGCTTAATAATATATTTTATAAGGATGAATCTAAGAGATTTCACTTGAAATCTTTTAAGGCTTTAGGTGGGGCCTATGCAGTAGAAAAAATTTCAAAAAAAGGCGATAAAATTACTGTATCTTCGGCAACTGCTGGGAATCATGGAAAATCTGTAGCTTGGGGCGCAAGAAGATTAAAACTGAAATGTAAAATTTTTGTTAGTCAACATGTTAGTAAAACTAGGGTGAATGAAATCAAAAAATTTGGTGCTGAAGTAATTAGAGTTAAAGGAAATTATGAAGAGTCTTTAAAAAAGTGTCAAATTTTATCAAAAAAAAATAATTGGAAAATTATACAGGATGTTTCTACAAAAAATTATAAATATATTCCTCAACTTACAATGGCTGGATACTCTATTTTAATAAAGGAGATTTCTAAGCAAACTAATAAATATATTACTCATATATTTCTTCAAGCTGGTGTTGGTGGGTTGGCTGCTGGTTTAGTAGCTGGAGTAGCAAAATATTTTAAGAGAATTCCTAAAATCATAATTGTAGAACCGGATAGAGCTGATTGTGTATTTCAAAGTATTAAGAATAAGAAATTAAAAAAAATAAAGATTAAAAGAGAGAGCATTATGGGTGGAATGTCATGTAATGAAATGTCTCTTGTACCGTGGCAAATATTAAAAAAGACTACTAATTGTTGTGTTTCAGTTTCTGATAAAAATGTAGCAAAAACCATAGCAAACTTAAAAGACAAAAAATTCAGCAAAACTTCGATTATAGGTGGTGAATGTGCAACTCCTGGGATTATTGCTTTAATTGGAATATGCAACAATATAAAAGCACGAAAATTGATCAATCTGAACTATAGTTCAAATGTACTTTTAATTGGATGCGAAGGAAATGCAGATGTTAAACTTTACAAACAACTGCTATCTAAGGGCAGAGGATAAAAATTTATATGACAAAAAATGCGATTGCTTGGATTAGAGAAGATTTCAGGATTGAAAATAACCCTGCTCTTGCTTATGCAACTCAAAATCATGAAAATGTTATTGCTTTATATATTTACAACAAATCTGATTTTGACGATAAAAGAGAAGCTCAAAAATGGTGGCTTTCAAAATCTTTAGAGGTATTTAAATCAGAATTATCAAAATACAATATCAATCTTCAGATATTGGAAGGAGATGAACTTGATATATTTTCAAAGATTAAAAAAAAAGACAATGTTTCAATATATTGGAACAAAATTTATGAACCTGATGTGATTATTAAAGGTAAAAAAATCAGAGATACATTTATTAAAAATCAGGTTAATTTTAAGTATTTTAAGGGAAATATTTTAAATGAATTTCAGGAAATAACTAAAAATGACGGGACACCTTTTAAAGTGTTTACTCCTTTTTGGAAAAATGCTGAGCAAAAATATTTGGGCTTACCTCCAAGTAAAAATTATGTTGTTAAAAAAAAGACAAAAGCACTATCTTTTTTTAAAAAATGTATAGAGCCAAAACATGTACTTCCAAAAAATAATTGGTACAAAAAATTTGAAAATTATTGGAAAGTATCAGAAAATGAGACTAAAAAAATTTTAAATAATTTGATAAATAATAAGATAAAAGATTATGGTTCGGCAAGAGATTATCCATCTGTTGAAGGCACATCAAAATTATCTCCATACATTAAACATGGACAAATTCACGTAAAAACTATTTGGACAAAGTGTAGTGAGAAAAAGTCTAAAGGAATTGGTTATAGGAAATATATCAACGAATTAGGTTGGCGCGAATTTTCACATAGTTTAATTAATTATTTTCCAGAGTTCTTAAAAGGAAATTATAGGAAAGAATTTGATAAATTCCCTTGGGTAAAAAATGAGAAATTTTTAAAAGCATGGAAAAGAGGATTAACTGGTTATCCCATAGTTGATGCTGGAATGAGAGAACTTTATGAAACTGGATGGATGCATAATAGAATAAGAATGGTAGTAGGATCGTTCTTAGTAAAACATTTGAGAATTAATTGGATCGAAGGTGAGAAACATTTTAGAAATTGTTTACTTGATTTTAATAAAGCAAATAATGTAGCACAATGGCAATGGGTTGCGGGATGTGGGGCAGATGCAGCTCCATACTTTAGAATCTTTAATCCCATACTTCAGGGAGAAAAATTTGATAAAGATGGTTTGTATGTAAGAAAATGGGTTCCAGAACTTACAAAAGTTCCTAATAAATTTATTCATAAACCTTGGGAAATGGAATTAAAATTTCAAGAAGCTATTAAAACAGTTATTGGAAAAAATTATCCTGAACCTATTGTTATTCACGAAAAGGCTAGAGAGGCAGCATTAAAAGCTTTTCAATCATTAAAAAAAAATTAATTACCTAGATAATGGTGTATTATTTCTCTTTTTTTTGGCTCCAATCTATGTTCGAAAAGATAAATTCCTTGCCAAGTTCCTAGTAAGAGTTTTCCATTTTTTACACTTAAAGTAATTTGATTATTTGTTAAAGAAGACTTTATGTGTGCAGGCATATCATCTTTTCCCTCAACAGTATGGATATAAAGAGAATTATCCATTGGTACTAATTTATTAAAATAATTAATTAGATCTGTCTGAACATCTGGATCTGCATTTTCTTGAATAATTAAGGAGGCACTTGTGTGCTGAATATTTAGGTTAAGAATACCATTTTGGAAGTCATTTTTTTTTATCCAGTTAATTGTTTTGCTTGTGAAGTCATAAAGTTTTTGACCATTCGTTTTGATTAAAAGATTAAAGAACTCTTGCTTCATATATTAAACATATCTCATAGAAGTTAGTTCATATAAACGACTTACTGTTCTTTTGAATGGTTCAACCATAATTTTTGAAGATTTTAATGAACCTAAATCAATTTGAGATGTAATCATCAAGGGAATCTTATTCTCATAAATTATATCAATTAATGTAATAAATCTTTGCTGTTGATCTGAGTTATTTTCATCAAAATGTGGTAAATTTTCTATAAAAATAAAAACACAGTTTTTTGCAATCATAATATAATCTTCAGATCCTAAATTTCGACCACATAACTCCTCAAATTTAATTTTTACAACCCCTTCATAAAAGTTTTCTAAAGTTATTTCACGACCTTTAATATTTATAGATTTACTTGATTTTTTTTTGTTCTTTGTAAACTTATGAAAATACTTATTAAATATAAAATTATTTGATTTATTGATTGGAAATAAATATCTGTCTAAATTTGAATATTCACTTGATCTATAATCTTCTTTAATTGATAATTTATTTTGATAGCAATTATTTTTTAAAATCTTTATAAATGGTATAAATTGTTCTCTTTGAAGACCGTCTTTGTAAAGATCATTTATAATAATATTTGAGGAAAATATAACTCTTATATTTTTTTCAAAGATTCTTTGAAATAATTTTCCTAGTATCATTGCATCAACTATGTTGGTCACTTGGAATTCATCGAAGTAGATAATATCAGCTTGTTTATTCAAATTTTTAACAAATCTATTTATTCCATTCTCTTTTTCTTTATTTAAAAAAATTGAGTCGTGAAATCTTATCATAAACTCATTAAAATGGAGTCTCAATTTCTTCTGTTTTATTTTTTCAAAAAAAAAATTTAAAATCATGGTTTTACCTACACCTACATCTCCAGTTAAATAAAAACCAAGCTTATTATTTTTTCTTTTAAAAAGTTTATCTAATAAATTTTGATTGAAATTTTTTTGATAGTAATCTTTAAGTTTATTTATGATTTCTATTTGATTTTGATTAATCTCGAATTGTTGATTTTCACAATAATCCAAAAAAAGATTTTTCAAATTCATTTTTTTGATTTAAAATCTATTCCATATTCTGATCTTGGTCCTTTTCTTAATCCAAAGGGTCCAGAAATGAATATTGTAAGAGGTTTTGTGCCAGGTTTTAAGTCTACTCTATGCAAATTATTTGCTGATCTAAAACCTATATATCCTGGAGGCCTCCAATATTTGCCTGAACTGATTGTCTCCCAATACCCGTCTCTTAAAATAATGGTTATGTAAGGAAAAGTATGATTGTGAACTCCTTCGCCATGATCATCCGCTAACATTTCATGAATTAATATATTAAAAGGGAACCACTTTGGTCGATTTCTTAAAAGAACATAATATCTATTCATCCAAGGTTTAGCTTCCTGATATTTAGGATGAGAAGGTCCCCTATCTAACACAACTTTTTTTCTGCCAATTTTTTCAAGAAACTTAAGAAACATTAATTTAATCTTATAATGGAATTATTTTTTATTAAATACATTTTTTCATTTTTAAC
>CABXYJ010000023.1 GCA_902516345.1 uncultured Pelagibacteraceae bacterium
ATTTTATTATTCTAAGTTAACTAAACCTTTTAAAATTTCTAATAAACTTAAAGGTAAGGGTTATGACCCTGTTACAACTGCTGATAAAGCTTTTGAAAAATTTATTATAAAGGAAATTAAAAAAAAATTTCCCAATCATCAAATTATAGGTGAAGAATTTGGTAACCAAAAATCAAAAAGTGACTTCACTTGGATAATAGATCCGATCGATGGCACTAGATCGTTTGTTATAGGAAATCCGACCTGGAGTAATTTAATTTCACTTAACTATAAAGGAAATCCAGTAATAGGCCTTGCTAATTTTCCAATACTTAAAAAATATTATTTTAATATCTCAAGTAAAACTGCTTATGTGATTGATAATGGAAAAAGAAGAAAATTGAAAGTAAATCATAAAGCTTCTTTTTTAAATATGAAATTGTCAGCAGCTTTTCACAATAGTTTATCACTTAAACAACAAAAAAAAATTCCACAAATTTTAAAACGGATGGAATTTCCCTGCGTAGATGCTTTAAGTTATTCTCATTTTGCTGATGGAAAATTAGATGTTGTTTTACAATGTGGAAATAAAATTTGGGATATCCATCCTTTAATTCCAATAATAAGGGCTGCGGGAGGCATAGTTACTACTTGGAAAAATGATAACCCAACAAAAGCTGGAAATATTATTTGTTCATCGAATAGAAATATTCACAATAGATTATTAAAAATTTTAAAACCTGTTGTTAGTTAGCTTTACCAAGAGTATTTAAGAGCACTACACCAATAATGATTAAAGTAATTCCAATTACTCCATAAAAATTTGGTATTTGATTGTATTTAAATACCGCAAACAATGAAACAGCAGTTATTGTTAATCCTCCATATGTTGCATAAGCAAATCCTACTGGAATTATATCCATTGCTTTTGATAAACAAAAAATGCAAGCAATAATAGACAGGATACAAAAAATTGTTGGGCTTACAACAGTAAATCCATTGGTTGACTTTAAAAGTCCATTTGAAGATATTCCTAAAATAATAGCTAGAAGTAAAAAAATATAACCTGATAAATTAGTCATACATTAGATTATGATTATTTGGTTATTTTATCTACAAACTTTTTTGCAAGAGGACCAACTAAAAATGCAGCTGCGATAGCAATAGGTAGACCAACAATCCATGCTTTCATGAATCTATTTAGGTATTCATTATCCATTCCAGTATTAATATATGTAATAATCAAAGTCATTATTAAGCTCATGCTAAAACCCATAACCAATATAAATAAAAAGTTGGAATATTTTTTAGGAAACATTATTTTTTGCCCAATTTATAGCATCTTCCATTCTATCGTCACCCCAAAATATTTCATTTTCAACGATGAATGATGGACTACCAAAAACTTTGTTTTTACGTGCAGAATCTGTATTGGATTTATATCTATTTAAAAATATTTTAGATTTCGCTTCAGAAAGTATCTTATTCTTATCTAAACTTAATTCTTTACAAATTTCTGAAATACTTGGTTCTATAGCTGGCTCTTTTCCTTCTTGGAACCACTTTTTATAAGTAAGTCTAATATAATTTATACCCCAACCTTTATCCAATCCAAGAATTGCAATTTGATTGGCTAAATCAAATTCTGATAGAGGGTAGGGTACAGGTGTTTTTGCAAAAAAACCATAGCCCTTAGCACGCCTCTCTATATCTCGCCACATATAATTTACTTTATTTATTTTATCTTTTGGAAATGGAATATTGTTCATTTCCTTCATAATTGCTCTCACACTAAAAGGTTTCCAATTAAATTTTACCTGATGTTTTTTTTCAACATCCACGATCCTAGTTACAGTTAGATAGGTATATGTACTTCCTATTGAAAAATAAAAATCTATATTTTTCACTTATTTTGAAAGTTTAGTTGCACCTGTTTCTTGATGAATAACTTTTCCATCTTTAAATTTGTAATAGGTCATTACTGCTTCTTTATTGCCATCATTAAAATCAACCATAGAGTGTTCAAAACCAACTTCATTATTTTCAAAAAGAATTCTAACATTACTTTTTTTAACATCTTTCATACCGACCCAACTAACTACATCCTTTTTAGATAAGCTTTTACCAGATGAGTGCATTAAAAATTGGAAATCATCGTGTATTAATTCCTCTGCTCCAGCACTATCACCTTCATTTATTATTTTTGTCATTTTTTCTATAATTGACATCTTATGCTCCTTTTATAATTATTCCATTAGCAACTGAATTATCTAATCGGATTTGTTTAATTGGTTTATATTCTTCTGAATTATACCACTCTAAAGCTTTTTCGTAACTTGGAAATTTTATCACTACAGTTCTTGGATAGGCCCAGCTTCCTTCAACAATTGTACTTTCACCACCTCTAACAATGTATTCACCACCATATCTTTCAGCTATAGGTTTAACTTTTTCTACATATTCTTTATATTCTTTAGGTCGTTTTATATCTATGTTGAATATAGCAAACCCAGACATCAAGTTTAAATCCTTTAGCTAAATATTGGTCTTATTTCATCTTCAATAGTACCTTCTATTGCAACTTCTTTTAATTGTTCTAAAAGTTTTATATATTCAGGATCTGCAGACATATTAGCGTCAGCATCATTATCACCTTCAAACATAGGTCCAATTAGAGTCTCTCTTATTGTTCTTGGGTCTCCACCCATTTGAAAAGAAAAATAAACATCATGATTAGGATAATGTTTTTTTCTAACTGCTGCTAAGCCTTTTCCAATTTCCATTGCTTTTCCTAAACCGTCATCTTTTACTCTCATTGTTCTAGTGTAAATCACTTTCATTGTTTCTCTTTATTTAGTAAAAAAGTTGAGGAATTTTTATTTAGCATTAAAGTCTATAACATCATCTGTACACTCAACAAACTTATGAGGTTCATAGAAATCATTCATTGACTCTAATTGTTTATTAATTGCATCTGGATCTTTACCTTTCCACCAACAATACATTGTTAAATTTTCACCTGGCGTATTCCAGCTCATTTGACATTTTGCATTTTCACTTGTCATTGCTTTAGTCATATCTTCCATCGACATTGAACCAGTAACTTCTATCATTTTAGCTTTTGCTTCTTTTGACTTAAAAGTATGTGTCACTATATAGTTTTTCATGTTCCTCCTATTTTACTTTTGTTAAATCATAAATTGAGTAGGTATCTATAACAGCATCCATCACAGGTTTTGATACTTCGGTACCTTCAATGAACTTATGTAATGCAGGTTCATCAATGCAAAATATCTTAAACATTACAGTACTTTTATCTGGGGCTACCGTTCCAATAGTTTTTTCAACTACTGCAACTTTAGCTCTTTCCGCCAAACCCTCTGGTGATTGCATAAATCCCATAAACTTTTCTAACATACCCTCTTTTAATTTAGCTACTACTAGCATTTCTTTTTCCATTTTATCTCCTTTTTATTTAATATGTATATTCGCCGCTCATTTGATTCATTGAGTGAGCAAATCCAGTTTTCCCTTTTAGGTTTTGTCTGCTAGAAAAACCAGAGCCTGTAATCTTTTCATATTTTCCAGTACCTCCGACAATCAAAAATGTTCCTGATCCACCTTGGCCACCAGTACCTTTACCTTTGTAATTTATAAAAACTTTCTCACCATCAGATAAGTAAAAAGTACACATACCTGTTTCATCTTCAAACTTACCACCTACTAATGTAAGTCCACCAACACAATTCATTGTCGACTTATCAAATATACTATTAGGATCTTTATCTGTTAGCCCAGCATTCCCATCATAAGTAATTGCCATGTTACCATTACCAGCATTCATGATATTCATTTCCCAAGATCCCATTCCACTAGCATTAAATTTTCCTGAATTAGCATAAGCGCCAGAGGAAATAATTGTTAAAACAAATGTTAATATAAATTTTTTCATTTTTGCTCCTTTTATTTAGAAAGTTTCATTTTAATATAAAGTTTGAACAACTTTTTTTACTCTTTCAGCTCCATTTGGAACCAGAGCCTCTACGAATGTATGACACTTATCGGTTTTAGCTTTATCATATTTTGAACCGTAATGCTTATCTACTGCTTTATTTACTCCTTCATCCCATTCTTTTTCTGGTATACCAATTTCAAGAGCATATGTTTTTAAGACTTTCACAGTCGAAATAGATTTTTCTTTCATTCCATACTCAAATTTTTCCCCTGATGGAAGAAAGTAGTTAGCCATGTAAATACCTACACAATCCCAAGCTTTAGATTTGTCATCATTACTCATGCCGGCGTGAGCAGTTGTAAAAATTAAAATTGAAAAAATTATTGTAAAGTATTTCCTCATAATTAATCGATATTATTTAATTTAATGAAAAAAATGTAACTGTTTTGTTACATAACTGGTATGCGATATTATAGCCACCTCGGTATGGGTAATTTTTTTTCCTCTAAAAATGATTTATTAAACATCTTAGAGTTGTATTTATCTGATTTATCACACAGTATTGTAACGATAGTTTTCCCCGGTCCTAATTCTTTTCCAAGCCTAATTGCACCTGCTATATTTATCCCACAACTTGTACCTAAACTTAATCCTTCATTTTCAATTAAGTCATAGAGAATGGGTAGGGCTTCATAGTCATTTATAGAGAAAGCACCATCAATTTTTGCGTTTTCAAAATTTTTAGTTATTCTACTTGATCCAATACCTTCAGTAATCGACCCACCCTCTGATTTTAATTCTCCGTTTTTAATATAATTATAAAGTGCAGATCCCTTTGGGTCAGAAAGATAAATTTTAATATCTTTATTTTTTTCTTTTAAAGCATTACTTACTCCAGAAATAGTCCCACCCGTTCCAGATGAGCATATGAAACCATCAACTTTACCATCGGTTTGATCCCATATCTCTTTTCCTGTTCCGTCATAGTGTCCTTTAGCGTTTGCAATATTATCAAATTGATTAGCCCATACCACTCCATTATTATTTGTAGGTCTTAATTCATCAGCTAGACGACTAGCAATTTTGACAAAATTATTTTCATCTTTATAAGGTTTTGCTGGAACTAATCTTAACTCAGCTCCTAAGTTTCGAATTGTATCTTTTTTTTCTTGAGTTTGATTATCATTCATAACAATTATAGTTTTATAACCTAACGAATTACCTATTAGACCAAGTCCAATACCAGTATTACCTGCGGTTCCTTCCACAACAATACCGCCTTTAGAAATTAATTTTTTTTTCTGTGCGTCTTTAAGAAGTGCTAGTGCTGCCCTATCTTTAACTGAACCACCAGGATTCATGAATTCAGCTTTACCATAAATATTGCATCCAGTCATTTCCGATGCAGCTTTTAATTTAATAAGAGGAGTATTACCAATAGAGTCTATAAAAGTATTTCTTATATCAGACATCATTCCTCTTTATCAGTAACAGCGTAAGGTTTGAATCCTTTAGTAGCATCACCAACCCTTTTAGCTGGGATACCAATCATTATAGATTTATCTGGCACATCTTTTGTGACCACTGCATTAGCACCAATTAAAGAATTTTTTCCAATAACAACTGGACCTAATATTTGAGCTCCAGAACCTACAACAACATTTTCTTGTAAAGTTGGATGTCTTTTTTGATTTCTTTGGTCATTAGAATTAATACTAGGTGATATGCCACCCAGCGTAACATTATGGTAGATTGTTACATTATCTCCAATTTCAGAAGTTTCTCCAATAACAACACCCATTCCGTGATCAATAAATAAATTTTTTCCAATCTTTGCTTTTGGATGTATTTCAATTCCCGTTAGGAATCTTGAAAATTGTGAAATTATTCTTGCAATTAATTCAAATTTTGCAATCGCAAAAAAATTTGCAATTTTATGAAAAAAAACTGCTTTTACTCCGGGGTAAGTTAATACCAAACTTATCTTTGATTTCGCAGCTGGATCTCTGTTTATTATTGATTGTAAAAAATCATTCATGACTGGCTATATAGCTATTTTTTTTTTAATTTAAATACTTTTAATTTGGTCTAATGTCACTCCTTTAACATTAGCAGGGACAGCAATATCCATCATTTTAGGATTTGCAAGATTTAAATTATTCATTATGTCTGCATATTCATTTGCAGAGCTAACTTGCAGCCTTGGATTATTTTCTTTTTCATTTTGAATTGTTGATGATTTTTTGCCATTGTAATCATGAGCTGGATATACGATTGTATTATTTGGAAGTTTTAATATTTTATTAAATATAGAGTCATAAGATTGAAAAGGATCTCCATTTTGAAAATCTGTTCTTCCTGTCCCATTTATTAACAAAGTATCGCCTGTAAAAACACGGTCTTTCATTAAGAAACTATAAGAACAATCTGTGTGGCCAGGTGTATAAATTGCTTTTAAACTAATCTTATCAATATCAATTTTATCGTTCTCTTTTACTTTTAAATCAATAACTTCAGATTTAGATTTTTCCCCCATTATTCTTGTGCAATTGGTTCTTTTATTTAATTCATTTAAAGCTGTAATATGATCAGCATGAATATGAGTATCTATTACTTTTACAAGTTTTAAATCTAGTTCCTTAAGTAAATTGACGTAAGTATTAATATTTTCTAGTACTGGATCAATAATCAAAGCTTCTCTTCCCTTATTACTTGCAATTAAATAAGTATAAGTTGAGGATTTTTCATCAAAAAGTTGTTTAAAAATCATACAATATCAACAACAATACAAAAATTTGCATAGCAAATCAATCTTGCATATAATTTTTTTATAATAAATAGGAGGTTAAATGACTTTAAAAATAAATAGTATTGCTCCGGATTTTAAAGCTAAAACACAACTTGGAGATATATCTTTTCATGAGTGGTTAGGAGATAGTTGGGGAGTTCTGTTTTCACATCCAAAAGATTTTACCCCAGTATGTACAACTGAATTGGGCTCTTTAGCAAAAATGAAACCTGAATTTGATAAACGAAATGTGAAAGTTATAGGTTTGAGTGTTGATCCAGTGTCTGATCATGTAAAATGGTTAGAGGATATAAAGGATGTTAGTGGGAATAAACCAAGCTATCCTATAATAGCTGATGAAAAGTTAGAAGTTGCAAAACTTTATAACATGCTCGAGGGAGATGCTGGAGTAACATCAATGGGTAGAACTGCGGTAGATAATCAAACAGTTAGAACAGTTTTTATAATCAGACCAGACAAAAGAATTGGTCTTTTTTTAACTTATCCAATGGCTACTGGTAGAAATTTTATGGAGCTTTTAAGGGCGATAGACTCCATGCAACTAACCGCAAAACATAAAGTTGCGACACCAGCTGATTGGAAAAAGGGTGAGGAAGTAATTATTGTTCCTGCGGTGAAGGACGATGAGGCTAAAAAACTTTTTCCAGATGGTTGGAATGCGGTAAAGCCATATTTGAGAAAAGTTCCAGATCCTTCAAAATAGATTGAATAAAAAAGATTTAGACCAGCAATCTCAGCATTGGGAAAATAGTTTCTCAAATAAGCCTGAGATGTTTGGGTTAGACCCAAGCGAGCCTGCTAAACATGCTAAAGAAATATTTGAAAGTCAAAAAGTAAAAACTTTTTTTAGTGGAAAAAAAATTGATATTCTTGAGTTGGGTGCTGGTTTGGGGAGAGATACAACTTACTTTGCAGCAAAATCAAATTTAATTCAAGTTACAGCATTAGATTACAGTTCTGAGGCAATAAAAAATATTAATCAAAAAAAAAAAGAATATTATTCTGATCCTACAATGGCTGATGGTAGATCTGCTGCGGATAAAATTACTACAAAAGTTTGGGATGTGCGCAATGGAATTCCTTATAAGGATAATTCTTTTGATGGATGTTATTCACATATGCTTTACTGTATGGCCTTAACAACTTCAGAAATTATTAAATTAAATGAAGAAGTTCATAGAATTTTAAAACCTGGTGGTATTAATATATTTACTGTTAGACATACTGGAGATGGT
>CABXYJ010000024.1 GCA_902516345.1 uncultured Pelagibacteraceae bacterium
AACAAGTGTAAATGCACAACTTAAGCTAAATTCAAATACATTATTGCCCGCTGAATTCCCTCTATGTACGGCAAATATTTTTAAACCATTAGAACTAAATTTAATACCAACCATATCACTTAGATTTGAATCAAGATCTTTCAAACTAAGCTCACCATCTTTAGTAGATGACGACAGATCAAAAGCATTATCAAGAGAAAATTGCACTACTGAACCAGAGGTTTTAAAAGATTGAAATAACCTTTTTCCATCTTTACTAAATTCCATACCAAAAGGATTATTACTGTCTAAATTTATTGCAGTTGATGCAAGGGTGATTGTGCTTAAATCGTATGGTGTTCCAAAATTATATTGTTTAATATTCTGAACACCTCCGGTATCATTCATTGTTACAAATAGTCTTGTACCATCGTTATTTATTTCTATACCTTGTAAATTGTTTCTGTCATTTGTACTTCTATCTCCAGCATTAGTTCCATTTTGTAATGCAGTTGTATCAATATCTACATCTGAATTGTATGTACATGTTGAAACATCAAACGGAGTTGTTAAATCATATCTGTTTACAAAAGAATTACCTGGATTTGTATTCATACCTCTTTGAGCTGTAAATATTTTTTTTCCATCGTCACTAAATTTGAACGCAATTATTACAGCTGTTGTTGCATTATCTCCAAGAGCAGAACCATCATGATCTGGATCAGTTGTGTTACATCTTTCGCTATCACCGGCATAAGTAGCTGTTGAAATATCAAAAGGTGTGGAAAGATTATACTCAGCTATAAAATCGTCATCTCCATCATTAACAAAATTAGTGCCGTTGTGATAACTCACAAACATTTTGGTACCATCTTTATTAAATTCAGGACCTCCCATGAAATTATGATTTCCGTCAGCAGCATCTTGAAAAACTTGATCGTCTATCTTTGTTACCATTGCAGCAAATGAATGTGAGATTGGCAGCAACAAAAAAAATAATGTTGAAATTATAAATATTTTATTTTTTATCATTTAAATATAATAAAAAATTTTTATAAATCTTTTACCTTAGGATGCTCATTGGATCATAATAACAATCCATTTGTTCAACTGTTTCAAAAAATATTTGGTTTATTTCTGCGGAATGAACCGTTGGACAAATTTTTTCCACACTTAAATCACCAATATAAGTGTCTTTAATCTTATTTGCTGCATAAGAACTTGATAAGGATGTTGAAGCTTGGACAACGTTTCCAGTTTTTGCCAAAGTGAAAGTTGGACCTACCATTGCAGTGTATTGACTACAATTTGTCAAAAATGGTAGTAACAAAATTATAAAAATTATCTTCCTCACTGGGCCAATCTATTGATAATTTTAAAATTTTAAATAGTAAAAATCATCCAATTTGGGTCGTTATTAGCTATTTTTTTATATTTGAGTTATTTTTTAGTAATAATTTAAAAATTATTTGAATCAGAAAGTCCCTGAAATTTCCAAATTTACTCCGTAGTCTGGGATTTTAGTAAATAAGCTATAATTAGAGTTTAATTTAAGATTAAACTTTTCAAGTTCTTTTAAATAGTTAATTTCTGCGCGATTATTTTGAATCGGATCATACACTGCATTAAAATTTGTAGTTTCATTCTGTTTTTTACCAAACTTAAATAATAAACTTTCAGTATGACCACTATTACTTAAACTTTGAAATCGTTCGTAATTTATACCAATTGTATGACCATTCTTTTTCAAAAATTCAAGACCAATGTTTCCTTTAATATTATTTGTTGAATATCTTTTAATGGAATTTTTAATTGTAACATTATCTATATGGTTTCGATAATGATGATCAATATCTGGAGTTAGGTCAGCAATATACTCAAGAAAACCATTTCTACTTATTTGACTATCTTCCATATATAAAATGCTATCAAACTTAAAGCCGGCAGATGCATTGCCTGTTCTAAATGTGAGTCTTTCATGAGACTCAACGCTGTTAGTTGATGCTGTACCATAATCTGTATAATCTGAAAATTGTGTAACCCCCATCTCTACTTTACCATAAGGAACTAAATCATATTTTGTAAAGTTTTGTTCAGTTTCATAACTAAAGGAAGTAAAAACTTGTCTGCCATTTCTTTCACCTGTTATTGTTCCAGAAATCAATTGATCAATACTCAAAAAGCTTGCTCCTAAAAGAGCATTTAAATTAGATTTATCATTAACTGGTAAACTTCCATATATATTTAAGGTCAATGATTGAGAGCCTAATTCTTCATTCCCATGTGAGTTTATATCAACATCACCATTATCATATCTTAAAGCTAATCCAAAAATTTTATTATTTGTCATCTTTTTATCTGTTCCAAGCATTATGCCTTTAGTTTTAATGTCTTTAGCTTTAAGAGAAGGTGTTTCACCAACTCTGCCAAATGAAATATTTCCATGAGACCAATAAGACCAATTTTTTTTATTACCTGGTAATTTTGATTTTTTTATTGATGCTTGAAAATATTCATCATCTTTAAATGAAGTTTGTAATTTATTCTTTAATGACGCTAAAATTGGATTATTAATATTTATTTTTATATTTTGACTATTTAAATCTAAACTATTTTCATTTCTACGTAACCAATCAAATCTTTTAAATATTATTGAAGTATTTTGATGAATAACATTCTTGGCTATTTCTACTTGAGCACCAATAACTGAAGCTGTCTCATTTTCACAAATTACAATTCCGTAGGGACAACTTAAATCGTATTCATGAATTCTATCACGGTTACCCTCTGTATCCGTATGGTAGGTAACTTGGTAAAGTTTCATTCCATCTTCGGAGAAACCCATACCCAAAGGAGTACCATTAGTTCCATCACTTCCAACAGCCTCGAATACTTGTTGGACTTTTCCTGCAAACGTCGCTGTTGTTATATCAAAGCCTGAACTTAGTTTATAAACATAGATGAATCTTGTGCCTGGAGTTTCAGCAGACTCGATTACATACATTCTCGTACCATCATCATCAAATGAAAAATCTTGAAGGACTGTTGTTGTACCACTAATTGCAAAACTATTTCCCTCGCTAACTGTGCTGGTGTCAAAAGGAGTAGATAAATTAAATTCAACTACTCTTTTATTACTTGATACATCAATGAGGAACATTTTTGTTCCATCAAGATTAAATTTAACAGCTCTATTATTACTTATATTTGGATCTGGATCTGTTTTGAAATTAAAACCATCATCAGCAACTCGGGTGGGATTTGAAAAATCATAGGGAGCCGAAAGCAAATTGGCTTGGAAATTACCTGCATTATTGATAACAAAAACTTTTGTTCCATCGTTATTAAATTCGAAACCTTGTGGTTTAAGAAAGCCATCAGTTCCATTAATAAATAATTCTACTTTACTATTAAAATCGATTGAAGAGATATTAAAAGGGGTATCTACATCAAATTGTAATAAATGATTTTCAGAACGATGATCAGAAAAAAAAATTCTAGTTCCATCAGGATTGAAGCGCACATCTGATGGAGATTTTACAATATCAGTTAAACTAACTGTTCTTAACAAAGTAGGTTTTACTTCTGCTTTCAAATGTGTAAATTGAAACACAAGTAAAAATAATATAAGAACGTTTATTAATTTTATATATCTCATATTATTATTTACAGAAAGTTATGAAGTTAAATTTTATCAAACAAAAAAGCTATCTTTTTTTTTGATAATTGATAGAAATTTGATTTTTATTTAGTTTTTAGAAATTAAACTAATTAAAAATTTCCAGAAATCTGAATATTTGCACCATAGTCTGGAATTCTGGATAATAAATTCATTTTAGAGTTCAATTTGTAATTAAAATTACCAGAATGTTTTGAGTAACTTAAATTAGCAAGATTGTTTGATAATGGATTAAAATCAAAAGCAAACTCGGAATCCTCTTCTTTTGATTTGCTAATTTTAATAATAAAAGTCTCGTTATTGAAATTTTGAGATAATCCTGATGAATACACACATCTTTCACAATTATCTAAACTTTTTACGTATTGATAATCAAAAAGAATAGTCAAACCATTTTCACGTATATGCTCTAATCCGATATTGGTTTTTAATTTTTTATTCGAATAGCTACTAGTTGTATCTTTATTTACAGCAGTTGAACCTACATTTGAATATTTATACGTATTATCATCTGCTAGATCATAAATAATTTCAATTCCTCCCATAGGTTGGATTGTTGATCCCTCTCTTTCAATTTTTTCCATTTCAAACAAAAGACCACCTGCAAATTCCCCACTTTCAAATGCATCTTCGTGAAAACGAATATTAGTAGCTGGCCGATCTGCTGCTTTGCTTATAAAATCCGTAAATTCAGATAATTCTGTCACTCCATAAGTAAGTTTTCCTGTAGGGGTAATATTAAACTTGCTATAGGCATTTTTAGTTCTGTAATTAATGGATGCAAATGCCTGTTTTCCATTTCGTTCACCTGATATATTTCCTAAGTACTTATTATCGTATCTTAAGGCACTTAGACCTAAAACTGTATTGATGTAATGATTGTTATTTGTTGGAACAATTCCATAAATATTTAATGTCAAAGACTCGAGATCAACATTTTGAACAGTACGTCTAATATTTGATGAGCTATTCCCATACCTTAGTGCCAAACCAAAAAACTTATTATCTCCAATTTTTCTATCAGAACCAAGTGTTATACCTTTTGTTTTAATGCCCTTTGCTCTATCTAAATGCATTTCTTTGTAATCTCCTATTGATAAGTCAATTAAACTCCATGATGACCATTTAGATTTTTTCTTTTCCTCATTATTTTGAGAATTGCTTACAAGTGATGCTAAATTATTCTTTAGGGAGGGTTCAAACTTACTTACTAGAGATTTTAATAAAGGATTGGGGTAGTTTATATTTATATTATGACTAGTTAAATCTTCGTTATCTCTGTTTCTTTTAATCCACTCAAATCTTTTAAAAATAGTCGTAACATTTAAACTTATATTTTGCTTAGCTAATTCAACTTGAGAGTCAACAGATGCACGTGGGTCGGATGAACATTTTACTAATCCATAAGGACAGTCTAATTTATATTGGTTTATTTGATGGACACCAGTACTCGTTTTACCATCCAATAAATACAAATTCATTCCATCTCTGGAAAAACCAAATCCTCCAGGATTACCGAACCGATCTCCGGCTGCTCTGTTCATAAAAATTGCGCCAACATGAAACCTTCCAGCTTTGACTGCAGTTGAGACGTCATATTTTATGGTCAAGTCAAAATGATAAATATATTCCTGTTCTATGTCGGAATTACCAACCATAACAAACATAACACTTCCATCAGAATTAAATTCGATATCTTGGCCAATTTCATCTTCTCCATCTATATCTTCTATTCCAAAATTCACTAAATCAATGCTTTCAATTTCTGTTATTGAGGAAATATCATAGGGTCCCGGTAATTGATAAGTTGCAACGTGAACATCGCCTAAGTCATTATTTAAAGCAAAAATTTGTGTTCCATCTTTGTTAAATTCAATACTGTTATCTTTACCATTTAAATCTGTATGTGCATTAAATGTTAAGGTATTAAGGTCGTAAGGTATGCTTGCTGTAAACTTTGTAAGGTTTCGGCTATCATCTAAAAAGAAAAATAATCTTCCATTTTGATGAATTTCTATATCTTGCGTTTTATTACCCGAATTAAACCCAGATTGGGATCTTGGGTCTGCCCCTTTAAGGTGATCACAATTAAAAGTTCCTGCTCTTATAGCGTCAGATAAAATTTGATAATTTTCAAGAAGCTTATTTTGACTTATTGAATTATTTGACATTCCCGACATATTAGAATTTGATGTATACACAAAACTTCCATCATCATTAAATTCAATGTCAGTTGGTGAAGTTGTTCTGTCAGTGTGCATAAGAGTATTTGATGTGTCATTTCCTCGACACTGTTGTTGTGGTGTATTGCCGATTGGCGTATTATTATTACCACCAGGAATTAAAGCGCCTATAAATTGAACAGATAAAGTCGATGCAATAGCCAATGTTGAAAAATACATTCCAAATAAGATAAAAAATATATTTTTCTTAAAAGTTCCCTTTCTTAAAAGTTTAAATATTTTTTTAATACTTAATTGTTTAATAATTTTCATAGTTGAGATTTATTTCTTTTTGATCAGCTCAGTATTATTTATATTTATAGCCATACAAGTAATATCATCCCTTAATTTTTCTGCACCCCAGTTTAGCTCTTTTTCAATTGACTCAACAATATTTTTTGGTGTTACTTCTGGCATACCATCTATGATTTTTTGAACACCTTCAGCTCCTAATTCCTCACCATTTTTTAAATAACCCTCAGTGACACCATCAGTATAAACTACAAATGTTTTATCCTTAAGACTTATTGTATTTGATTTAACCATAGATTCTGTGAAATATTTTATTATACCAATTGGTGGCATATCAGATTTTATATATTCATAATTTTTATTCTGGTCAAAAGTTAAAATACTTTCATGGCCGGCGTTGATAAAAACAAGTTCACCTGTTTTTATATTTAGTTTGCCAAATACTGCTGTTACAAACATGCCTTTAAATTTAGCCTCAACCAGCTCATTATTTACCCCAAAGACAACTTTTTCTAATGGAAATTTTAAATTGGTAAGTGTCCTAAATATAGAGGAGGCTTTTGCCATATA
>CABXYJ010000025.1 GCA_902516345.1 uncultured Pelagibacteraceae bacterium
TTATTTCTTATTGTTAGTTTAATTTATTACTTATAATTAAGTAATGTAGCTTTCTTTAAAATTTAGAGAGTTTTGTCAACTAAATTGATTAATTTTTAAGTCTTTTTACTTAACTGTTGTCGATTAACTTAGTTAAATATATTGAATTTTTATCCTCTTTATAATGAGCAAAAGGTTTACAGGGCTCAAATTCACATTTTTCAAACAATTTTCTTGCTGGTTTAAAAAATTGCCCCGCACCAGTTTCGATACTTAATCTCTTAATATTTAGTCCTCTTGCCTTATTTATAAGGTTTTCAATTATTTTTGTTCCATAGCCTTTTTTTCTAAAATCATCATGCACTCTTATTGATTTAAATTCTCCATGATCGATGTCTAAAATTTTTAACGCACCACAACCCACAAGTTTTCCATTTTCCCACAAACTCCAAAATTTAATACTATCAACTTTTAACCCAGGTATATCCAATACGTGCGTACTTCCTTTAGGTGATGCAGCTCTTAATTCAATAAAATGTTTTGTTAAAAGTTTATGAACTTCATTATCTTCAAAATTACCTTCTATTGAACTTATCATCTAAATTAAAGTAGTTACATGGCCCATTTTTCTTTTATTTTTAATTTCTTTTTTTTTATAATCAAAAAAAAATTGATTTGTCTTAAGTTTAAAATCTTGTCTATAGGGTAGAATCTGATTTCCTATTAAGTTTACCATTTCAGCGTTTGAAATTTTTTTTAATGAAATTTTATCCAGTGAACAAACAGCTCTTATATGATTTTCAAATTGACTTACATTATAAGCGTTAATTGTTAAATGACCTGAGTTATGAACCCTTGGTGCTATTTCATTTACGTATAAATTATCGTTTCTATCTATAAAGAATTCTACACATAATGTACCAATATATTTAAGTTCTTCCGCAATAAGCGTCGCCCACTCTTTAGATTGATGAAGAATCTTTTGACTTATTTCAGCAGGAATTTTTGAATATTTTAAAATTTGATCTTGATGTGTATTTTCAATTGGTTCGTAAATTTCAAAATCATTTATTCCAAATCTAGTAACAATCACAGAAATTTCTTTCTTTAATTTTACAAGCTTTTCAAGAATGTATCCTTTTGAAAAATCTATATTAAGTAATTCGAGATCCTCGATTTTTTTTATTGGATATTGTCCCTTTCCATCATAACCCATTGTTGTAGTTTTTAAAATACCTGGCAGAAGATCCTCAAGAGTATTTAAGTCAGATTTTTTTTTCTATTAAAACATATCTTGTAGTTCTGATATTTAACTTATTGATAAAATCTTTTTCTGCTAATCTATGTTGAATTAATCTATTTACAGAGGGTTTTGGTAATACTTTTTTTAATTTACTCATTTCATTTAAAGTTTCGAAAGGGATATTTTCAAATTCAAATGTAATAATATCCACTTTACTAACAAATTCCAAAATTTTATTTTTTTCTTTATAATCAGCTACAATGAACTCATCACAGAAATTCTGCGCTGGCGCATCTTTATCATCAGTATAAACTATAGTTTTGATATTCAATTTTTTTGCAGCTTGAGACAGCATACTACCCAGTTGTCCACCACCAATAATACCTAATTTTTTTTCTGACACAGTTTACTTAGGTTTTCTTTTTACAGATTTTGTTTGTTTTATTCGCCAGTTATCTAATTTTTTTTTTACCTTATCATCCTGACTTGCAATTATAGAAGCTGCAAGGAGCCCTGCATTTATTGCCCCGTCTTCACCAATAGCTAAAGTGCCAACAGGTATTCCTTTTGGCATTTGAGCTATAGATAGCAAACTATCAACACCTTTTAATTTTTTACTTTCAATAGGTACACCTAAAACTGGAATAGATGTAAGTGATGATATCATTCCTGGTAGATGAGCAGATCCGCCAGCTCCGGCGATAATCACAACAATATTATTCTTTATAGCAGATTTTGCATAAGCAAACATTCTTTCTGGAGTACGATGTGCAGATATTATCTTGGTTTCAAATTTAATACCCATAACTTTTAATATTTTGATAGTTAATCTCATAGTTTTGTAGTCTGACTGGCTGCCCATAACTACTGACACTTTGAGATATCTATTTTTTTTCATGATATATTCGAATAATATTTATTTCAAAATTAGATTAAGATTTCAATAAAATAAATTATGACCGAAGATAAAATAAATAAAGAAATTATATTAGATGATTTCGATGATTTTTGTGATGAATGTAAAAATGAGCATGAAAGTGTATCTCAAAATTTGATATTGACTGGCTTTAAAATTTGTGAGTCTTGTAGAATTTCTAAAACAATATTTCCTATTTAAATATGATTTACTGGCATCATGTTCATTCTACTCATTACAAAGGTGATTGATAAAAATGCTATTATCAAAAAAGATAAAAAAACAATACCAAAAGATTTTAAATTTGACCTAAGACCTAAGATTTGTTTGATAGCTATTATTAAAGATGCAAAAATCCAAAATTGAGTTAAGAAAATAATTGGTATCATCAATTCTGGAGTAACTGCAAAAAATCTTAATAAACCTGGGGCATGTGCATAGCCCACTGCTGTTAAAACTTTTTTAAAAGGTATTTTAGTTTGTTTATCAGGAAATAATTTCACTCCAATCACAAAAATAAATATAGCCCAAATAAACCATGTCAAAATTGCAGTCAAGCCTGACATGCCAATTGCAGTTTTCATAATTGTATTAGCTGCCACTGCACCCGCAACCCCGTCTAAAATCATTATAAGACCAGCAAAATATATTGATGCTTCACCGAAATTTTTATTATCGTTGTAAAGAGATCTATCTAATTTAATAGATTTAAATATAATATTGAGAAATTCTCCAAACATTTACTTTTTTTTGTTTTTTTGTTCTTTGTAAGAAATTATTAAAGGTAAGATTAATAGAGCAATAGCTATTATAATGCAAACACCTATTAAAAATCCTTTATTCATTATCTCCAGGAAGGAGTTTTTAAATTATCAACCTTTCACTACCTCTCTAGTATTTGCATTGTAAGATTCTTTGAAAGGTATATCAACTGTTACCGCATCTACTGGTTCACCAGGTTTTTCTGAGTATTGTGAAGGCAAATGAACTTTAAATTTTGTACCAATTTTATTTTTAGGGAACCCATTTGGATTTAAATTACCATCAAATGGAACATAACCCATTGCAATATTTACTTTTTTCTCTGGATGATACCAAGGAGAAGTTAAAAAGCCGACTGGATCTCCACCGCTTTCATTCGATACAAGCCAGAAATCTGGAGCGTAGTCGTCAATTGGTTTCCCACCTAGCTCAAACCCAACTAGTTGAAGTTTATATGGCTTGCTTCCAGATTTTATATCTTGGCCCATTTTTTCTAAAACAGCTTTTCCAACATAATCTGCTTTTTTATTCCACTCACCTTTTCCAGACAAAGAGACTTGATATCCAAGATTACATTGAAAAGGATTGTGTTGTTGATCCATATCCTGTCCCCATGATAGAATACCAGCTTGAATTCTTCTGTGATGTGCAGGAGCAATAACCTTTAAGTTATGTTTTTTTCCTGCATCTAGAACAGCATTCCACATATCGTCAGCATAAAGAGTAGCATTTCTTAAATATATTTCATATCCAGCCTCTCCTGAAAAACCAGATTGAGAAATCACACAGCTTCTCCCACCAACTTTTGCTTCAGCTAATCCATAAAAAGGCATGTTATCTAAATCAAATTGGTCTCCACAAAGATCTTTCATTAAAGCTTTAGATTTTGGACCTTGAATTTGTACTGGACAGTGATCGGTCTCTTCTATTTTACAATTAAATCTTCCATCTGCATTAACACCTTGTAAATACATTCCAATATCAGAGTCTGATAATGAAAACCAAAATTCATTTTCTGAAATTCTTAATAAAATTGGATCATTTAAAACACCACCATAAGCATTACATAATATTACGTATCGCGCTCTCATAGGAGAAATTTTCGTTGCGTCTCTTGTAATTACATAATCTACAAACTTCTCAGCATCAGGGCCTTTTACTCTTATTTGTCTCTCAACAGCTACATTCCACATAGTAACATCATTGACAATAGAGTCATATTCAACCATTGCACCACCGTCTTCAGGTTTTACGTATCCTCTTGGGTGATAAATACGATTATATACGGTAGCTCTCCAACATCCGGCTTGCATAGATAGGTGCCAATAAGGAGACTTCCTTACTCTAGTAGAAATTAGCATTTCAACTTTTGTTGGTCCACTCTGTCTTAAATTGTATGGTACTGCTCGATCTGATTGATCGACTGAAGTAAATTGTTTTAATTTTGTATAATCAAATTCTTTAGACATAGTTATTCTCCTCCAACCATTTGTTAGTTTCCTTCAAGCCACCAAATGTATAAATATGGAAAAATTCGGTATGCGATTTTACGCTTCCAATTAGATCATTAGGGTCTTTAGGTTTTAATAAATCTAAAGCTTTAGTAAAATTAGATTTAAGAAAATTAATAGAATTTTTTGCTCCAACAATATTTGCAAATTTTATTAAGCTTGATACTTTTAGAGGACCAGTAATTCCCACATGAACTGGTATGCTTTGTTTGGATATAAAATCAATGATAGGCTGAGGGTCGAGTAACCACTGAGTTACGATGTAATCAGCATAAGGTTTTTTATCAATCATAGCTTTTTCTAATTCTAAATCGGATATATCAGGACTCCCCTCTGGGTGTCCAGCAATTCCTATCTTCATCTTCTCAAAATAACCAGTTTCTAAAAGTTGAAAAGAGCTATCAAATTTTCCAACTGGTTCTCGCCCTCCGCCAATAATTAAAGCTTGCTTTACCCCACCGTCCTTGCAAATAGAAATGTAATCTTTAAGCTCTTTTTCATTGTGGATTGATCTCGCTGGAAAATGAGGCACTGGGTTGAAGCCTTTTTTTACTAACTCAACTGCTTGTTGTGCAGTTTCCTTATAATCTCCACCTGGCAACATAGTAATGTAAATATCTTGAATTCTAGGAACTGTATCCAAGTCAGTCTGAGGGCCAATTTCAAGAGAAAATTTCATCCCATGATCATTATCTTTTTTGAAAAAGCTGTCAAAGAAATTCAGCTTGATAGAATCGATTTTTATTGTCACAAAACATACATGAAAATAATTTTAATAATGGGATTACCTGGAGCAGGTAAAACAACCTTAGCTAATGAATTAGCTCCCATGATTAAAGCAAAAAGATTAAATGCTGATGAGGTGAGAAAAGCAGCTAATGATTGGGATTTTTCTGAGGAAGGTAGAAAAAGACAAGCAAAAAGAATGGCGGAATTTGCTCTAAAATTAAAAGAAGAGGGAAATTACGTTGTAGCAGATTTTATTTGTCCAACTCCCGAGGCGAGAATTTTATTTCCAGCAGATTATGTTATTTGGGTAGATACAATTAAAGAGGGTAGATTTGATGATACTAATAAAATGTTTGTAAAACCTGATAAATTTGATTTTCACGTTACTTCTCAAGATGCAAAAAAATGGGCACCTAAAATATTTGACACTATAATAGAGTAAATTAAATTTCAGCTTTATGATTTTAGTAAAAAAAATATTAATAATATTTTTCTTTCTAATACCGTTCTCTAATTCATTTGCTGCGATGGTAACCCAGATCGATAAAAGAACTCTCAATGATCCTGTTTCCGCAGATAAAATGGGTACTGTTCAATTCAACGATGATGGTACAAAAATGTTTTTAACGTTTCATAATGGTACAAATAACAGTGCTGCTCATAGATCAGATGATAAAATAAACGAGTATACGCTTTCTGTACCTTATGATATTTCAACAGCGACTTATGCTGGTAACGATGAACGTTGTTCAGTTGTTGATCCAGATCACTCTAGCTCCCATCGATCGACCGGAGTCACTCTAGGTTTTCACTTCGCTGATAATGGTATGAAAATATTTACGATGCAGCGTGGCTTAAATGATAAACAAACTTCTTTTGTTAACAGATTAGACCTAACAACTGCATACGATATTTCAACATGCACATATCACTCCGATGTAGATGTTGATACAGATGCACTTCAAAACGGTACGAATATAGGGGATCGATCAACTGATGATAATAACAATCTCCAAGGTATGTTTATAACTAATGGTGGAACAAAAATGTTTCTGACCATGAATGAAAGGGAGACAGGGAACCCCCAGTCTATTAAACAATACAGTTTATCAACTCCATATGATTTAAGCACATTGACTCTTGCATCGTCTACAGCAATTTCACTTCAAGCGCATAACCCTTTTGGAGTAACTTTTGGTAATAATGGAAAAAGACTATTTGTATCTTTTAAAGGAAATAGCTCTAACTCTTTTGTTGAACAATATTCTTTAACTGTTGCATTTGATATATCTACAGCAACCTCAGATGGTCAAATAGACTTGCAGGCTATCGACTCAGATCAAGATGATCTAAATGATATTACATTTAGTAAAGATGGATCTAAAATGTTTTCAGTAAATCGTAATGATGAGATAGTATTTGAATATAATTTAGCTTGTGCATTTACTGTTGTA
>CABXYJ010000026.1 GCA_902516345.1 uncultured Pelagibacteraceae bacterium
TAAAGAAACCCTTGATAATTTATCACGTAACAAATGATAAAATAAAGTCCACTAATATCAATTTGAGATTAGATTTTGAATTAGGTGAAAATAGTTGTTTAAAACTGATTGATTATTTTGCTAACACCACAGCGAAAAACTTTATTAATATTTTTTATAACTTCAATTTAGAAAAAGACTCAATTCTGAAAAACTATAAAATTGATAAATTTAGAAATAATAATTTAAAATACTCTTTTAATAATATTGAACAGGATAATAACAGTGTTTCAGAAACATTTGTATTATCTGCTGGTTCAGATTATTTTAAAAATGAGATTAATTGTAATTTAAATGGTGAGTATTCATCAGCATTCATTAATGGTATTTTTTCCTTAAAGGAAAATCAACAACACGAAATTAGAACTACAATCAATCATTTAGTAGAAAACACAAAAAGTTATCAGCTTATAAAAAGTGTTCTTGGAAAAAATTCAAAATCTGCATATCAAGGAAGAATATTTGTAAATTCAAAAGCTCAAAAAACTGATGGATATCAATTGAGTAAAGCAATACTGCTCGATGAAACATCAGAGTTTAATGCAAAACCAGAATTAGAAATTTATGCTGATGATGTAAAATGTTCTCACGGATCAGCATCTGGTAGCTTAGATGAAAATTCAATTTTTTACTTAATGTCTCGTGGTTTGAATTATCAACAGTCAAAAGAACTTTTGATTAATGGTTTTTTAATGGATGTTGTTGAAAAGATTACAGACGTCGAAATAAAAAACTTAATTACAAATATTATTGGATTAAAACAATGAACATAAATAACATTAGAAAAGAGTTTCCGATTTTTGATGAAAAAATTCAGAATAATGATTTAGTTTACCTAGATAGCGCTAACTCATCCCAAAAACCTAAGGTAGTTTTAGATAGAATAAATGATTTTTATTCTAAACAGTTTTCAAATGTAGGCAGAAGCATACATTATTTAGCTGTTGCAGCCACTAATTTGTATGAAAATACAAGAACTTCTGTACAAAAATATATAAATGCGAAAGATAAAAATGAAATTGTATTTACTAAAGGTGCTACAGAAGCTTTAAATTTGGTCGCTAACACTTTAGGTCAAGCGATCTTGGAACCAAATGACGAAATTTTAATTACAGAGCTAGAACATCACTCAAATTATGTTCCATGGCATTTTTTAAGAAAATCCAAAAATATAAAAATAAAGTTTGCAGAGATAAATGAAGACGGAGATATTCCGATTGAAAATATAGAAAAAGAAATTACAGATAAAACTAAAGTAATAGCAATAACTCATTTATCCAATGTCACTGGTGCAGTTTTACCAATCAAAGAGATAACTCAATTAGCGCATTCAAAGGACATAGTTGTTGTAGTAGATGGATGTCAAGGAGGACCACATTTAAAATTAGATATGCAGGACTTGGATTGCGATTTTTACGCAATATCATGTCATAAAATGTATGGCCCGACAGGACTTGGAGTTTTGTATGGAAAAAAGAAATGGTTAGAACAACTTCCACCATATCAAGGAGGTGGAGGAATGATAAATGAAGTAAAAAAGGATAGGATTTCTTATGGTGAACTTCCTAATAAGTACGAAGCTGGAACAATGGCTACTGCACAAGTAATTGCCTTTGATCAATCAATAAAATTTTTAGAAAGCATCGGAATTGAAAAAATAATCAAACATGAAAAAGAATTAATAGAATATGGTCAAGAAATTTTAAAAAAGAATAATTCTGTAAAATTAATCGGCAATCCTAAAGAGCGAGGAGGAGTACTATCTTTTACAGTTGAAGGAGTTCATCCGCATGATATTGCGACTATTTTAGATGAAACTGGGGTTGCTATAAGAGCTGGCCATCATTGTTGTCAAATATTACATGATAAATTAGGTATTTCTGCAAGTGCGCGAGCATCCCTGGGAGTTTATAATACCAAAGACGATTTAGATAAGTTAAATGACGGGATTAATAATTGTAAAAAAATTTTTGATTTAAAATGAACTTAAAAGAATTATATCAAGAAATTATTTTAGAACATGGAAAAAATCCTAGAAATCTAGGAAAAACAGAAAATTTTAATAAAGATGCAAGAGGAAACAATCCATTATGTGGAGACAATGTACATGTGTATTTGAAATTAAATGATCAGAGAAAAGTAGAGGATATTTCTTTTGAAGGAAGTGGATGTGCAATATCTATGGCTTCAGCTTCGATAATGACTGACCTAATTAAAGGAAAAAGTGACAATGAAGCTAAAGAAATAATTGAGGATTTTTTAGGAATGATAAAAGAAAATCCTGAACTTAAAAATAAGATTTTAAAAGAAGATGATAAAACAAAATTAATGTGTCTATCAGGAGTTAAACAATATCCTATGAGAGTTAAATGTGCGACTTTATCATGGCATACTTTAGTGTCTGCAATGGAAAATGATGGAAAAGAAACAACCACAGAAAATTAGTTATGGATACTAAAGATAAAATAATTGATGAAATCAGAAAAATATATGATCCGGAATTACCAGTAAACATATATGAACTTGGTTTAATTTATGATATTAAAGTAAATGGTCGTAAAGCTGAAATTAAGATGACATTAACCACTCCAAATTGTCCTGTTGCAGAAAGTTTACCTAAAGAAGTAAAAGAGAGTGCTATGCAGGTAGAGGGAATTGATGATGTAAATCTTGAGTTAGTTTGGGACCCACCTTGGAACAAAGATATGATGTCAGATGCAGCGAAATTGGAGTTAAATTTATAATGAATCCGATTATTAAGTTAAGTGATAATGCAGCTTTAAGGATTAAAGAAATCATGTCCAATGCTGAAAAAAATGCAATCGGTTTAAGAGTTTCTGTAAAATCAGGTGGTTGTGCAGGCATGTCATACGTTATGGAGTATACAAAAGAGGTAAATACTAATGACGAGTTGATTGAAGATAAAGGAGTGAAAATTTACATTGATTCAGCTGCAGTAATGTACCTTTTAGGTACTGAGATGGATTATAAAAAAGAGGATTTTTCATCTTCATTTGTCTTCAATAATCCTAATGAAACCGAGCGTTGTGGCTGCGGAGAGTCTTTTAAAGTGTAATCCCATTTTAAACATATCAGAGTTGCAATAAACGCATAGATTGTTATTATACATCTATGAATGTCTTTGAATTTAGAAATTTGCTTAACAGTGAAGATAGAAAAGAGAAAAGAAAAAATTTTTCAAGATCTCTTATTAAGTCTGTTGATACCGGAGCAAATGGAACATTAGATTACATCGTTAAAAATGGTTCTGGCAAAAACAAGATTGCTAAAACTAAACAATAAAATTTAACAACTGTAATACATCTCAAACTCTATAGGATGAGGTGTGTGCTCAAAGTTATGTATTTCCTCAAACTTCAATGCTATATAAGCATCTATCTGATCATCAGTGAAAACGCCACCTGCAGTAAGGAACTTTCTATCCTTATCTAAACTTTCCATTGCTTCTCTTAAAGATCCACAAACAGTTGGGATTTTCTTTACTTCTTCCTCAGATAAGGCGTATAAATCTTTATCAAAAGATTTGCCCGGATTAATTTTGTTTTTAATTCCATCAATACCAGCCATTAGCATTGCTGCGAATGTTAAGTAAGGATTTCCTGCAGCATCTCCAAATCTTACTTCACACCTAGCTGCTTTTTTACTTAATGTAATTGGAATTCTGCAAGAAGCAGATCTATTTCTTGCTGAATAAGCTAAAAGTACAGGAGCTTCAAATCCTGGAATTAATCTTTTATAACTATTTGTTGTTGCGTTAGAAAATGCATTAATCGCTTTTGCATGTTTTAAAATACCACCAATGTAATATAAAGCTGTATCGGATAAACCTGCATACTTATTACCTGAGAATAAAGCAGTATTTCCTTTCCAAATAGATTGATGAACATGCATTCCTGAACCATTGTCACCTTTTACAGGCTTAGGCATAAATGTAGCTGTTTTACCAAAAGATTGAGAGACCATATGAACGGCGTATTTGTAAAGTTGTAAATTATCAGCTTGATCAACTAAAGTTCCAAAATACATTCCTAGCTCATGTTGGCTTGGCGCAACTTCATGGTGATGTTTCTCGACCTTAATACCCATATCCTTCATTGCTTTTAAATATTCGCTTCTCATGTCTTGAGCACTATCAACAGGTGGAACTGGAAAATAACCTCCTTTAATTCCAGGTCTATGTCCTAAATTACCATTTTCATAATCTCTTCCCGTATTGTAAGGACCTTCTGTGCTATCAATTTTAAAGCCAGTTTCATTCATGTCATTTTTGAATTTAACATCATCAAATACAAAAAACTCAGCCTCAGGTCCAAAGAAAGCTTTGTCTCCAATACCAGACTTTTTTAAATATGCTTCGGCTTTTTTAGCTGTTCCTCTTGGATCTCGTTCGTAAGGATCTTTTTTAATAGCGTCTAAAATATCACAAAAAATGTTAAGTGTATTGTGGGAAGTAAAAGGATCTATAACTACTCTACTTAAATCAGGTTTAAGTATCATATCAGACTCGTTAATTGCTTTCCAACCTGCAATAGATGATCCATCAAAAAAAATACCCTCAATTAACATTTCCTCATCTACTATTTTTCCATCCATTGTTACATGTTGAAGTTTACCTCTGGGATCAGTAAACCTAAGATCAACGTACTCAATTTCTTTGTCTTTAATGGTTTTTAATACATTTTTTGCGCTCATTATATCTCCTCTGTAATTCAGGCTTCGGTGATACCAAATAAAGATTGATTAATAATGCTCTTTTACTTAATAACACCTATGCATTTTTAACATGAGTGTATAATCAAATTAAAAAAATAACTATCAATTTTAAGTTGAAAATGACTTTACTAGACAAAGAACCAGTAAAAAGAGTAGATAAATTTTTAAAAGAATTTGACCAAAAACAAGAAATAATAACTTTAAATTTATCAGCGCGAACTGCTTCTGAAGCAGCTGCATCTTTAAGTTGTGAGAAGGGGGCTATAATAAAAAGCTTAGTTTTTAAAACTGAAAATTCTTTTACATTATGTTTAGTAGCTGGAGATAAAAGAGCTTCATTAAA
>CABXYJ010000027.1 GCA_902516345.1 uncultured Pelagibacteraceae bacterium
TGCAACAAAATCTGTTTCACAATTAACTTCAATAATCGATGTTTTATTTTGATCGCCACTTATAGCTACAACACCTTCTTTTGCATCTCTTGTCATTTTTTTTGAGGCTTTTGAAATTCCTTTTATACGTAAAATTTCTACAGCTTTATCAAGATCACCATTTGACTCTTTTATTGCTGTGTTACAATCCTTAAAACCAGCACCAGTAGCATCTCTAAGTTTCTTAACTTTTTCAATATTGCTCATTTTAATTAAGCTTTTTTTCTGTTTCTTTAGAAAATTTTTTTTCCAATTTTTCTCTATCTTTTTCAACTAATGTTTTGTTCTTTTTTTCTTTTTCAATTTTTTTTATACTTAATTCATTAACTTCCGGTAATGGAGCAGCTTTTTTAGCAGAATTAATAGTTTCTTTTATAAGATTACAATAAAGATCAATTGATCTTCTGGCATCATCGTTACCAGGAATTGGGAAATCAATTCCATCTGGATTAGAATTACTATCTAAAATTGCTATAATAGGTATTCCAAGTTTAATAGATTCTTGTATAGCAAGCGACTCATAGTTAGTATCAATTATGAAAACTAAATCAGGTATTTTTTTCATATCTGAAATTCCACCTAATGATCTCTTTAACTTATCTTTTTTAACGCTCATTTTTAAAAGTTCTTTTTTAGTGAAACCTCTGTTTTCAGCTACTAAATCAATTTCAAGTTTTTTTAACTTTTTTATTGAGTTTGATATAGTCCCCCAATTAGTCAACATTCCGCCTAACCACCTGTAATTAACAAAATATTGATCAGTCTCTTTAGCTACTTCTGCTACAGCCTCAGAGGCTTGTTTTTTTGTTGATACAAATAATATTTTTCCATTATTTGAAATAGTCTCATATACTTTCTCGAGTGCAGTTTTCGTCAATTCTAAAGTTTGAGTTAAATCAATAATATGTATTGAGTCTCTTTTGCCAAAAATATATTTTTTCATTTTTGGGTTCCATCTTAGAGTCTTGTGACCAAGATGGACTCCTGCTTCTAATAGTTGTTGAATAGTAACGTTAGGTATTTTCATTTTTTTTCCCGGTTAATCCACCACAGAAATTTCCAATTAAGGACCGGAGGTATAAAACCAACATCTGTGTGCGTGTTAATTTAATTTGAAATCTATTTACAAAGATTTTATTTAATAAACAAGTATAATTTAACTAATTATAGCTGATATTTCCTTATTTCTCAGTAAATTTATAGTTTTTCTATCTATATTTCTCTTATTTTCCAATTGAAAATATAAATTATTTTCATTGTCACTTACGTTTATTTTAATCGCAGTGCTCCCTTTTTCAGATAAGATTGTAGAAATTTCATCTAATTCTTTTAAAGATTTAGGTTTAAATGTTACTTCGTTGATAGGTTTGTTCACCAAGTCCTGTAAGGAGACAATTTTTTGTACATTAATTCTTTTGAAACGATTATCTTCATTGGATAAGGATTTCATAAGTGTTAGTATTAAAGATCTACCTTCTTTTAAAATGTCTCTATTTAACTCTAAAACATCTGAAAAAATAAATAACTCAAATACACTAGACAAATCAGTAAGTTTTAAAACAGCATATGTATTACCTTTTGCAGTCTTTCTCTCCTGAATTTTTAATAAAGTTGCTGCAATATTTCCATTTTTTAAATCATCAGTGCTACTAAAATTTTGATAATTTAGAATATTATAATCATCAAATATTTCTTTATATTGATTTAATGGGTGGTTAGATATGAAAAACCCAACTGACTCAAATTCTTTAGATAATCTCTCTTCAAATTTCCAATCATCAACTTTTGTAATAATTTCTAACTCTTGACTCTGATTATCTCCAAATAAATCTATTTGATTTACTGATTTATTATCAAAAAGATTTTTTGATTTGGTAATAAAATTTGGTATTGAGTTGAATAGAGATTGTCTATTATTGTTAATATTATCAAATGCTCCAGATTTTACCAAACCTTCTAATTGCAATTTATTTATATCTTTTGGATTAATTCTTTTTAAAAAATCGCTTATAGATTTAAAATTTCCATTTATCTCTCTTTCTTTTATTATATTAGAAATTGCTTCATAACCTACCGCTTTGATACCACCAAGGGCATAATAAAATTTATCATCAGTTGTTCTAAAGTCTGCAAAACATTCATTTATATCTGGTCTCACTATTTTAATATCCAGTCTCTTCAATTCTTCATAAAATTCACTAAGTTTATTTTGATTAGAGATATCCATTGTCATAGAAGCTGCAATAAACTCTTTTGGATAATACGTTTTTAAAAAAGCTGTTTGATAAGAAATTATTGCATACGCAGCAGCATGGCTTTTGTTGAAACCATATTCTGCAAAAGGTTCAATTTTTAAAAAAATTCCTGCCGCAATATCTTTGCTAATTCCATTTTCTACAGCGCCAGCTATAAAACTTTGTTTTTGTTTTTCTAATTCTGCTCTCTTTTTTTTGCCCATTGCTCTTCTTAAAATATCAGCCTGCCCAGCGGTAAAATTTGATAATTTTTGAGCTATTTGCATAACTTGTTCTTGATATATAATTACTCCATAAGTTGGTTTTAAAATATTCTCCAACAATGGGTGTAAATAATCAGGGTTTTGTTTGCCGTGCTTACAATCATTATATGTTGGAATATTACTCATCGGTCCAGGTCTGTACAAAGCCACTAAAGCAATAATATCCTCTATATGATTTGGTTTCATTTGAATAAGTGCTTCTCTCATACCAGCACTTTCAATTTGAAATAAACCTACTGTTTTACCTGAAGACAATAAATCAAAAACTTTTTGATCGTCAAAATTTATGTTTTCAATATTAAAATCTTTAATTTTTTTTCTTACAAGTTTTTGGGTGTTGTTAATGACTGTTAATGTTTTTAGACCTAAAAAATCAAATTTAATCAAACCCGCATTTTCTGCCGAATACATATCAAATTGAGTTGATGGCAATAATAAATCAGCTGAAGTATCTTTATATAAAGGTACAATTTCCTGAAGTTTTTTGTCTGCTATTACCACTCCTGCGGCATGAGTAGCCACGTTTCTATTCAATCCTTCCAGTTTAAGCGAGAGTTCTGTTAATTTTCTCACTCTGAGATCTTCTTTAATTAATTTTTGCAATCTAGGTTCACCAGCAATACACTCTGTTAGATTTTGAGGTCTTGAGGGATCAAATGGTATCATTTTTGAAATGCTATCAACAAAACCATAGGCTAACCCTAAAACTCTTCCAACGTCTCTTATAACCATTCTTGCTTTTAATTTTCCAAAAGTAATTATATGGGCGACACTGTCTTTATATTTTTTTGTAAGATATTCGAAAACTAAATCTCTTTTTTCTTCACAAAAATCTATATCAAAATCAGGCATTGAGATACGGTCAGGATTTAAAAATCTTTCAAAAATCAAATTAAATTTAATCGGATCAACATCAGTTATTGATAAACACCATGCAACCAATGATCCTGCACCAGAACCTCTCCCAGGTCCAACTGGAATATCATTTTTTTTTGCCCATTTTATATAATCGGAAACAATTAAAAAATAACTCGAATATTTCATTTTAATTATAATATCTAATTCATGCTCTAATCTATCTTTGTAATTAAGGTAATCTTCATTAGACTTAAGATTTTTATTACTAATTTTAAAAATATTTTCAAATTTTTTTCTTAAACCTTCAAAAGAGTTTTTCATTAAAATTTGGTCAGCATTACCATCTTTTTCTGAACTTATATTAGGCAAAATAGGATCAGAGGATAAAGGTCTAAATGAGCAACGGAGTGGAAAATTATAGTTATTTTTCAAAGCTTCTGGGATATCATTAAATAATACTGTCATTTCAGCATCACTTTTAAAATAATGTTGATCAGTAAATTTTAATCTATTTTTCTCGTTAATATAAGTTTTGTTTTTTATGCAAATTAATGCATCGTGCGCTTCGTGCGTATCTTTATTTAAATAAAAAACTTCATTTGTGGCTATAATTGGAATTTCTAACTCTAAAGATAAACCTAAGTTAAACTTTTCGAAACTTTTTTCATTGGTATCTCCATGACGTTGGATTTCTATATAAAATTTATCATTAAAATTTGATTTTAATTTTAAATATAAATTTTTAATCTCATTAAATTTGCCTTTATTAAATAACTCACCAAATAAACCATGAACAGTTCCAGAAAATATCGCTACACCTTTATTTTCATTTAATAATTCATCAAAATTTAGGTGGGGATCAGACAATTGATCAATATCTAGATAAGATCGTGAAGATAGTTCAATAATTTTTTTATAACCATCTTCATTAAGAGCGAATAATGGTACTAATCCTATTGTATCAGCAAATTTAAAATTTATTTGTGTGCCAATAATAGGCTGTGTTCCTGATTTTGATATTTTTTCAGCAAATTCTAAAGCTCCACATAAATTTGATGTATCACATAATCCTAAAGATTTTATCTTTTCATTTTTTGAAAAATCTTTTAAATCATCAATTTTAACAGCACCTTCGCAAATAGAATATTGAGAGTGAATTTTTAGATGATTAAAATTTTGATTTTTAGACTCGGTCATTAGTAGTTCTTATATTACCACTAACCATTTCCAATAAGCAATCTGACTTATCTGCAAAAAATCTATTATGAGTTGCAAAAATTATTAATCTATTTGAATTTAGTTGACTCTTTAAAAGTTCAAAAATTCCTTTTGCAGTTTCTAAATCCAAACTACCCGTTGGTTCATCAGCTAAAATTATATGAGGGTCATTAATTAAAGCTCTTGCAATTGATATTCTTTGTTTTTCCCCTCCCGAAAGTTCTGATGGAAAATGGTCAGATCGTTTAGTTAGCCCTACTTTTTTAAGTAAATTTTTTGCCTTAGACTTTGAGATTTCTTTGCTATTACCAGCACTTAAACCTGCTAAATAAATATTTTCTATAGCTGTAAAATCTGGAAGTAAGTTATCTTGTTGGTAAATAATACCAATTTTTTTTGCTCTTA
>CABXYJ010000028.1 GCA_902516345.1 uncultured Pelagibacteraceae bacterium
TAGAAATTAGAAGAATAGATGACGGATTAATTTCTGATGGCATAGAACTTAAAAAGTAAATTTCTTCTGGAAATAAACTAATATTAAAAGTTGAGCTCAAGAATTTTCTCATATCTTCTACATACAAAGAAAATGTTACTCCTAAAATTATACCAAAAATTGTGGCGGATGTTCCTATGACAACCCCTATTAAAAAAAATATTTTTACTATTGATTTATTTAGAACTCCTATTGATTTTAAAATTGCTATATCGCGTGTTTTGTTCTTTACAAGAATAGTTAAACCGGAAATGATATTAAAGGCAGCTACTATAATAATTAATGATAAAATGATAAACATTACATTTCTTTCAACTTTAAGAGCTGAAAATAAAGAGCTGTTCATATCAGACCAGGTATATACAAATTCATTTGGAAAATTATTTTGAACAATTGATTTTTGATACTCAATATTTTGTGGATTATTTAAGTAAATTTCTAAAATTCTATCTGTGTTTCTTAAATTAAAAAAATCCTCTAAAGTTTTTAAATTAATGAATGCAATATTATTATCAAAATCAATTAAGCCACTTTCAAAAATAGAGGAAACTAAGAAAGTTTTCTGTTTTGGTAAATTACCAATGATTGTTCCAACTCCTACAGATGACATTAAAGTGATACTGTCTCCTACTTTTAAATCCAGAGTAAAACTTAATTCTTTACCAATTGAAATTTGATTATTGAATAAAAATTTATTATTACCTAAAAAATTTTCATTATTAAAAATTTTTAGTTTTTTAAAATCACTATTTTCATAGCCTCTAATTAAAATACCTTTTGATATTTCACTTTTAATAATAATTGCTTCACCGGAATTACTAAAAATTAGATCTTTTGAAATTTTTTGGAGATTTTCATCAATCAAATTTTTATCTATTTGGCTTTCGTAAGGTTTAACAGTAATATGCGAATTGAAACCGACAATTTTATTAATTAATTCCGATCTAAATCCATTCATTACCGACATAACAATTATTAGGACTGCAACACCTAGGCTAATACCTATAAATGAAAAAATAGAGATAACGTTAAGAAAGCCATCTTTTTTTCTAGCTTTTAAAAATCTAAATGTAATTTCTTTTTCTAATGTAGAAATCAATTTCTTACTTTTTGTTCTTTAATAATCTTAATAATTTCAGCCAAATTAATTTTTTGTACTTCTTCTCCGATTTCTTTAAATTCTAGCAAATCTCCATCTGTTTGCTTACCAATAATGATTTGATATGGAGCACCTATTAGATTCATTTTTTTTATTTTTGATGAAATATTCTCATCGCTATCATCAATTATTGACTCAATATTGTTCTTCTCGAACTCAAAATAGATTTTACTAGCTTTATCAAGTGCTGAGTTATCATTTTTATTTATCATAGGAATTATTGATACATCATAAGGAGCAACAGAAATAGGCCATTTCATGACTTCGTTTTTTTCATCATATTTAGCCTCTATTATTGCTCCTACTAACCTTGAAACACCTATCCCGTAAGAACCCATTTTAACAAAATCTTTTTTTCCTCCTGGAAGATCGACTGATGCACCCATCGGTTTTGAATATTTATCACCAAAATAAAAAATATGACCAACTTCAATACCTTTAGTTGTAAGACGATTTGTTTCTTTTACTTTTTTTTCAAATTCATTTTTGTTAAATTTTTCATCAGTAACTGAATAAAATTCTTCAAATTTATTTCTTAATGCTTCAAGAGATTTTTTTTCCAATTTAGTATCATCACTTTTTACATCAAAAATTCTTTTATCAGCATAAATTTTACTTTCACCTGTTTCAGCAAGTATAATAAATTCGTGAGAAAGGTTTCCTCCGATTGGTCCTGTGTCTGCAGCCATAGGAATAGCTATAAGACCCAATCTATTGAAAGTTTTTAAATAGGATAAATAAAATTTATTATATGAAAATAATGCTTCCTCGTCATTTATGTCAAATGAGTAGGCATCTTTCATATAAAATTCTCTACATCTCATAATTCCAAATCTAGGTCTAATCTCGTCTCTAAATTTCCATTGAATGTGATACAAAAGTTGTGGAAGAGATTTATAAGATTTTAAAGAGGATCTGAAAATATCAGTTACCAGCTCCTCATTTGTGGGGCCAAAAAGCATTTCACGACCTTGACGGTCTTTAATTCTTAGCATTTCTTCTCCATAATCTTCATACCTGCCACTTTCCTTCCATATTTCACTTGATTGTATTGTTGGCATTAAAATTTCTTGAGCACCAATTTTATTCTGTTCTTCTTTGACAATTTTTTCAATTTTTTTCATTACTTTGAAACCTAAAGGTAGCCATGAATAAATACCTGCTGAGGATTGTTTTATCATTCCAACTCTTAACATTAATTGATGAGATTTAATTTTAGCTTCTGACGGATTATTTTTTAAAATAGGTATAAATGACTTTGAAATATACATGCTAGATTATTATATTTCTTAAATTTAAATATTCAAATTTCATTAATAAATAAATTATTACAAATAATGCTGTTGTTATACCTGTACAATAAATGAATTTTTTCAACATTTTTGGGTTTTCTGGTGAGCCAGGATCTTCACCATCAATTTTAATCATTTTTTTTCTTTCTACATCAATTGGTAAAATTGCAAAAAATACAATCCACCATATTATTATATAAATTATAGCTAGTCCTGTTGGGCTCATTAAATTTTAACTAAATTAATATTTGTGAAAGGTTTTTTTCCTGTCTTTTCTTTAGTAAATTTTCTACAAGATATCTTTAAAGCATCGATAAGATTGTATTCTTGTTTTTTATTACCAAGTTTGAATGATTTTGTAGTCTTTTCAATTTCATCTTCTAAACCATAAATAAATTCTTCTTTTTCATAAATTGGTAGACCCCTAAAAGTTGTTATTGGACTATTGTGTATATTTCCTTTTGGTGTAATCAAAATAGTTATCTCTAAATATCCATTAGAGCCTAAATTTTTTCTATCTTTAATTGATTCTGAATCTTCTTCTACACTAACATTACCATCTAAGTACAATCTACCACTCGGTGCTTTGTCATAAACTTCTGGCTTTTCACCTGGGTATAATTTTACTATGTCTCCATTTTCAACTTGAACTGGATGGGGTACCTGCATTTCTTTTGCAAAGTTTATATGCTCAATCATATGTCTATGTTCACCATGAACTGGAATTACACATTTAGGTTTCACCCAATGATACATATCTTTTAGATCTTCTCTGTTGGGATGGCCAGAAACGTGTATAAAGTCAGTTTCTTCTGATATGACTTCAATTCCATCTTTAACAAGTTGATTATGTAGTTTGTAAAGTTTCTTTTCATTGCCTGGAATTATTTTTGAAGAAAAAATAACAGCATCACCTTTTTCTATAAAAACGTCAGGATGTATATAGCTCGATATTCTCATCATGGCACCCATAGGTTCGCCTTGGCTTCCTGTACATAAATAAACTATTTTATCTCTTGAAAAGTTTTTTGCATCTCTAGGATCAATAGGTTCAATCGTGTTTTTTAAATAACCACATTGTCTTGCAGCTTTATAAATTCTATGCATTGACCTACCTACTAGTGAAATTTGTCTTCCAGTCTTTTCAGCACAATAAAATGCTGTTTCCATTCTAGCTACATTTGATGCAAATGATGTAATTATAATTTTATTTTTTAATCGACTCATAATATTAAGTAAATTTTTTCTTACGTCTAATTCTGAACCTGATCTTCCGGGGCTAAACACATTCGTTGAGTCACAAATCATGGCAATAACACCCTCATCCCCAATTTCTTTTAATCTTTTTGAATCTATATTTTTACCTACTAAGGGATTAGGATCAACTTTCCAATCTCCAGTATGCAGAATAGAGCCTACTGGTGTTTTAATTCTCAATCCATTTGGCTCTAAAATAGAATGAGTCAAAGTTATATATTCAATATTAAATGGTTCTAATGAAACATGTCCATTTAGTTCTACAATTTGTAAATCTTTTGTTATATCTATATTTTTTTCTTTAAACTTCTCCTTTATTAATACTGCTGTAAATGCTGTAGCATAAATTTTACATCTTAGCTTTGGCCATAAATGTGCGATTGCACCTATGTGATCTTCATGAGCATGTGTTAAAACAATTCCAAGAAGGTTATCTTTTCTTTCTACAATAAAACCTGGGTCAGGATAAATAAGGTCGACTCCGGGAATCGTATCATCTGCAAATGTAACTCCAATATCTACCATAATCCATTTATGATCTCCTGGCTGACCGTAACCAAATAGGTTCATGTTCATACCAATTTCTCCAGATCCTCCAAGCGGGCAGAATAATAGTTCGTCTCTCATTTATTTAATTAGTTTAGAAATCTTTATCAGACCCTTTATAGTGATATCTTTGTTATGTACTAATTTATTTTTTGTTGATTCTTTGAATAAATCAGAAAATCCACCAGTAATTATTAATTTAAAGGTTTTTTTTGTTTCTTTTTTAATCAAATTAACAATATTGTCAATCAAACCAGCATAACCCCAAAAAAAACCTGATCTCACTGCTGAAATTGTATCAATTCCAATAACTTTTTTTATTTTTTTCAAATTTAATTTGGGAATTAATGTTGCCTTATCTGACAGTGAATTTAAAGAAATTTTTACACCTGGAGCGATTATACCTCCTAGATAAGTTTTTTTAATTATAACATCGAAAGTTGTGGCTGTGCCTAAATCTAAAATAATAAAATTGTCCTTATTATTAAGGAGAC
>CABXYJ010000029.1 GCA_902516345.1 uncultured Pelagibacteraceae bacterium
TTCTGTAGTTAAAGTAATGTGAGCATTATTCTTAAAAATAAGATTAATTTCGTAGTTATTATAATTCTTCATTTGATCAATACCTATTAATTCTAATGTAAATTTCTCATTTTTTTGATCAATATTTTTAGATTTTACTTTATCTACAAAATCAAACCTACATACACTGTTTACTTTTTTATTTTTTTGGCCCTTTTCTATTTTATTTCTCTCGATTGATAATAGAAAAACCTTGTTTGATCCAAGATATTTTATATCTGACACTTTAACCTTTGCGCCAGCACTACATGCAGAAATCATTTCTAAACCCTCATTATCTGTTGCTATTATTTGTGTTAAATATTTTTTTTCCATTATTTTAATCTTTTAATTTTAACACCTACTTTTCTTAATTTTTTTTCTATACTTTCATACCCTCTATCAAGATGGTAAATCCTGTTAATTACAGACCTGCCTTTTGTAGTCAAAGCGGCTAATACAAGCGAAACAGAAGCTCTAAGATCTGTTGCCATCAACTCTGCAGGAGCAAATTTGGTGTTTCCATAAATTAGTGCCTTATTACCTTTTATTGAAATTTTAGCTCCCATTCTATTAAGTTCAGCTACATGCATAAATCTATTTTCAAAAATATTTTCTTGTATGATCGAACTTTTATTTGCCTTACATAACAAAACCATCATTTGAGCTTGCAAATCTGTTGCGAGACCAGGCCAAGGGGCTGTTTTTAAATTGATACTTTTTATTTTTTTTGCACCACGAATATATATCTCATTTTTTTTTACTTTAATTTTTGATCCGGTCCTTTTTAATATATCTATCTCAGTTTTCATAAAGTCTGATTTAATATTTTTGATCCTTAAATTTCCTGCAGTTATAGCCGCGGCAATCAGATAAGTTCCAGCTTCAATTCTATCAGACATGATTGAATAAGAATTTTCGTTAACTTCTTTTACACCATTAATCTTTATTGAACGTTTTGCTATCCATTTTATGTTACAGCCAACTTTATTAAGAAAATTTACTAAATCTGTAATTTCTGGCTCTATGGCACAATTTTTTAAAATAGTAACTCCTTTGGCTAAGCTTGAAGCAATTATCAAATTTTCCGTTGCACCGACTGAAATCTTTGAAAAACGTATTTTCGTTCCTACCAAACCTTTTGGTGCAATAGCATGAACATATCCTTGATCAATCTTATATTTAACTCCAAGCTTTGCTAAACTTTTAAGATGAATATCTATTGGTCTTGTGCCAATAGCACACCCGCCTGGTAATGATACCTTCGCGTGTCCAAACTTTGCCAACAAAGGTCCCAGTACCAAAATTCCTGCACGCATTGTTTTCATTAATTTATATGATGCAATTTTATTAGTTTGCTTTGCATTGTTTATTACCAAAAATTTTTTTTCAAATTTTATTTTTGAACCCAATGACTTTAATAAATTAATCATTGTCTCTATATCTTTTACCTTTGGTAAATTTTTTAAATAAATTTTTCTATTTGATAATAAAGTAGCAGCTAATATTGGTAGTGAGGCATTTTTAGAACCCGAAATATCAATTTTTCCTTTGAGCTTATTTGGCCCAAAAACCTCTAATTTTTGCATGCTTATACTTTAGGTAAAGTTACACCTGTTTGACCCATATATTTTCCATCTCTATCTGCATAGGTCACTTCAGGTTTTTCATTTCCTTTTAAGAAAATAAATTGAGCAACTCCCTCATTCGCATAAATTTTTGCAGGTAATGGTGTAGTATTTGAAAATTCTAAGGTTACATAACCCTCCCAACCTGGCTCAAGAGGAGTTACATTTACTATGATACCACATCTTGCATAAGTTGACTTACCTAAACAAACTACGAGGACATCATCAGGTATTTTAAATTTTTCAATTGTTCTCGCTAATACAAAAGAATTTGGAGGTATAATGCATTCTGCAGTTTTTTTTGATACAAAATTAGTAGGTTTAAAGTTCTTAGGATCTACAATTTCAGAATTAACATTAGTAAAAATTTTAAATTCATCAGCTACTCTTGCATCATAACCAAAAGATGATAAACCGAATGATATATTATCACCCCTCACTTGTTTTTCTTCAAAAGGCGTTATCATACCTTTTTCATTGGACATTTTTCTTATCCATTTATCGGAAAGAACTGACATTATTTTTTTTCTTTTGAAATTTTCTTTGAAATAACTTTCTTTTTTTTAAATTTTTTTTTAAAGCTAAGCTGAGACGCTCATTTTTATCTTTTTTTATTATCATTCTTTATCTGGATTAGTCAGAAAATCTAGTGTGATTGGTTTTGATGCGTCCAAGATTTTTGATTTATCTTGGTCTTTTTTAGGACCCTCTTTAGCCAATCTTTTTGCTTTTCTTTCAGCTAATTTTTTCTCTCGCTTAGCCTGTTTTTCCATTAATTTTGCACTTCTTGTAGATTTATAATCGTAGTGAATACCCATAAAATTTCCTTAAGTAGATATAAATCATATTATCAGAAAAATTAAGGCATTATTTTGTAAAAAATGCTTTATTATCTTTAAAATACATTTGAAATATTGCTCCTGTAGTTAAATGGTATAACAAGTCCTTGGTAAGGACTAATTCCCTGGTCAGTACAGGGTGGGAGCACCAGATTTAATTTCTATAAAATATTTTTCTTAAAAAAATAGTTAGAATAACTAGGATAAAAAAAGCAATAATTGGAATATATATATTTGAGGTAAAAATTATATCGGTAATTTTTGGAACTTCCGAATTTTGTTCTATTATCATTTCAAGTCCACTACCTATAGATACAGCAAGAAAGATCTGGGGTACAATTCCAATTAACGTAGCAAAGAAAAAATTTAATATCCTGACATTAAAAAGTAATGGTAATAAGCAACTGATTTGCCAAGGAACACCTCCTAGGAAACGATAGATTAAAAGATAATTAAATTCAGATTTTTTAAATTTACTTTCAAGGTTTCGAAACTTATTTAAAAATTTTTCTCTAATAAGATCTTTTAGAAAATAATTACCAAATATATATAAAAAGGTTGCACCGATACTTAAACCCAAAACCACTACAACCGTTCCAATCCACTTTCCGAAAATGAAACCACCAAGGAGAGCAATTGGTGAACCAAATCCCAGAAAAGGGAATACCCACAATATAGTAAAGGATAAAAAAACTATAAGTACTAAAAATAAATTCGAACTTTTTAACTCAATAAAATACGATCTATTTTGTTTAATAAATTCATAGGATGTTAGTTCTTGAAGACTAAATTTTGAAAAAAACAAAAACAAAAATATACTTATTAAAATAAGGTAAGATAGACCAATTAATACTTTAATTTTTTTAGATTTTTCCATTGTTGTTATCGTATTTATAAAATCTTCTATTTGCTATTTATATATTTAATTATTATAAAGAGCGAAATTTTATATTTATAGACCACATTTATGAAAAGAACATACCAACCATCTAGGAAAAAACGAAGTCGCACTCATGGATTTAGATCTAAGATGAAAACAAAAGGTGGACGAAAGCTTTTGAAACGAAGAAGAGCTAGAGGGAGAAAAAAACTGACTGTATCTTCGAGTATAAAAAGAAAAAGAAAATGAGCATACTCAATGAAAAGCAAAAT
>CABXYJ010000030.1 GCA_902516345.1 uncultured Pelagibacteraceae bacterium
TTTAATAATCTGACTAATATCTAAAAACTTCCAATCTTCTTGCTTTCTATTTGGAAAACCGTTTTTAATGAAATTATTCAAAAAATTTTTTTTAAACTTAATTTCTTCACTAGAAAATTTTGAAGTTTTTACTAATTTATCAAAATCTGAATGTAATTGCTCGCTCATTTAATTAAAACTTTCATAACCTTTTTTTTCAAGCTCTATTGCTAATTCTGGGCCACCAGATCTAATTATTTTTCCATTCATTAAAACATGAACAAAGTCAGGTTTTATGTAATCTAGCAATCTTTGATAGTGAGTAATTATTAAAAAAGAATTATTTTTGTTTCTTAATGTATTAACTCCATCAGCTACTGTTTTTAAAGCATCTATGTCTAAACCTGAATCCGTTTCATCTAAAATAGATAATTTTGGAGATAACATTGACATTTGTAAAATTTCATTCTTCTTTTTTTCTCCTCCTGAAAAACCAACATTCAATTGTCTATTTAGTTTATCTTCATCAAATTTTAATTCTTTAGCTTTTTCTTTAACAAGTTTTAAAAATTCAATCGCGTCCAATTCTTTTTCACCTCTTGCTTTTCTAATTGCATTTAAAGATGTTTTTAAAAATATATTTGTATTTACACCTGGAATTTCTAAAGGGTATTGAAAAGCTAAAAATATTCCTTTATGAGCTCTTTCTTCTGTCTCAAGATCAAATAAATTTTTATTTTCAAATAAGATATCACCTGAAACTTCGTAACCTTTTTTTCCTGATAAAATATTAGATAGTGTGCTCTTTCCTGAACCGTTTGGTCCCATGATGGCATGTACCTCTCCAGGATTTATGTTTAAAGAGAAACCCTTTAAAATCGGTTTATTTTCAATATTGGCATTTAAATTACTTATTTTAAGCATTAACCAACACTCCCTTCTAAGCTAATACCTACAAGTTTTTGAGCTTCAACCGCAAACTCCATGGGTAACTGTTGTAATACCTCTTTACAAAAACCATTAACAATTAATCCAACAGCCTCCTCGGGATTTAATCCTCTTTGTTGGCAATAATGTAATTGCTCCTCACTAATTTTTGATGTTGTAGCTTCATGAGCAATATTAGAGTCAAAATTTTTATTTTTTATATAAGGGACAGTATGTGCACCACATTTATTTCCCATTAATAAAGAATCGCATTGTGTATAATTACTAGAATTTTTAGCTTTTGAATTAATGTCAACTAAACCTCTATAGGTCATATCAGAAAATCCAGCACTTATACCTTTGGAAATAATTTTACTTTTTGTATTCCTTCCTAAATGAATCATCTTTGTTCCGGTATCTGCTTTTTGATGATTATTGGTAATTGCTATAGAATAAAATTCTCCGATTGAATTATCACCTTTTAATATGCAGCTTGGATATTTCCAAGTTATAGCTGACCCCGTTTCAACTTGTGTCCAAGAAATTTTAGAATTTTTTCCCTTACATAATCCTCTTTTAGTTACAAAATTATAAATTCCTCCCTTACCATTTTCATCTCCTGGATACCAGTTTTGTACAGTTGAATATTTTATTTCTGCATCATCAAGAGCAATTAGCTCAACATTTGCCGCATGAAGTTGATTTTCATCTCTCATTGGAGCAGTACATCCCTCGAGGTAACTTACATAACTTCCTTTATCAGCAATAATTAACGTCCTTTCAAATTGTCCCGTCTCTGACGCATTTATTCTAAAATAGGTTGATAGTTCCATAGGACACTTAACGCCCTCAGGAATATAAACAAATGATCCATCTGTAAAAACAGCAGAGTTTAGTGTTGCAAAGAAGTGATCAGTAACTGGTATGACTGTGCCTAAATATTTTTTTACAAGCTCAGGATGTTTTTGAACGGCCTCTGACATTGAACAAAAAATTATTCCATGTTTAGTTAATTCACCTTTGAAGGTAGTTGCTACCGAAACAGAGTCAAACACCGCATCTACTGCAATTCCATTTAGTCTTGCTTGCTCTTGTAACGGAATTCCTAGTTTTTTGTATGTTTCTAAAAGTTTAGGGTCAAGCTCATCTAAACTTTTTGGTTTGTCTTGTATGCTTTTGGGTGCGGAATAATAATATAAACCTTGATAATCAATTTTTGGATATTTTGGTTTTTGCCAATTAGGTTCTTTTAAAAGCTTCAATCGCTCATAAGCTTTAAGTCTAAAGTCTAACATCCATTTTGGCTCTTTTTTAATATTAGAAATAAACTTGATCACATCTTCGTTTAAACCTTTTGGAGCTTTAATATTTTCTATATCAGTGGTAAAACCGTATTTATAATCTTTTAACTTTTCTATATCTTTTTCTCTGGTATCCATTTTTAAATTCTTCTCTCTATGTTATCTTTAATAAGATCTTCTAAGCTTTTTTTTTCAAAAAAATCTTTAATATGATTTTCAAGCTCATCCCATAAATTATGAGTCAAACATTTTGTTGATTTACCGTTACAACCTTTCTTCGACTCTTTTTTGCACTGAACAGTTTTTACTTTTTCATCAACAGCATCAAAAATATTAGTAAGTTTTATCTCTTTAGCTTTTTTATTTAAAATATAGCCACCCTGATTACCTCTCACACTTTGAACAATTTCTTTTTTTCTAAGTTTAAAAAAAATTTGTTCTAAGTAATCAAGAGAAATACCTTGTCTAAGCGAGATGTCTCTTAGAGAAACTGGATTAATACTGTCAAATCGTGCCAGATCCACCAAAGCCATAACCGCATATCTGCCTTTAGATGTAAGTTTCATAAGTCGCTAATTTACTGGGTATATATAAACCTGACTAAATTAGTCAAGTATCTAAGTAAAAAAAAGATTAACATTTTGTCACTCAGTTGTGATAAACCTAATCTTTTTTTGAGAATAATAATCAATTACAATTATGGAAAATAAAATTATTGAAATATTTATCCCTGGCCCAGCTGGAAGACTTGAGGCAAAATATTTTAAAAGTAAAAAAAATACCTCTCCTGTTGCTCTGGTATTGCAGCCACATCCACAATATGGAGGAACAATGAATAATAAAGTGGTTGTTGAAACTTTCAATACGTTTAAGGAAAACGATTTCTCAGTTTGTCGAGTAAATTTTAGAGGTGTTGGTAAAAGCGATGGAGAATTTGATAATGGGCAAGGTGAATTAGCAGACGCAGCCGCTGCTTTAGATTGGCTTGAAAGAGAAAATTTTGATAATTCCCAATGTTGGGTATCAGGTTTTTCTTTTGGGTCTCTAATAGCAATGCAATTATTAATGAGAAGACCTGAAATTAATAGATTTATAGCTATATCGCCTCAACCCAACGTTTATGATTTTTCTTTTTTATCACCATGTCCAACTTCAGGATTAATGATTTACGGAAAAAAAGATGAATTAGTTCCTATTGAATATATTAATGATTTAAATAAAAGATTATCTGATCAAAAAGGAATCAAAGTTGAGTTTCAATCAATTCCTGAAGCTAATCATTTTTTTTCAAAAAATGAAATAAATCTTGTAAAATATTTAGATAAATATATCAAAAAAGAAACTGCTCTTTATTAAATTAAAAATTTTCAACTACAACTCCACCAC
>CABXYJ010000031.1 GCA_902516345.1 uncultured Pelagibacteraceae bacterium
CAAATTTTGTTTTTTTCTCCTCTGAAAGTTTTTTACTTTCTATTAAAACTGAAATTCCTGAGGAGTCCATGTAAGTGACTTTGCTAAGATTTAATTGAACTTCATGACCTGCCTCAATTAATGGTAATATTGTACTTCTCGATTTATCTGCAACATCCATATCTATCTCACCATCAAGATGAACAATTCTTTTATTTTCGATTTCTTCTACTTTATATGTCATAATTCTATAAAAATTCTCATTATGTGCAGATATCTTGTATTTTCCACTAAAAAAATACTAATATTGACGCTTAAATTATTTACATATTTGAAAAAATTAATAAGAATCGCCTTATAAATAAACTTAACTAATAAAAAGAGGCATGATGAAAAACAATAAAGGTTTTACACTTATCGAACTATTAGTTGTAGTTGCGATTATAGGAATTTTAGCAGCTGTTGGAACAGTTGCTTACACAGGATATACCGCAAGTGCAAAAGTAAATGCTGCTAAATCTAACCATGCTGCTGTAGTTAAATATATAGCTGCAGAGGTTACAAAATGTAGCACAGGTTCAGATAAAGTAATGGATGATAATCTAGACTGTGATGATATTGACTCGGATGTTTCAGATAAAGCTTCACCTACAATTACAGCTGCAGTAACTGCATTAGCAGATTTTAAAAATCCAGCTAAACCAAGTACTAGCGCTGTATCAGATGGATCTAGCGACTCAGATGCAGATGCAGGAGGAGACTCATCAGGAGCAACTGTAGGAGAAACAGTTTTGACAAAAGACAGTAACACTAAAATAAAAGTAAGTACTAAATTTGAAGCTGTTGACACTGAAGATACAAAAAAAAATACAGAAGCAAAAGTTACAACTGAGAATACAGTAACTATTGAATAAAACTATTAGTTTGAAATTAATAGAAAATAAAATTAGAGGCTCACTGGGGTTTTCCCTAGTAGAGCTTCTAGTTGTTGTTGCAATAATAGGCATCTTATCAGCTGTTGGAATTGTGTCTTACAACGGATACGTCAGTGGCGCTAAACAAAATACAACCAAAAGTATTATGCAACAAATTGCCTTGGCTCAAACTGAGGTGTATTCTTCAACTGGCTCCTATTATGTTCCTGGTGGAGATACCTCTTGTAGTGTGAGCAGATCTTCTTCTGAGGATATAGGTTCAGAACTTTTTGATGATGACAGACTGGTACCTGAAGATTTAAAATTTAATATTTGTATCTATGGTTCTGGAGTATCTTATACAATTAAAGCAGATAATGGCGGAGGTTGTGTTTTAACATTAGCTCGGAATAAAACAATTGATGAGTCAGAATGTTAATATAACGTCATTATTCTTTAAAAATTATTAATCATTTTCTCATGGCCCAAGATGTCATAAACATTCTAACAAGTAATATTGATACGCTTTGGGTCATCAATTGCGCGATTTTAGTTTTCATAATGCAAGCAGGTTTTATGTGCATGGAAACTGGCCTATCGCGACACAAGAACAGTATTAACGTTGCACTAAAAAACGCCGCAGATTTTGGAGTATCAGTAGTTATTTTTTGGATTTTTGGTTTTGGGTTAATGTTTGGGACTTCCTATAACGGTTTGTTTGGAACTGACTTATTTTTTTTTAAAACTGATAAAGCTGAGTATATGACTTACTTTGTTTTCCAAGCAATGTTTGTTGCAACGGCTGCAACAATTATTTCTGGAGCGGTTGCTGAAAGAATGAAGTTTAATGGATATTTAATAATGACTGTACTTGCTACTGGAATTATTTATCCTATCGTTGGTCACTGGGCATGGTCTTCAAGCTATCTTTCAAAATATGATACTGTGGATCAGTTATCAGTGGTAACTGATACAGTTAGAGCAACCGGGTGGCTTTCAGACATGGGCTTTATCGATTTCGCTGGAAGCACAATTGTTCATTCAGTTGGCGGATGGATTGCATTAGCTGCAATAATTATATTGGGACCGAGAATTGGAAAATATTCAAAAGCGAATAAAGGAAAATTTACTGGATCAAGTTTTCCTCTTGCTGTTTTGGGTACATTAATTTTATGGTTTGGTTGGTTTGGTTTTAATGGTGGAAGCAATGGTGCAATGGATGAGGTTGTTCCTTTAATTTTAATAAATACTTTTTTAGCAGCTGCATTTGGATTACTTACAGGTTTGAGTATTTCTTACTTAAAATTTAAAAAACCTGATCCTTTTTACATTATTTTAGGGCCTTTAGCTGGATTAGTCGCAATTACTGCGGGATGTAATTCTATGACATCGGTCACTTCCATATTTGTTGGAATAGGTGGAGCAATCATTGCTATAGTGGTAAATGAAATTCTAAACAAATACGAAATTGATGATGTCGTTGGTGCTGTACCGGTTCACTTAGCTGCAGGAATTTGGGGCACCTTAGCGGTTGGACTCTTCAGTGACTTAAGTATTTTAGGAACTGAATTGGATCGGTTTTCTCAAATTAAAATTCAACTAGTTGGGATTGGATCAATTGGTGCATTTACTTTTATTTCTTCGTTTATAATTTTAAGTGCCTTCAATAAATTTTATCCTTTGAGGGTTAGTACCGTTCAAGAAGAATTAGGTCTTAACATTGCAGAACATAATGCAGTATCTATAGAACATGATTTAATTTCTATTTTAGATAAGCAATCAGAATCTGGAGATTTAAAAGTAAGAGGACCTCAAGATCCTTTTACTGCTGGAGGAGTAATTGGTCTTTATTATAATAAGTTGATGAGTAAACTTGAGACTAGTGAAGAAGAAAAAAATAAGTGGCGTGAAAGAATTTCTAAAGAAGTAAAACTTGCAGTTAAAGTTCAAGAAAATTTCTTACCTAAAAGGAATTTAAAAAATTACCCTGTTCATGGAATAAATATTGCTGCAAGAGAAGTATCAGGTGATTTTTTTAGTTTTTATCCTCATAACGATAGCATTTATTTTATAATAGCAGATGTAGCTGGAAAAGGAATTCATGCAGGAATGGTTATGGCAAAAGCATCAACATTATTTGAAGTTTTATCTCAATCAAAGGTAGATCCAGATGAAATGGTTTTTCATATGAACAATGATTTAAATAATACAAAGACAGGTGGAATGTTTGTTACATCAATTGTTGGTGAATATAATGTAATCTCTGATGAACTTCGATGGGTTAATGCCGGACATCAGCCTGCAATTATTAGAGACAGTCTCGGTAAATACAGCCAAGTTGATAGCTCAGCTCCACCATTGGGAGTTATAAAACATAAAGATAAAAATATTTATAAGATTAATAAAATAAAACTTAATGGCTCCAGGTTCTATGCATTTACAGATGGGCTATCAGAGAGCTTTAATGAGGAGGGTAACGAGATTGGTATAGAAGGTTCTATTAAAA
>CABXYJ010000032.1 GCA_902516345.1 uncultured Pelagibacteraceae bacterium
TGAAATTAATCAAATTAATGAAATCAAAAAAAATGATCCAGTGAAGCAGATCAAAAGTGTAACCCAAGAAATAAATAATAAACCCGAATTAAATATTGATGAAAATAATGATGAAAAAAATCAGATAAGATCTTTTGATGACCTTTTATCAACTTGTATTAAAAAGAAAGAGATTAAATTAAAGTATGAATTAGAAAAAAATGTAAATCTTGTAAGATTTGAAAAAAAAAGAATCGATATATCATTTAACGATAATCTAGATAAAAACTTTATCAAAGATTTATCATTAAAATTATTTGAATGGACAAACGAAAGATGGATTATTACTTTAACAAAAGTGAAAGGTGATATTTCTATAAAAGAAAAAGAAATAAATATTAAAAATGAACTTTTAAAAAATGCAAAAGAGTCTAAATTATTTAAGAATGTGTTAGAAAAGTTTGATGATGCTATTCTAGTGGACATTAAAAATAAAAAAGATGATAAAAATTAATGACAGATTTCAATAAAATTTTAGATAAAGCTAAGGAGCTCGAAGCCAAAATGAAAGAAAGTCAAGAAAATATAAAAAAAATTAGGGTGATTGGAGTCTCAGGCTCAAATTCTGTAAAAGTTATTTTAGATGGTGAGGGAGAAATGCAAAAAATTGAAATTTCAGATGAAATATTAAAAGAAGATAAGTCTATTATTGAAGATTTGATTATTGCTGCTCATACTAATGCAAAATCTCAAATTAAAAGCAAAACTTCTGAGGAAATTTCAAAAGCGACAGGTGGACTTGGAATACCAGGGTTTAAGTGGCCGCTGTAAAAAAATAATGAGAATTGTTAAGGAGATAGAGGATCTAATTAAACTTGTCTCTAAGTTACCTGGGTTAGGCCCTAAATCTGCAAAAAGAATTGTTTTAAAGTTGGTAAATCAAAGAGACCAATTAATAAAACCTCTCGTAAATACCTTAGCTGAAGTTCATAAAAATGTGAAAAGATGTAATATGTGTGGATCATTAAAGTCTAATGTGGATGGATGCGTTAATTGTAAAAAATCTAAAGAAAAATTTAATAAAATATGTGTCGTTGAGGATATAGCTGATCAATGGTCAATTGAGAGTTCAAATATTTTTCAAGGATATTTTCACATATTGGGAGGAACAATTTCCTCTGTAGGACAAAAAAAGGAAGATTTATTGATTAGTTCTTTAATAGAAAGAGTAAATAAAGATAAAATTGAGGAAGTTATATTGGCCACAAGCGCAACTGTTGAAGGGCAAACTACAGCTTACTATATCCAAGATAGTCTAAAAAATTGTAAAGTAAAAATAACAAAATTAGCTCAAGGTTTACCTATCGGTGGTGAAATAGAGAGCTTAGATGATGGAACTTTATTTTCAGCTTTTAAAAACAGATCTAATCTAAATTCTAATTCTGATTAGATTTTGTAATAATTCTATTTAAATGAAGAAGAGGTTCAGTATAACCAGAGGGCTGTTCCCTTCCTTTGAAAATTAAATCGCAAGCAGTTTTAAACGCTATTGAATTTTCAAAATCATCACTCATTTTAACATAATTTTTGTCATTATTATTTTGTTTATCTACAATTTTTGCCATCTGTCTCATAATCTCCATAACTTGAATTTTTGTCGTAATTCCGTGATGTACCCAGTTAGCTATGTGTTGAGATGAGATTCTTAAAGTAGCTCTATCTTCCATAAGTCCAACATTATTTATATCAGGAACCTTTGAACAGCCTATTCCTTGATCTATCCACCTTACGACATATCCAAGTAGTGTCTGAGCAGAATTTGAAATTTCAGAATTTATTTCATCTACTGACCAATTAGGTCTATTAGCTATTGGAATTGTTAAGAGGTCATCTAATTTAGCTTTACTACGACCTAAAATTTTTTTTTGTTCATCAAATATATTTATTTGATGATAATGGAGAGCATGAAGAGAAGCTGCTGTTGGTGAAGGTACCCAAGCACAATTTGCCCCAGCTTTTAAATGATTTATTTTTTCCTCTATCATTTCTTTCATTTTATCTGGCATTGCCCACATTCCTTTTCCAATTTGAGCTTTACCAGAAAAACCACATTTAAGACCAATATCAACATTGTTATCTTCATATGCTGAAATCCATTTGGAAGACTTCATTTCCCCTTTTTTAATCATAGGTCCTGCTTCCATTGATGTATGCATTTCATCTCCAGTTCTGTCTAAAAAACCTGTATTGATAAAAAAAACTCTATTCTTTAAGGTTCTTATACATTCTTTTAAATTAGATGAAGTTCTTCTTTCTTCATCCATAATTCCAATTTTACATGTGTATTTTTCTAATCCAAGCAACTCTTCAACTTTAGAAAAAATAAGATCTGTAAATGCAGTTTCTTCTGGACCATGCATTTTGGGTTTTACTATGTAAACTGATCCAGTTCTGGAGTTTCTTTTTTTCTTTAAATCTTTTAAAGCAGCAGCTGTGGTTAAAAATGCATCCATAATACCTTCTGGAATTTCACTTCCATCTTTTAAAATTATGGATGAATTTGTCATTAGGTGGCCAACATTTCTTATTAGCAATAAACTTCTACCATGTAATTTTGAACCAATACCATTTTTAGCAATATAACTTCTATCAGGATTAAGTTTTCTCTCTAAAATTTTACCATTTTTTTCAAATTGAATTTTTAGATTTCCATTCATTAATCCAAGCCAATTTCGGTAACAGGCTACTTTGTCTTCAGCATCAACAGCTGCAACACTGTCTTCATTATCACAAATTGTCGAAACAGCTGACTCTGCTATTACATCACTTATACCTGCAATATCATGGGCAGCACTAAATGCTTTTGGGTTGATTATAATTTCAAAATGGAGGTTGTTATTTTTTATTATAATTGCTTCAGGTTTTTCTGCTTTCCCCCTATGACCTATAAATTTACTTTTATCTTTAAGATTATAATCATAATCATCTTTACAAATAACAAGTTCATTGTTAATTACTTTTAAAGCTGCAATATTTTTCCAGCTCGTCCCATCAATAGGAATATATTTATCAAAGAATTCTCTGACATATTTTATTACTTCTTGTCCTCGATTTGGATCATATCTTTCTCCTCCACCTTCTTCGGACTCAATTATATTTGTTCCGTATAAGCTGTCATATAAACTTACCCATCTTGCATTAGCTGCGTTCAAAGTATATCTTGCATTCATTATTGGAACTACTAATTGTGGTCCAGCTATTTTAGCAATTTCATCGTCAACATTTTTAGTCTCAATTTTAAAGTCTGGACCCTCTTTTGTTAGATACCCAATTTC
>CABXYJ010000033.1 GCA_902516345.1 uncultured Pelagibacteraceae bacterium
AAATGATCCTAAAGATTTTGATTTTATTTATAGATTATTTATAAATAAAACTTCTTCTTTACTGAGATCTGTAGGTATAAACATCAATACCGTCCCAGTCTTAGATCTAAGGGTTAAAGGATGTAGCAATGTAATTGGAAGCAGGTCTTTTGGTAAAAATCCAAGAGTTGTCTCAAAACTGGGGGATTTTTGCATTAAGCATTTTCATAAAAATAATATCGGTACTGTCATTAAGCATATTCCTGGTCATGGATTAGCTAAAGTTGATAGCCATCATTTTACACCAATTGTTAAAAAAAAATCTGATTTTCTTTATAAGAATGATTTTAAAGCATTTAAAAACAAAAAAACTTTCTTCGCAATGACTGCGCATATCATCTTTAAAGATATTGATAGCATCAATACAGTTACACACTCAAATAAGTTAATCAAAATAATTAGAAATAAAATTGGATTTAAAAATATTTTAATATCTGATGATTTATCAATGAAAAGTTTAAAAGATTCTCTTAAAGAAAATACAATCAGAACGTTTAGAGCTGGTTGTAATATAGCTTTACATTGTAATGCTAATTTAAGAGAGATGGAAATTGTTGCAAAAAATTCGCCTTTACTAGATAAATTTATCGTTAAAAAAACATCGCAATTTTATAAGATTTTAAGTTAGTATTATTTAATGTCCGTAATTGATTCTTCATTGTTCAAAGTTGATTTAGATACTTACAATGGCTCTCTAGATGTGCTGTTGGATTTAGCTAAATCACAAAAAGTTAATTTGGAAGATATCTCAATAACTAAACTCGCTGATCAATTTCACGAATTTATTACTAATAAAGAAAATTTGAATTTAGAAATTGCCTCTGAATATTTACTTATGGCCACTTGGTTAGCGTATTTAAAGTCGAAATTATTGTTACCTGGTACACCTGAAGAGGAATTTAAAGCTCAAGAAGTTGCAGAAAGATTAAAATTACAATTAAAAAAACTTGAATTGATAAGACTCTTATCTGATCAAATGTTGAAAAGAAAAAGACTTGGAAGAGAAATTAGAACTAGAGGAATGAAGGCTGGTATAAAACCAATATATAATAGTGAAATAAAGATAAATTTATTTGAATTATTAAAGACATATGCATCAATATTGATGACAAAAGATTTTCAGAGAATAAATATTCCCAAATTACCAGTATTAACTACAGAAGAGGGTATAAAAACGATACAATCTTTTTTTGGAAGTTTATTAGATTGGAAAAAATTAGACGACTTGATACCAAAAAATTTTTCAAAAAACTCAAAGTATAAAAGAACCGGTAAGGCAGGAATATTTGCTGGTTCTTTAGAATTAGTGAAAGAGGGCAATCTTAGTATTAAACAAGATAAACTCTTTGATGAAATTTTTGTTAAGGAAAATAAATGATTAAAAAAAAAATATCAAAAAAAGATAATATCATAACTTTTCCTGCTAAACTTTCTTCTGTTGAAAAAGAGATTGAAGCAATTATTTTTGCTGCAGCTGAACCATTGGATATTGAGACAATAGAAAATAAAATCTCGAAAAAAATTGATGTAGAAAAAGTTTTGCTCAAGTTGCAAAATGAATATAAAGAACGTGGTATTAATTTAGTTTGTATATCAAAAAAATGGTCATTTAGAACTTCATCAAACTTATCAAGTTTAATGATTCAAGAAAAGACTGTTGAAAAAAAACTATCTAAAGCAGCCATTGAAACATTAGCTATTATTGTCTACCACCAACCAGTTACTAGAGCTGAAATTGAGGAAATAAGAGGAGTGGCATTTGGTACCAATACAATTGAAATATTAATGGAGTTAAACTGGGTAAAACCTGGTGGCAGAAAAGACGTTCCCGGTAAACCTATTCTATATGTGACTACCGACGATTTTTTAAGTCATTTTAATTTGCAAAAATTATCAGATTTACCCACAGTAGATGAGCTTGGTGCAGCAGGATTAATTGATAGTGCCAACATAGATAATGCTATTTTTGGAACCGGCAAATTTTATAAAGAAAAACAAGATGAAAAAAAGGAAGACATTTATTCAAATATCGATGAAATGCTAAGTAGCACCCTTGATAAAGAGGAAGATAAATAGATCTAAGTAGATTTTGATTTAAAAAAAAGGTACTTTTAAAGTATATATAAAAAGGATATAAGTTTTATATGAGCATTGGAATTTGGCAAATAGCTATTGTAGTAATTCTTGTCGTATTATTGTTTGGCAGAGGAAAAATATCTAGTCTGATGGGAGATGTTGCCAAAGGTATAAAAAGTTTTAAAAAAGGGATGGCTTCAGATAGTACGGATGACACAGATCCCAAAAATATTTCTGACGATAATCAGGATACAAACAAAAAAGATTAAACCAAATGCCTACTATTGGTTGGTTTGAAATCTTGATTGTAGTTGCAATAGCAATTGTTGTGTTAGGTCCAAAAGATTTTCCAATTATGTTGAAAAAAGTGGGTTCGTGGATAGGAACTGCCAAAAAATATATTAATAATATACAAAATGAAGTTTCAAACATTGATATTGATGAAAATCCAAAAGAAATAAAAAAAGACAAAAAAGATGAGTCATGATGAAAATAGTGGCTTTACAAGTCATTTAGCAGAACTAAGAAAAAGATTAATAAATAGCTTTATTTTTCTGATAGCATTTTTTGTTTTGTGTTATTTTTTTGCAGAACACCTTTATGGTTTTTTAGTTGAACCATATGCTAAAGCTGTAAAAGATGATGGCACTGAGAGAAGATTAATCTTTACTGCTTTACAAGAAACTTTTTTAACTTACTTAAAGATTTCTTTTTTTGCTGCTTTTTTTGTAACCTGTCCATTTATTTTAATTCAAATATGGAAATTTATAGCACCAGGTCTCTATAAACACGAAAAAATTGCTATCTTGCCTTATTTAATCTTAACTCCATTATTATTTTTTTTAGGTGGTTTGTTAGTTTATTATTTGATAATGCCCTTAGCCATAAAGTTTTTTTTATCTTTCGAAAGTAGTGGATTGTCTACAAATCTACCTATTCAACTTGAGGCTAAAGTAAACGAATATCTCTCTCTAGTAATGAAATTGATATTTGCCTTTGGTATAAGTTTTCAATTACCAGTAGTGCTTAGTTTATTAGCAAGAATCGGACTTGTAGACTCTGAGTTTTTAAAAAAGAGAAGAAAATATGTTATTGTTATCATTTTTGCTGCTGCAGCATTATTAACACCGCCAGATCCTATCACTCAAATTG
>CABXYJ010000034.1 GCA_902516345.1 uncultured Pelagibacteraceae bacterium
AGAAATGTATTTCTAAATTTACAATTTTATTACTCAAAAAGATTAATTGTTATAAGTTTATTAATGTTATTGATTTTGATTTCATTATTTACCTATGGATCAGAAAACCCAGTTTATAGTCTTGGATATTTTAGTGCTTTTTTTGTTTGTTTGATTGTATTCTTCTTAATTTCGAAATTAATAATATTACTTCTTAAAAAATTTAAATATTACAAAAATATTTCATTTAAGGTATCTATAAAAAATATCACTCAAACAAAAAGTATCACACCTATTACAATCATGTCTTTAGGATTGGGTGTCACTTTACTTCTAACCTTGGCATTAGTTGGAACAAATTTTAAAAGAGAAATAGCAAAATCTATACCTGACATTGCTCCCGACTATTTTTTTGTTGGCATTCAAAAAGGGGAGCGAGAAAAGTTCGAACAAGGCATTTTGTCCATGGACACTGGTGCAAATATTGAGATTGTACCTATGGTCTCTTCAGGTATTGTAAAAATTAATGGCATAAATCCTAATACATATATAACACCTGATAATGATAGCTACTGGGTTATAGGAAGTGAACGTAGGTCATCTTGGTCTACAAAGGTACCTAAGGACAATCTTGTTACTGAAGGAAAATGGTGGGATCTATCTAAACCTAATCAACTTCAAATATCTTTAGATGCAAAGGTTGCTAAAGATTTTAATATAAATCTTGGGGATGTTTTTACTTTAAATATTTATGGTAGGGAAATTGATGGTGAAATAGTAAATTTTAGAGAAGTTGATTATAGAGATCTTAGTATAAATTTTGCTATGCTATTTAACCCTGAATTTGCAAAAAATATTCCTTATGAATATTTAGCCACCACAAAGTTTGATAGTTTAGATAAATTTGATGAAACACAAATGCTAGAAATTTTTCCAAGTTTATCAATGATTAAGATTGCAGATTATTTAAATAAAGTAACAGTTGTTTTAAATAAAGTTTTTTTGGCTGTAACATTAATTTCAGCAGTAACAATTGTTGTTGGCTTAATAGTTATTTCGAGCGCGATCATGGTTCAAGGAAAAGTGAGAGAATACCAAAATTTAATATTTAAAATTCTGGGTTTTTCGAGAAAAGAGGTTATTTTTTCATCTCTCATTGAATTTTTGATCATTTTCAAATCTGTAATATTGATTGCAATATTTTTTGCAGTAATTGGTTCAAAGTTTATAATTGAAAATATTTTTGAGCTAATTTGGAAATTTGATTTTAAGCTTCTTATCTACCTTGGGCTTTCTGTTGGATTAGTCACGTTAATACTAATTTTGCTAACAAATTTAAAATATTTAAACCCGAAAGTTTATCCACTTATAAGAAATGAATAGTAATCTATACTTAAAAAGTTTTCTCCATTAGCCACAAATTATCTCCGGCTAAAAAATAAATTTTTCCATTATTAGGATGAACTTGTATATCTCTTATTCTTCCAATTTTATCTTTGAAAATAATCTCTTCTTTAATATTTGATTTATCATCAAATATTAATTTTCTTAATGATTTATCTTTCAGAGATGTAATTAGTGCGTGGCTATTCCATTCCTTAAATTCTTCACCTTTGTAAATAGTGATTGCACTAGTAGCGATAGAAGGTACCCAATATTGAATTGCTTTTGTAAAGCCTGGCTTCCATTTAGGTCCAATTTTAGTCCCAGTATAATTTTTTCCTCCCCAACCTAATATTTTCCAACCGTAGTTTTCTCCTTTTTTTACTTCTCCAAACCAGTCGCCTCCTTTTGCACCGTGGTTGCTCATATAAACTTTTCCATCAAAAGCAGATAAGGATAAACCTTGAGGGTTTCTAATTCCAATTTGATAAATTTCAGGAAGCCAATCAGAATTACCTTCAAATTTAGGATTATCAACAGGAATACTTCCGTCTAGGTGAATTCTTATAATACTTCCAGGATGATTTGTGGGGTCTTGTGCAATCATACCCTGTCCTCTTTCTCCAGCTGATGCAAAAAGGTAATTATCTTTAATTACTAGTCTTGAACCAAAATGATAACCTGAGTCTATAGGTGGTTCTGCTTGAAAAATATTTTTAAATTCTAATTTAATTTTATCAAATTTTGCTTTTGCTATTGAGGTACTTGACTTCCAATTACCTCTATTTTCAGAATAGGAAATGTAAACAAACTTATCTTTAAAAAGAATATCTAACAGTCCCCCTTGACCATAATCCAAAAAATTTAAATTATGTTCTACTTCAGAAACTTTATTATTTTTTATATTAACAATTTTTATTTTTCCACTTTTTTCAGTAACAATCAATTCATTATCATTTAAGAATGATGATCCCCATGGTCCATCTAATTTTGCTAATTTCTGAAAATTATAATTTTGAGAAAAAGATTTTGAGTTAAAAAAAAAAAATAATAGTATTAAAAATAAAACTTTTTTCACTTTAAGAAAGTTTTGATCTTCCGCCATCTACTGCAATTATTTGCCCTGTGACCCAAGAACTATCTTTAGTAATAAGAAACTTTGCTAGTGAGGCAGAATCTTTTCCCTCACCCAATCTTTTAAGTGGATGAGCTTTTGCTATACCATCAGCTAGAGCTTTATTTTTTAACATTGGTTCAGCAATTTTAGAATGTGTCAGACTAGGAGCTATACAATTAACTCTGATGTTTGGTGCAAATTCAGCTGCTAAAGAAACAGTTAAACCTTCAACCGCAGCTTTTGTAGATGCTATTATAGCGTGATTAGTAAATCCTCTTTGAGCAGCGACTGTAGAAAATAAAACTACTGATCCTTTATTTTTTTTTAAACTTTCCTGGTATCCTTTTATTACTTCAACTGCAGAATAAAGATTTAGTTTCATGCAATTATTAAAATCTTGCTCTGTAACCATTCTTAGAGGTTTTAAATCGATTGAACCTACACAATAAGCAACTCCCATTGCTTCAGGGACATCGCTTTTTACTTTATCAATAAATCCATCCTCTAAAACATCAGCTACTGTGGACGTACAACCGAGCTTGTTAGAAATATTTTTAAGTTCGCCTTCATTTCTTGCAACTAAATGGACACTGTTTCCTGAACTTATTAATTGCTCTGCCAAACTAGATCCGATTGAACCTGTCGCACCAAAAACAATATATTTTTCTGACATAAAAAATTTTATTAGTTATATTTAATTATGAAGTTATTTTTTATACTTGGAAATCAATTATTTCCACCAAAATACCTCGATCGCTTCAAAAAAGACCATCTATT
>CABXYJ010000035.1 GCA_902516345.1 uncultured Pelagibacteraceae bacterium
CACTTTATCCAGAAATTTTCCCCGGGCCTTTAAATAAAGGCCTTTATGGTAAAGCAATGAAGGAAAAATTATGGAGTCTGAATGTGATTAATATAAGAGATGCAGCAACAGATAAACATAAAACAGTTGATGATACTCCTTATGGTGGTGGAACTGGAATGTTATTAAAACCAGATGTTTTAGCAAATTCAATTGATAAAAATGTTAATAAAGAAGATAGAATTTTTTATCTTTCACCTAGAGGTAAGATATTTAATCAAAAGCTTGCACAAGACTTATCAAAAGAAAAATCATTTTCGCTAATTTGTGGGCATTTTGAAGGTGTTGATGAAAGAATTTTGGCTACAAGAAATATAGAGGAATTAAGTGTGGGAGATTATGTATTGTCTGGTGGAGAAACTGCAGCTTTAATTGTAATTGATAGTATTTTAAGGCTTTTACCTGGAGTATTAGGAAATAATAAATCAGTTTCTGAAGAAACTTTTGGAAATGGTCTTTTAGAGTATCCTCAATACACAAAACCTCAAGTTTGGGAGGAAAAATCGGTACCAGAAGTGTTATTATCTGGTGATCACAATAAAATTAAAGACTGGCGTTTATCCCAATCAGAGGCTATAACACGCGTCCGAAGACCAGATTTATGGCAAAAATATAAGAAAGATTAAATTGCAAAATATTAATATGAAAACGATAGAAGAAATAAACCAGCATAATGTAAAAAAAATTCTTTCTGAAAAAAAAATCCCAGCATTTTTCTCAGGAGATGTTGTTAAAGTTGGAGTGAGAATAACAGAGGGTAAAAAAGAGAGAATTCAATATTTCGAGGGTGTTTGTATAGCTAAAAAAAATCGAGACTTAAACTCTTCTTTTACAGTCAGAAAAATTTCTTTTGGAGAAGGTGTTGAAAGAACTTTTCCTTTGTATGGTACGTTAATTGATTCAATAAAAGTCATTCGATCTGGAAAAGTCAGAAGAGCTAAACTTTATTATTTAAGAGATAGAACAGGAAAATCAGCAAGAATAGCTGAAAAAATAAGAAAAAAAATTGGTATTGATATTGATGTAAAACCTGAGTCAGTAACTGAAGATAATTTAGCACCTATTTCTCCTGAACCAGTCGTTAAATCTGACACAGCGCCAAAAAAAGAGGTAACACCCAAAGAAGAAGCTGAAAAAGGTGAAAAAATTAAGACTGAAGCTAAAAAGCCTGAAAACTCAGAAGTTGATGTTAAAAAAGACGCATTAAAAACTGAAAAAAAACTTGAAAGTGCTTCAGAAAAAAAATAATTTTTTTTTCAATGTCTCAAACTCTTTACGATAAAATTTGGAAAAATCATTTAGTTGATCAGCAACCTGATGGAACAGCTTTGTTATTTGTTGATAGACACTTAGTTCATGAGGTAACTAGTCCCCAAGCATTTGAGGGTCTTAGAAATTCAAGACGAGAGGTTAGACACCCAGAATTAACTTTAGCGGTTGCAGATCATAATGTTCCAACAACTGATAGATCTATAGGAATTTCTGATCAAGAGTCTAAAATTCAAGTTGATACATTAGAAAATAATTGTAAAGAATTTGGTATCCAACTATTTGGTATGAATGACAAAAGACAAGGTATAGTTCATATTATAGGTCCTGAGCAAGGTTTTACTCAACCTGGCACAGTAATTGTTTGTGGTGATAGCCATACCGCTACACATGGTGCATTCGGTGCTTTAGCATTTGGAATTGGAACATCAGAAGTAGAACACGTTTTAGCAACACAAACCTTAGTTCAAAAAAAAGCAAAAAATTTTAGAATTAATGTAAGTGGCAAACTTCCATTAGGTGTTACGTCTAAGGATGTAATTCTTCAAATAATCGGCAAAATAGGAACAGCAGGCGGAACAGGTTGTGTTATAGAATACGCGGGGGATCTTATAAAGTCATTAAGTGTTGAACAAAGAATGACAATTTGTAATATGACGATTGAGGGTGGGGCCAGAGCAGGACTAATAGCTCCAGATGAAAAAATCTTTGAATATTTAGAAGGTAAGCCAATGTCCCCTAAAGGAGATAACTGGAATAAAGCACTAAACTATTGGAGAAGTTTAAATACTGATGATGGCGCAGAATTTGATAAAGAGGTTAATCTTAAAGCAGAAGAAATTTTACCCATGATAACTTGGGGAACATCACCTCAAGATGTAATTACAATAGATGAAAATGTCCCAAACCCAAACAACGAAAAAGATGAAGATAGAAAAAATTCATTAGAAAGATCTTTGAATTATATGGGACTAAAACCAAATATGGCAGCAAAAGATATTAAAATAGATAAAGTTTTTATTGGTAGTTGCACTAATGGAAGAATAGAAGATTTAAGAGAGGCAGCAAAAATCTTAAAAGATAAAAAAATAGCCTCCCATGTTCATGCGATGGTAGTACCTGGCTCTGGATTGGTAAAAGAACAAGCTGAGCAAGAGGGGTTAGATAAAATTTTTATTAATTCTGGATTTGAATGGAGAGAGCCAGGGTGCTCAATGTGTCTAGCTATGAATGCTGATAAACTAAAACCGGAAGAAAGATGCGCCTCAACATCTAATAGAAACTTTGAAGGACGACAAGGAAGAGGTGGAAGAACACATTTAGTAAGCCCAGGTATGGCCGCTGCAGCCGCTATTTCAGGCAATCTTGACGATGTAAGAAAGTACCAAAATTAGAATGCAAAAATTCAATACGCTTAAAAGCATTCCGGCATATCTACCTATAGTTAACATAGATACTGATATGATAATTCCAAAGCAGTTCTTAAAAACAATTAAGAGAACAGGTTTAGGAAAAAATTTATTTTTTGAGATGAGATATGATGATCAGGGTAAAGAAAATATTGATTTTATTTTGAATCAAACTCCATTTAATAATTCTAAAATTTTGATTGCAGGAAAAAATTTTGGTTGTGGTTCATCTAGAGAACATGCTCCATGGGCATTATTAGACTTTGGTATTACTTGTGTAATAAGTTCTAGCTTTGCAGATATTTTTTATAATAATTGTTTTAAAAATGGAATTTTGCCTATCATTCTTAATGATGAAAAAATTAAAGAACTTTCTGAGTATGCTAATCGAAAAGAGGAAAT
>CABXYJ010000036.1 GCA_902516345.1 uncultured Pelagibacteraceae bacterium
TTAATCCTAACTAATGGATAAAATTTTAGAGCTCAAACAAAGTGTAATAAATACACTAGATAAAAATAAAGCCCAAAATATAATTAGCATAGATCTAAAAGACAAAAGTTCAATGGCCGAATATATGATAATTGCTAGCGGAACTTCTTCAAGACACTTACAGTCATTATCCGAACAGGTATTAGAAAAGTTTAAAAATTATGGTATCCAAGAATCTAAAATTGAGGGAAAACAAAGTAGTGAATGGAAGCTCGTTGATGGAATAGATCTAATAGTACACATCTTCCACCCAGAAAAAAGAAAATTTTATGAACTTGAAAAGATGTGGTCTGAACTTATTCCAAAAGAAAAATTAATAATATGAGTGGTAAGATTTTAAAGACATCATTTTTTTTGTATTTAGTTCTAACAAATTTAGTTAATTCTACCGAAAATAGTATTTACAAGAAAATCGATTTGTTTGGTGAGGTTCTTGAAAAAATAAATAAAGAATATGTGGATGAAATAAATCAATCTGAAAGTATGGACTCTGCAATAAATGGTCTTCTTCAATCTTTGGACCCATATTCTGCCTACATGTCTCCTGAAATTTTTAATGAAATGCAGACTGAAACTAGCGGAGAATTTGGAGGACTTGGTATCGAGGTAAGTATGGAATCTGGAGTTGTAAAAGTCATCTCTCCAATTGATGACACGCCAGCTTCTAAAGCAGGCATAAAAGCAGGTGATTACATTGTAAAAATTAATGACATACAAGTACAAGGAAAATCGCTTAGTGAAGCTGTAGAATTAATGAGAGGACCTGTTGGATCTGCTATCGAATTAACCATTAGACGAAGAGGTGAAAAAAAAGCTTTAACCTTTAACGTAACAAGAGAAATTATCCAAATAAAATCAGTTAAAGCTGATATTCTAGATAAAGACGTTGGATATTTAAGATTAACTTCGTTTAATGAAAATAGTGGTGATCAAATTGAAAAAGAAATCAAAAAATTGGAAAAAAATAAATCTATTAAAGCCTACATTCTAGATTTAAGAAACAATCCCGGAGGTCTACTTTCTCAAGCAATTAAAATTTCTGACTTTTTTTTAAATAATGGAGAAATAGTCTCAACAAAAAGTAGGAAAGCAATAGAAAACAGAAAATGGTTTGCTAAACAAGGTGATCTAACAAATGGTAAAACGCTGTTAGTTTTAATTAATTATGGTTCAGCATCAGCCTCAGAAATTGTTGCAGGTGCTTTAAAAGACCACAAAAGAGCAATTTTACTAGGTGAGAACAGTTACGGAAAAGGTTCTGTACAATCAATTATACCTCTTAAAAATGACGGCGCTATCAGATTGACAGTAGCTAAATACTATTTGCCATCAGGGAAATCAATTTCTGAAGTTGGTGTGTCTCCTGATATTGAAATAAGTGAAGAGTCTGATGATTTTATAATCAAAACTGAGACGGACAACCAACTTAATTACGCTCTCAAACTACTAAAGGGCTAAAATGGAAGAAAAATTTAAAAAACTTCCTTTAAGAAGTGGTGTAGGTATCGTTGTCTTAAATAAGAAGAATCAAGTTTTTGTAGGTAAAAGAATAGACAATCCAAAAAATTTTTGGCAAATGCCTCAAGGTGGTGTTGACGAAGGAGAAGATTTTTTGACTGCTGCTTACAGAGAACTAGAAGAGGAAACAAGTATAAAAAACGTTGAACTGATCAAAGAAATAGAAGGTACATTAACCTATGAACTACCAGAAAAATTATTGGGAATTATATGGAAAGGTAAATATAAAGGTCAAAAACAAAAATGGTATTTGATGAGATATCTAGGTGAAGACAATGAAATTGACGTAAAAACCAGTAAACCAGAATTTTTAGATTGGAAATGGTTAGATTTAGACATGTTGACTGAGGTAGTTGTAGACTTTAAGTTAAATGTTTATAAAGAACTTAAAGAAAAAATAAAAAAAATAATTAATTAAGATTTTTTAAAACTTCAATTTTTTGATCAACTAAGTACTTAGTTTGATCATTTGTCTCTGTTTTACTTAAGTCCTCTTCAGCAAACTTAAGTAAATCTTGTATTTTAGACTTATTTAATTCTGAAAGGTTAAATATTGAGCTAGTTAAAATTGACAAATTATTATTTTTAAATTCAACAATTCCGTCCTCAACATAATAATTCTCTTCACCTGATTTAGTTATTATTTTAATAATACCTGGTTTTAAAAAAGAAATTATAGAGATATGATCTTTTAGAATTCCCATTTCTCCCTCAAAAGCTGGGACAACAGCTTCTAGGACGTCCTCTTTTGCTAAGAAAGATTTTTCAGGATTGACTATTTCAACTTTAAATTCTTCACTCACTAGGCTGCTGCTTCTTTCTCTATTTTTTGAGCTTTTTCAATAGCTTCCTCGATAGTTCCTACCATATAAAACGCTGCCTCTGGAAGATGATCATACTCGCCTTTGCAGATCGCATCAAATCCTTTAATAGTTGACTCTAAATCCACTAATTTACCTGGGGATCCTGTGAATACCTCCGCTACGAAGAAAGGTTGTGATAAAAATCGTTGGATTTTTCTTGCTCTGGCAACAACTAATTTATCATCTTCGGACAATTCATCCATACCTAAAATAGCTATTATGTCTTGTAATGACTTATAAGACTGCAATATTCTTTGTACATCTCTAGCTACTCTATAATGTTCATCACCTACAATTCTAGGATCCAAAATTCTTGAAGTTGAGTCTAATGGATCAACGGCAGGATAAATTCCAATTTCAGCTATTTGTCTTGAAAGCACTGTTGTTGCATCCAGGTGCGCAAATGATGTTGCTGGAGCTGGATCAGTCAAATCATCAGCTGGCACGTAAATCGCCTGAACTGAAGTAATCGACCCCTTGTTAGTTGTTGTAATTCTTTCTTGAAGATTCCCCATATCAGTTGCCAAGGTCGGCTGATA
>CABXYJ010000037.1 GCA_902516345.1 uncultured Pelagibacteraceae bacterium
AAGAGATATAAAAAAAAGAGATAGATTTCAAATAATGTTTGAAGTTTACAAAGATGATAATAATAAAGTTCAAGAAACAGGTAATATTTTATTTGCAAATTTAAATTTAAGTGGTGAAAATAGTCCTTTATATTATTTTGATAAAAAAGGAAGTGAGGGTCATTATGACAAAAGTGGTAAAAGTGTAAAAAAAGCTTTAATGAAAACTCCTATTAATGGAGCAAGGCTTTCTTCTCCTTTTGGCATGAGAAAACATCCAATAGATGGTTTTAACAAAATGCATCGAGGTACTGATTTTGCGGCCCCAATGGGAACACCTATAATGGCTTCTGGTGATGGAATAGTTAAAAAAGCTGGTTGGTGTGGTGGTGGAGGTAATTGTATAGTTATAAAACATAATTCAACTTATCAAACCGTGTATGCTCATATGTCTAAATTTGCTTCAGGTATTAGAAGTGGCATAAGAGTAAGACAAGGACAAACTATCGGTTTTGTTGGATCAACAGGAAAATCGACAGGGCCTCATTTGCATTATGAGGTAATAGTAAACGGGAAAAAAATAAATTCACAGAAACTTAAATTGCCATCAGGTAAGATTTTAAAAGGGGAAGAAAGAAAAATATTTGAAACAAGAAGAATAAAACTTGATGTATTAAAATCTGAAAAAATTATTGGGATTAACTAATATCTAGAGAGTAATTTATATTTATAAATTATCTTGAGAAGTATCTTTGATTTCTCTGTTAACAAAATTTTCCTTAGTTTCATTTTTGACTTGTTCATTATTTAGATATTTTGATTTTTTGTTTATCTCTTGTTCTTTTAAAATTCTGGTAAAATGATCAGCATGTTGGAAATAATTCTCTGATAATATTTTATCTCCAGATGATAACGCCTCTCTCGCTAAATTATTATATTTTTCGATTAATTTTGAGGCGTTGTGATTATTTCTACCTGGTGCTTTTCTTTGAAAAGAGTCATTATTAGCATAACTTGAATTAAACTTTGACCTGTCACTGTTTGACTTAAAGCCTCTATCATTTCTTCTAAAATGATTTCTTCTTATATTGTTATTGTTTCTAAATGTAACCATTTTATTAATAAATTAAATTTTTGTGCTAACTACACATCTATCATTATAACCAAGATCTTTTATTACTTTGTTGATATAAAAACCTTTATTTTTTAACAAACTTAAAACTTCTCTTTTTTGATCAAAAGCTATTTCTAAAAAAAGCTTACCTTTTAATTTAATTAATTTAGATGATCTGTTTATCACTTTTTTGATTTCAGATAATCCATCTAAGCCACCATCAAGTGCCTTCTTTGGCTCAAAATTAACTATATCTTTTTCCAAATATTTTATATCTTGTTTTTTGATATAAGGAGGATTTGATATTATTAAATCATATTTCCCAATATTAAAATTGTCAATATCTGATTTATAAAATTTAATACGATTAATAATACCCAATTTTTTACTATTAATCTTACTGAGATTAATACATTCCTTGCTTATATCTATACCTGTTCCATAACAATGTCTGCGTTCATTAAGGACTGATAATAGAATACATCCTGAGCCTACACCTATTTCTAATAATTTTGAGAAGGGTTTATTTTTTAAATATTTTATTACTTCCTGAACTATCAATTCTGAGTCTGGCCTTGGTATTAAACTGCTCTCATTAATTATAAATTCATTTTTCCAAAAATCTCTTTTTCCGATGATATAGCCAATTGGTTTTCCTTTAGAACGTTCTTTTAATAATTTTTTAAATAAGATTATTTGTGAATTACTCAACTTATAATCTAAATTCAAAATTATTTCCTCTCTTTTTTTTTTTGAAAACATTTGATATCAAAATTTCTGCGTCCAACTTATAAGAAAAAATTTTATTTTTTTTCAGCTTTAATGAGGCAAATTTAAGAGCGGTGTGAACATCCATAAAATTATAATTTACTTAAACTTTCTTCTTGAGCTTGCAAAGTCAAATTCTCGATAATCTCGTCGAATGCCTCACCCTCAAGAAATTCCTGTAATTTATGTAAAGTTAAATTTATTCTATGATCAGTTACTCTGCCCTGAGGAAAATTATATGTCCTTATTCTCTCAGATCGATCTCCAGATCCAATTTTATTTTTTCTATCCTTTGATCTTTCTTGGTCAATTCTTGAACGTTCTAGTTCATAAAGGCGTGCTCTTAAAATTTTCATTCCTTTAGCTTTATTTTTGTGTTGAGATTTTTCATCTTGCTGCGAAACTGATAATCCGGTTGGTATATGTGTAATCCTTACGGCACTATCAGTTGTATTCACTGACTGTCCGCCAGGACCTCCAGCTCTGAAAACATCTATGCGTAAATCACCTTCGTCTATCTTTAAATCAATCTCCTCAACCTCTGGTAATACTGCTACTGTCGCGGCTGACGTATGAACTCTTCCTTGAGTTTCTGTATCAGGAACTCTTTGAACTCTGTGAACTCCACTTTCATATTTAAGAGTTGAATAAATATTTGAGCCTCTAATAGATGCTATTACTTCCTT
>CABXYJ010000038.1 GCA_902516345.1 uncultured Pelagibacteraceae bacterium
AAATTTACATTTTGAAAAGTCTAATAATAAAAAATTTGCACTTACCTCATTTGAATAAATTCGATACTTTTTTAAAAAATTTTTAATTTTAGTTGCATATATAAGATTATGCTTAATTGATTGTGATAAAAACTTTTTATCTTTTAAAGACTCTATCGCGGCTAATTGAGCGACTTCATTTACATTAAATGGGGGTTTGATAATATTTAATGCGTCAATAATTTTTTTTGAACCATAACCCCAACCAACTCTTAAAGAAGCCAGACCATATATTTTTGAAAAAGTCCTTAAAATAAAAACATTTTCTTTACTTTTAAAAAGATCTAATCCCGACTTATAATCAGAATTTTTCATATACTCAAAGTAAGCATCATCGATAACTAACAATATATTTTTTTTTAATCTATTTCTTAATTCAAGAAGCTCAGATTTAGTTAGGTAAGTTCCTGTTGGATTATTAGGATTTGCCAAAAAAACAATTTTTGTTTTATTTGTTACATTTTTCAAAATTTCATTTATAGAAACTTTAAAATTTTTTTCTTTGGAAAAGACTACTTTTGCACCAATAATTTTTGAATAAATCCTATACATTAAAAAACTGTATTGCGGAACAATTACCTCATCCTTTGGTCCAAAAAATTTTTAACAGTATTTAAAAAATCTGGAACATTTAATAAAAAAGAGTCGTGTCCTTTATCTGACTCTATCTCAACAAAACCCACATTTGCACCTATCGCATTTAAAGCAATCACTATTTCTTTATTTTCTTGAGTTGGATAAAGCCAATCCGAAGTAAAAGATATAATAAAAAACTTTGAGTCAGTTTTTTTAAAAGCATTAGATAAATTTCCATTAAACTGTTTAGCTAAATCAAAATAATCCATAGCTCTAGTGATGTAGAGATAGCTATTTGCATCAAATCTATCTACAAATACTGAACCTTGATGTCGTAAATAACTTTCAATTTGGAAATCAGCATCAAAACCAAATTTAAAATCATCTCTCTCTTGAAGTTTTCTACCAAATTTTTCTTGAAGACCTTTTTTAGATAAATAAGTAATGTGTGCTGCCATTCTTGCCACTGCCAAGCCTTTGTCTGGAACTTTATTCCTAGAGGAATACTCCCCTGCTAACCAATTATGATCTGCTGTAATAGCTTGTCTTCCAAGTTCATTCAAAGCGATATTTTGCGCTGAATGGCTATATGTGCAGGCTATTGGGATGGCTGTTCTAGTTTTATCTGGAAAATTACTTACAAATTGTAAAACCTGCATCCCACCCATTGATCCACCTATGACAGAAAAAAGTTTTTTTATTTCAAAATGGTCTAGTAAATTGACCTGAGCATTAACCATATCATTTATTGTTATGACTGGAAAATCAGTTCCATAAACTTTGTTTGTTTCTTCATTTTTATGACTTGGACCGAATGAGCCCATACATCCACCAATTACATTTGCACATATTACAAAATATTTTTTCGTGTCAATAGACTTATCTGGACCAACTGCATGTATCCACCAACCTTCTTTTTTTGTAACAGGATTTATACCAGTAACGTATTGATCTCCTGTCAGAGCATGAAATACTAATATAGCATTATCTTTACTTTCATTAAGAGATCCGTAGGTTTCATAAGCTAATGGAAAATTATTTATTGTTTTACCACAATCCAGTTTAAGTGGTTTTTTTATAATAATTTTTTTTAAATTTTGTTCATTATTCATAAATGTGCTGTGAAGTGAATTGTGAGAAAAAAACTTTTTTAGCGGTTTTTTTAAAGCGCTCGCAATTCAGTTAAATCAGCGCAAGCATTATGTACAAGAAGTTATTAATTATGTCAATTTTTTAAAAAATTTTACTTAACTATATGAAAAATTGTGATTTTATTTATAAAGGCCTTAAATTTAAAAGATGACAAACTTAAAATTTAGAAAAATTGACGTTGAAGTCTATGAGCCAGGTAAGTCTCAAGTTAGAAAATTGAAAAAAATTATTAAG